>CAZAEO010000016.1:0-27257 GCA_964484285.1 uncultured Coxiellaceae bacterium | reverse complement strand
ATCTGATAGCAATCTGCTCTGCTAAAAGGGGAAGTTATTCTTTTACAGAGCCTTAAGTCAAAGAAAGTGCGGTGATTACATCAAAATCGGCTTCACCATTCGATACCAATCGTCATTTTTATCAGCTGGATTTAATTTGAGAGAATGTTCGGGTATTAACTTCAATCGGTAATCTTGATTGGTTCTAGAATAATGTACGCCTTTGCGTAATTGGATTGTCGTATTTAGACTGACTTTTTGATTATCAATATAAATAATTGCGGATGGATCGCTTTGTATTTCATATGTTCCGGCAAATTTAAGTAAAAACGTAAGCCTTTCTTTGTTGATGAAAGGCGCATAGATATAAATACTTCCCCAAAAGGGTGCGAATTCTGTCATGAGATAATGCCTTATCGTGGATGGAAGCATTACTATTCGGTAATTATTCACATATAATTTTACCGAAGTATTTTTTAAATCATGGATGACTTCTTCCGCAGTTCTAGGTGTTAGATACAGTGAAGGGATCATAATGGGCAACAGATTTTTTTTAGGTGTATATAAATAAGAAATGGCTGGCCCAATCAAGTTTTTTAAACCTGGAATAGCTTGGTCTTTGTTATATAACAAAGGTGTGCCGGCAAAATAGTTGTCTTCTTTTGTCAGTAAGTTGTTAGTAAGCATGATCATGGATTGTTGATAATGGCCATTCAAGTTGTAAGCAATGATGCTGAAATTAAGTAATGGATAAACTATTCCAGTAAAGATAATAAAAATGAATATAGGAGCAGGAAAAAGAGTGATATCTTTCTGTTTCGAATGAAGTAACAAACCAAGCAGTATAGGAATCAATGCTATCAGAAAATAAGCAGCGGGTAATGCAAAAATAATCGTAAGACTCATGATGCTGACAGCGAAAAGCGAGAGAAACCAAAATAATTTTCTTTCATTAAAAATACGAGCATTCTCGCGAAAGTGTGCGAGCGCCCACGAAAAAAAATCGGGGTAAATCAATAAAAATACCGGCATGCAATATACCATGTTGTAAGGAAAAGCTTGTTGATAAGAAATGATAAAAAATAGCATGACAAAAGCATAACTTGTGATAAAAACGCGTCGTGATTTTTCTGGATTAGACGCTTCTTGGTTAAATAACCCGATCCATGTCAAAGGCCAGAGCATCATTAATAAAGGCCCATTCGTTAAAATAGTTTGCCAACAATCATAATAAATTTGGCTATACCAGTGAATTTTTGCTTGTGTATAACCTTCATAAAATACACTCTTTAGCACAATAGCAGGGCTGGATACGAGTGCCCAAAAGAGCACATACAAACTAATCGGAAGGAGAGCGGCAACATTAAATTGGATAATTTGCTGAACGATGCGCCAATGACGTGCGTTATACAATCCGTAAATGCCAAGCGCCGCATTGGTCGCTAGAAAAAACCATAATGCTTTTTGGGAAATGAGAAAACTCAGTGCAATGGCAAATCCTGCTAATGTAGATCGATTTGTTAAAATAAATAAAACAGAGATAAGCCCTAACCAACTCGTGAGCATATCGACTCTTAAATCAACAGAATAAATAAGAAAAAGTTGATTTGCAAAAATCAAGCAAAAAGAATAAAAAACCGCTTTTGGATTAAAAAATTGGCTTAGCCAGAATCCTGTTGCTGCAAACAATAGTGTATTGATGATGGCAATTTCATCTTTAATGTAATAGAGCGGCCAAAGCAACGTATGCGATAAAAAAAACGGGATACTTAAGAGATAATAGCCGAGGACTGTTTTATAGGGCAAAAAGTCACGATAGGGTAATTGATGCGTATAGGTGTAAATATGATGGGCGAACCACAATTCATCCACCGAAAGCGCTGCATAGGGTATATAGAGTATCTGAAATACGAGATAGATCAAGCATAAAGCGATTATGTTTTTGGGATAAGGTGTTGGGGCGATTGTGAAAATCATGCGGTTCCTACCTCAAACAAATAAATTCTTATGATATGATACGGCCATTAGAGGGCAAAATAAATGAATCGCGGTACAAGTGTTGTTATTATAGGAGCGGGACCTGCAGGGCTTACAGCGGCTTATCTTTTGGCAAAAGCAACTATTCCAGTTACCGTGCTTGAACGTGACCCACAGTATGTGGGCGGTATCGCGCGTACCATTGTTTACAAGGGGTATTGTTTTGACATAGGCGGTCATCGGTTTTTTTCTAAGGCAAAAGAGGTCGAGGATTTTTGGACAGAAATTTTGCCACATGATATGTTGGTTCGACCGCGTTTATCACGCATTTTTTATAAAAAAACATTTTTTTCTTATCCCTTAAAATTTTTTGAAGTGCTGTTTAGATTAGGCATCATCGAATCTTTTTTGTGTTTTCTTTCTTACTTGAAAGCTAAGCTATTTCCGGTTAAAAATCCTGTGTCCTTCGCAGACTGGATGAGTAATCATTTTGGTAAGCGTTTGTTTGCGATGTTTTTTAAAACATACACTGAAAAAGTGTGGGGCATGCGGTGCGAAGAAATTTCAGCTGATTGGGCTGCACAACGCATTAAGGGATTATCATTGATGACTGCTGTACTAAATGCCATGCTGCCCAGAAAACGTTTTAAAAAAAATAACCAAGTGATTAAGACGTTAATTGATTCATTTCGTTATCCACGTAAAGGCCCTGGCATGTTGTGGGAAGAATGCAGCAGAAAGATCCAATTATTAGGGGGGCATATTCACTTGGGGCAACGTTTACAGCATTGCGCTTACAATGCAATAGATAAAAATTGGATGACAACGTATCAAGATCAACAAGGCAAGGTGCATACAATTGAGTCGTCGCATGTGATTTCGACTGCTGCAATACGTGAGCTTATTGTAGATTATTTAAATCCTCGTGTTACTGCACAGGGCATGCATGCAGCGACTTCTTTAAAGTATCGAGATTTTTTAATTGTCGTGTTAATTCTAAAAGATAAAAATCAATTAAATGACAATTGGATTTATATTCATGATCCAACAGTCGATGTTGCGCGCATCCAAAACTTTAAAGCGTGGTCGGACGAAATGGTGCCTGATTCTACAATGTGTTGTTACGGCATGGAATATTTTTGTTTTGCCGGAGATAACATGTGGCAACAATCTGATGCTGATTTAATTGAGAAAGCAAAACAGGAAATTGCCAAAATTGGTCTTGCTGATGCAAGTGATATTATGGATGGTTGTGTCGTGCGGCAAATGCAAGCTTATCCTGTGTATGATGAGCATTACAAAGAACATATTGAAGTGATTCGCCATGAATTAGCAGTGCAATTTCCTACCTTACATTTGATTGGTCGTAATGGTATGCATAAATACAATAATCAAGATCATGCCATGATGACGGCGATGTTAACAGTGAAGAATATTCTAGCAGGAAAGAACCATTTTGATGTATGGCATGTCAATCAAGATGCAGAATACCATGAATCAGGTCAAGCAGGGGAGCAAACGCTCTCTACAGGGTTAAGAGATGTGCCATCACGTGTGCAAAGTGAAAGTGTATGAACTTACCTGTTTATTTAGACTATGCTGCAACCACCCCTATTGATCCGCGTGTCGCTGAAAAAATGTTGCATTATTTAACGCCCACAGGTGTATTTGGCAATCCAACGTCTTTACATGTGTTTGGTCAGGCAGCCAAAAAAGCAATTGATGCAGCACGTGAGGAAGTGGCTGATGTCATTTATGCAGATCCTGCTGAAATTATTTGGACGTCCGGTGCAACAGAATCGAATAATCTTGCTTTGAAAGGCGCAGCGTCTCTTTATCAACAAAAAGGTAAACATATTGTTACGCTAAAAACGGAGCATCCAGCTGTATTGGATTGCTGTCAACAATTGGAAAAACAAGGTTTTATAGTGACCTATTTAGCACCTGAAAAAAATGGGTTGCTTAATCTCGATGTCTTTAAAGCAGCATTGCGTGAGGACACTATTTTGGTTTCTATCATGCAGGTCAATAATGAAATAGGTGTGATCCAGAATATTCAAGCAATCGCAGAAATAACTGCGGCGCGCCATATTTTGTTACATGTTGATGCAGCCCAGAGTGTGGGTAAAGTTTCGTTAAACGTGCAAAAAATTCCAGTGGATCTTGTTTCGTTATGTGCTCATAAAGTATATGGGCCTAAAGGTATAGGAGCACTTTATATTCGTCGTAAACCACGAGTACGTGTTGCAGCGCAAATACAGGGTGGTGGTCAAGAATCAGGAATGCGTTCTGGAACACTTGCAACACATCAAATTGTAGGTATGGGCGCAGCATTTGCATTAGCAAAACAGGTGATGGAGGACGAAAATCAAATCATCGCTGGATTTAAGCATTCTTTTTGTCAGGCGCTGGCTGGCTTTAATGGTGTGACTATTAATGGTGATATTGAACAGGCTGTACCACATATTTTGAATATACATTTTCCTGGAATAAAAGCAGATGCATTGATGCAAGCATTGCCAGAATTAGCTATTTCAGCAGGTTCCGCATGTCATACTAAAGGAATAGAGCCTTCTTATGTCTTGCGTGCATTAGGCATGATGGCATTCGATGCGCATTGTTCAGTGCGTTTTTCCTTTGGACGTTTTACGACACAAGCAGAAGTAGATTATGCAATTACGCGAGTGTTACGTTTTTTAAAATAGCTAGGTTCCTCTTGGGAAGTGCAACCGAGTGCGATTGCCGCAGGAATGCTTCGTGCCGCGCTTTACATTATTACACAACTGCTCTTTTTTGATTGGTTGTCTGGACATTGCATAAGTTTTGCAATGCAGCTGTTTTTGCTTGATATAAGTTTTGTGAAAACAGCGAAACGAAACACTCCGGCTCCGCCCCGTCCCCTCGCCACGCCGGCATGTACGCGCAATTATATCCAATCTCCCAAGCCGGATCCGAAGCAAGCGGAAAATATTGGCATTCACTCAATAAAAATGCTAGAGAGCGCCGCGATGGATTACCCGCTTTAAAAATTTCCCAAAGCCCTTGCGCAATAAGCTCTGCATCACATGCCGGCACAAAGCGTTCGATATAACCAAACACTTTTTGAAAACATAATAGGTTTTTGGGGCTATTCCAGCGGTTGCCAAAATTCACAAAATGCTCACCATATTGGGTAGCTCCCTCAGCAAGCAGTTGGTGATTAAAATGTGTTCCACTTGTCATCACACCTTTAGGTTCTAAATAGTTTCTAAATTGATAAATGGCTTTGAGCACTGCAAAATTAAAGTCGTTTTTTATTAACCCTTTTCTGTTCACATAATTTTTCAACTCATTGAAGGCTGCTTCAAATTCTTTTTCATCACGTGCTTTCATAATCGGTTGAACGATTCTTTTAAGCTCAATAGCCCGCAGCGATTCTTTTTTACCTTCTTTGTCTTCTTTTTCGTGTAAAATAATATGTATATTATCTTCAAGGGCAGAGGTTTTCTTGCAATTATCGTCACTTGCTTTTTTAATCACATTCATCGCCGCATGAAGTGCCGCCGAATCCTTTTGGACTCTCTTTTTTTCTTCTGCTTCCCAACCCTCTGGGAATTGTCCCTTATATTGTGCTTGCATAATTTGGTTTATTTCATCAGCGGTCTTATCGGGTAATCTGCTAAAATGCTTCTCTATCATTTCAACCATACCGTCTACGACTTTTTTACCTTTATCAGTGAAGAGATCACGATCTACGGCGCCTAAGGCAAGCTGATAGACTGTGCGTTTGGAATGCGTGCGGTCTGAATAATCGGTCACCGTATCTTCTTCCAATAGCAACAAAGGATTCTTGGTCAACATCGCATCGACTTCTTTGTATTCGGCGTATGCCGCATGCTGCAATAAGGTCATGACAGGTAATCGCTTTTCAAAAAAGGTAGGGCCTACTGTTCGTGGGGAATAATTTGCGCTAAGAAAATTTTCACCGTTAGCGTATTCAAGAATCATAGCTTCTAACACAGTGGGTAAGTCTGGTAACTGCTTAGTTTCCTTGACTTCCGAGGGAATAGAATCCTGCTTTGATTCTATATTTGTTATTGCTAACCTATTGCTCGACATGGACGCACCTCATTATTTTTGTATTATTGTAAATACCCTTTCTTAATACTTTATTAAGAATTGAGCGCCGAATTGAGCGCCGAATTGTGGCGCCTGATATGGGCTTCGTGTTGGATAATTCAATTTTTTCAATAAATTACAAAAATTTTAGTACAGAAAAATAATCTTCCTTTATCTAACTTATTGATTATTTAATACGCATCTTTTCCATTTGGACTATAATAATATTATTCAGATACTAAGCGTAGGGGGTGGGTTATGCCGACCAAACAGATAAAAGAGTTTCTGGATAAGCATCACATAAAATATTTATGCATTGATCATTCACCCAGTTATACAGCACAAGAAATTGCTGCGGTGGCGCATGTGTCCGGCAAGCAACTGGCTAAGACAGTGATCGTAAAAGCAGGAAAAAATTTTATTATGGTTGTTATTCCTGCAACTGATCATATTAATTTTTCTGAATTGCGAGAACTAACAGGTACAGGAGAAGTGGATCTTGCGAAAGAATCGGAATTTAAAGAAAAGTTTCCAGAATGCGAAATAGGTGCAATGCCGCCTTTTGGTAACTTATATGGAATGCCTGTCTATATTTCTGATCATTTAATTTCACAAGACCATATTGCATTTAATGCGGGTTCACATTCAGAATTATTAGAAATGTCATATGAAGACTTTGCGCGGTTGGTGAAGCCGAAAGTCATTACAATGCATTAATTGGAATGTTCCAGAAGATGTTGTTAAACGTCGGAAGGGAAAAGTGTTTTTTTACATGTTCATATATTTGCTCTCCCCATTGAGTTAATTCCAAAGATGATTTGTGTGTCATTTGCATCATCACCGATGCGAGCGCCTCAGGATTTTGTGGTTCTACAATAATACCTGCGTCTTGAATAACTTCAGGTATACCATCGATGCGTGTGCCCACGACGGGTATTTTTGCAGTCATTGCTTCGAGTAATACGCGACCAAATGCTTCTTCAATGGAAGGCAAAATAAATACATCGAATGCTTTAAAATAGCAAGATGCTTCAGGAACAAAACCAGTAAAGATAACATCATGGGTTAACTTAAGTTGGTGAGTAAGATTTTTTAAATCATGTTCTAATGCACCATTGCCCATGATGATTAATGTTGCTTTTGGGCAGTGCGATTTTATTTTGGCAAATGCATGAATCAGTGTTTTTTGATCCTTATCTGGAACTAATCTTCCTACCGTACCAAATACAAAAGCATCTTTAGGCAACCCTAACGTATGTCGTGCTTCTTCGCGCGACAATAAAGCAGATTCCGTCAATTCCATATCAATGCAGTTGTAAAGCGTGATGACACGTTCAGCTGATATGCACCATAAATCGCGACGCATATCATCACGCGTTGCATTAGAAACGCCTACAAAATACATGTTCTTACGCGCAAGTAATGCAATCAATAGTTTTCTGCTAACATGATGAAAGGTTTTCATTGCGTGCATCACAAAAAACAAAGCGGGAATAGAACAGAATTGCGCGACCCATAACATGATGTAAATCGGTTTGTATCGATGACAAATAACCATAGAAAATTTTTCTTGTTGACATAATGTTAACAGTTTTTTTATAGCGCTGATTTTTATGCCGCGCAAATCTTTTTTTGCAAAATCTAGAAAAATCACTTCTTCAGCGAGTGTTTTAGAGCGCGCGTTTTCGTCTGGTTTGCCGGATAAATAAGCGACGGTTACTTTATAATGGTTTTGGTCGAATAATTTTACGTATTGATTGCAAACATCAATAAATTGAATAGCGTAACTATATCCTAGAATTAAAACGTTTTTACGTGTTGTCATCAACAGTGCACTCCAATTGACCTTGCATGAGTCTTATATGAATTTTATCACCAATGCTGACTTGACTGGAATCATGCAGAATTTTCTGATCTTTTATCCGACTGGTAATAGAAAATCCACGTTGTAAAGTAGCTAAGGGACTTAATGCATCAAGCTTTGCTGCGAGTATGTGTAATTTTGTTTGATAGTCATTAAGAATTTTTTGTTGTAACCGAATGAGCGTTGCTTCATAAAAATCCAGTTGTTGTGCTTGTTCGGCCAAACGACGTTTTGGATGTTGTTGCTGTAAATGTTTCTGCGCAAAAATAAATTGTTGTTGTAAATGATATAATGTTTGTTTTATATAACGGATAAGTTGTTTTTTATCTTTATTTAAAGCAGCAAATACATCTTCAATCTGGGGTGTAATTAATTCAGCGGCAGCGGTAGGTGTTGCCGCTCGCAGGTCTGCCACAAAATCAGCGATTGTAAAGTCAATTTCATGTCCTATCCCGCTAACGATAGGTAATTTACTTTGATATATTGCGTGCGCAACGTGTTCTTCATTAAATGGCCATAGATCTTCTAGTGTTCCTCCACCACGCGCGATGATTAATACGTCACATTCTTTGCGGCGATTAGCTGTTTGTATCGCGTTTACAATGTGATTAGCTGCTGTTTCTCCTTGAACTAACGTCGGATAAATAATAATAGGTGCGACGGGGTAACGTCGTTTTAAAACGCTTAAAATATCGCGAATGGCAGCGCCAGTAGGCGACGTAATAATGCCAATACATTGCGGGAAAGCAGGCAGTGATTTTTTATGTGCAGCATCAAATAAACCGGCTTCGGTTAAGCGTTTTTTTAATGCTTCAAATGCTTGGCGTAATTTTCCTTCACCTGTTTCTTCCAGATGTTCAACCAATAATTGAAAATCGCCGCGTCCTTCATATAAGCTTAAGCGTGCTTTGACGATAACATGCGTACCTTCTTTGGGTAAAACGCTTATTCGCCGATTTTGTGGACGAAACATCGCACAACGTACTTGTGCTAACGAATCTTTTAATGAAAAATACCAATGTCCTGAACTGGGTACAACAAAATTGGAGATTTCACCTTCTACCCACAATAGGGGAAAATGTCCTTCAAGCAACAACCGTGCGGCGCGGTTTAGCTGGCTTACAGTATAAATTTCTTCTGAATGACTGATATCAATAGTGTTCATGGCAGTATGGTAAACTGATTTGCGTTATTGTGAAAGGAAGTCATGTCATGGCTAACAAATTATTACGGCGTTTCATGGATCGCATGCCGGCAAGTTGGGTTCGCGTTATGTTAAATCGGTGGCGGCCTTTTCGGGGTGCAGGTATTACTGTAGATCGTATTTCGCCTGATTTTCTGACTATTGAAGCGTCGCTTAGATTGTATTGGTATAACACTAACTATGTTGGTGTACATTTTGGCGGCTCGATTTTTGTCTTGACGGATGCATTTTATATGTTAATTCTCATGAAAAATCTGCGAGAGGATTATATTGTTTGGGACAAGGCAGCTAGCATTGAATTTAAAAAACCAGGTCGCGGCAGGCTTAGGGCGACATTTACTTTTACACCAGAAGAAATTGCAGCCATTCGCGCTAAAGCAGATAGTGAAGGCAAGTATATTTTTGAGCAAACAATTGATGTTACCGATGCAGAAGGTAATGTTGTGGCTTCCGTTATTAGAACGATCTATGTGCGGCGTAAGACACTGAAGTGATAAAAATGTTTGTTGTCCTATGAAGTGCTTTTATTTCTTACGAGGCCCTTGCATTTTATGAGAGAGTGAATCGCTTAACTCCTGAAACGACGTAATGCATTTTTGCAAAGTCGCTACAGTTCCAGAGGATGTTTGGGTAAATCGTTTGACTGGTCCGTAATGTGGAAGCTTTTCAGCTTGATCTTTAAGATCATTTAATTTTTCAATTAAGGTTTTTAGCTTGATTTTATTAGAGGCATATAGATCAATGTTATTTAATGCTTTTTCCTAGGGAATAAATGTCGCTTTTCTCCGTATAATTTTCACCAGAATATATTTCAGGTGCAATATGACCCCTTGAGCCATATGCTTTGTCAGGTGCTGTTTTTTCTATGTTACGCGGTGTATTGGGTTCTTGAGTTATGCCAAAATCAACAATGGTCAATTTCTTTATGTTAGGATTATAGATAAAATTTTCAATTTTGATGTCTCTATGAATAATATTATTTTGATGCAATTCTTGTGCACACTGCATGGTTTGTAAGGCGATATCAAGTAATTCTGCCAGTTCTGGTTTTTTATTTTTTAAATAGAAGTGTAACTTTTCTCCAGGAATAAATTTTTGTACTAAGTATAATTTTTCAGGTTTTATTTTTTCATTTTCTGTTCTTTCTTTTGAGAGTATAGTTGATTTACCTCTTCCCATTTTTTCAAGATTTCTAGCTTCATTACGAAATTGACGCGCAATATTTGCATCTTGCATATATTTAGTGTTTAGTACTTTTAATACAAGAGTATCATTCGGATTTTCAATATTTTGCATTAATTTTACTTTTCCATATCCTCCCTCGCCTAGCGTTATTCCAGGACAAACCATATATAAATCAAATGAATTCCTATCATTTTTTACCCGTACAATGCCGCCACGCTTGACTTCAATATTAAATTTTTCTTTTAAGTAGAGCTTTGAATATCGCACGATATCTTTTTTTTCATCTTTTAAGGCGTGGTTGAGCTTTGCGATGGTCTCCGCAGGAGGTTGCACAAAATCTATCTGATTTTCTTCTAATGTTTGTTCCTTTAGTTCTTGTTGTATTTGTTGTGTTGACCCGGTCGATCTCGGAGTGCTCACTAAGAAATGCTCCTTTATTTACATTAAATATAGTATATCATGAATAGAGCCTAGGCAGGTTTGGTGTAAATAAGGCCTTCTAAATTTAGAGAATTTCAGGCGTAATTTTCAAGCGAATGATTTAGCAAGCGGTTGTGGTATGGTGGCTAAATCAACTTTTAAATTGTGTTTTCGCGCGATGATAGAATATTTTTCGTATAAGTTATGATCGTTGATGCTGCCATTTTTACTTAATTGTTGGAGTAATTTTGCAGCAAATTCCAGCTGTTCGTTTGCACGTCCTCTATTAAAAATAGAATTAGCAGAATATGTTCCTGCTTCATCTAAGATTGAATCTGTCTGATTAAAGAGTATCTTGCCGATCATCTTATGATTAGACGGTAATTTTGCATAAAGTAAATCTAATGCTTCTTTGGCTGTTTTCTTTACTTTTTCTGCATCTTTATTTTTTTTGGCAATTAAAACTAAGTTAGAATAAATTTTTGCAATTTCATCCCAATCCTGTTTTATTAAATCTTTTAGATGTATAGTTAATAATTCTTGATAATGAAATTCACTCGCTTCGTATTTCTCTTGATTAAATAAGTTACTTGCTGCATTTTTTATTTTTTTAACCATGTCTAATAATGTTTCTTCTATCATAGAATAATTAGCATCATTTTTTTCTGCAATGGTGATTGCTTTAAGTAGTAGTTTTTTTCCTAATAATAAAATTTTTTCATTGCTGATATTACCTTCAGAATCAAATCGTATTTTTTCTTGTTTTGCATCTAATGCCGCGTAATATCTGACTAAAGCTCTTTTGTATAAATTTTTTGTAATGTCTACGCGGGCTTCTGGATTTTTCAAAAAAATTTTTTTATCATCAAAAAATTTTTCACATCTTTCTATTACGAGCTGCGTGGATTCAACTATTTTTTTAGGAGTATAAAACTCATTAAGTGCATTTTTATGCATTTCAATGAATTTAGCTAAATCATGTTTATATTGTGGAATATTGATTGCTGTAATGTTGCCTGTTTTGATGCTCATTGCTTCGATAAAATTATCAATCCGGTTTGCTCCACTCAAAAGTCCAATGGCAAGACGGTAATCCGGTTCAATTTGGGCATCTCCAGCAACGAAGGTCATCGGAATATCCTGATCACCTTGATAACAAGGTTCTACGACTTCATGCGGGTCTACAGTAAATGCAACAAAGCGGGGTTTTTTGCCATATTTTCGTGAATTCTCTAATTTGTTAAAGGAGATATCTTTTCTTCCTGTTTGCAACTCAAAAAGTGCTTTCAACCAATTTTCTTGTTCGTCAGGGGGTAAATTTGGCGGGATTTCACAATAAATCAGCACTTTATTTTTTCCAAAATCATCTATCCGGAAATAAGGGGCTTCATAACTGTTCCAGGAAAATTTTTCTTGTAAGTCAACTAAAATACGTGCTTGTTCACTTAAACTCAATTTAGATTCATCTTCTAAATCTTCAAAATCTTTTCTTGCCATTTTAACATAGGCTGCAAGATGTGTTTTGATAGGCGGCTCATTGACTTTCACAATATGAAAGGGGGAGTTGTCTGATCTTAAGCGATTAATTTCTTTTACGACTTCGCGATGTTGTCCAGTGCAATCGAATGCTAAATCGCAAGGAAGACACTGGAAACCCTTTTCATTTTCTATTTGGATTTGGCCTTTGGAAAATGTCACGAACTTTCCGCGGATCATAGAGATGTTGGCGGATTCCGCTATTTGATAAAAATAACGTTCGATATCTTTGATATGAAGCTGGACTCCAACTTTATATTCTAAAGGGCTCATCAAGCGTTTTTGAAATTCGGGTAAATGCTTCTTGTCTAAGTGGCCTGGTCTGGTATAGGTTCCAGCACGGGGATCAATAACGATAATGTTTTCTACCCCTTTTTGTCGCAGCTGGTTAGCTAAATATAAACCCATAGGGCCTGCACCTATGATAACGATATGTTTAATAGGTTTGGCTGGATAGCAAATCATTTCAATTTCTGATGGACGATTGGATGACATATGAAGCCCCTCGTTTCATATTATTTGTCTAATTTTTTAGGCGCTATCATAGCATAAATGTGATTATTTTTCTTCCTATTTGCTAAAAATCGTGTACAATCCTTAAGTTAATTTTATCCTCTATTTTACGGAGAAGTTAACCATGCGGCTTGTCCAAGATGCATTGACCTTTGATGATGTTCTGTTATTACCTGCTGAATCGTTAGTTCTGCCAAAAGATGTTGATTTAAAAACAAAATTAACTCGCGATATGATGCTCAATATTCCGTTTTTATCGGCCGCAATGGATACCGTGACTGAAGCGCGTTTGGCGATCGCTATTGCGCAAGAAGGGGGCTTAGGCATCATTCACAAAAACATGACGATTGAGCAACAAGCCGCAGAAGTTCGCAAGGTCAAAAAGTTTGAAAGTGGGGTAGTAAAAGACCCTGTTACTGTTTCTCCGCAAACGACCATACGTCAGGTGTTAGATATTATTAAATCGTTTAATTTTCGTGCCTTACCTGTAGTGGAAGAAAACCAGCAATTAGTGGGGATTGTGACTAGTCGTGATCTGCGTTTTGAAACCCAGTTGGATCAACCCGTTACTCATATTATGACACCGAAAGAACGATTAGTGACTGTCAAAGAAGCCACAGATCGCGAAGTAGTACGCGAATTATTACATAAGCACCGCATCGAAAAAGTGCTGGTGATTAATGATCAATTTCAATTGCGTGGCATGATTACGGTTAAGGACATGTTAAAAGAGCAGGAAAAACCGTTTGCCTGTAAAGATTCATTAGGGCAATTACGCGTCGGTGCTGCAGTTGGAACAGGTTGTGAGTCTGACGAACGAATCGCAGCGCTCGTTGCGGCAGGGGTGGATGTATTAGTGGTGGATACCGCGCATGGACATTCACGAGGGGTGATTGAACGAGTGCGTTGGATTAAGAAACATTATCCAGCTATTACCGTTATCGCTGGCAATATTGCGACAGCTGCTGCAGCAAAAGCATTGGCGCATGCGGGAGCGGATGCTGTGAAAGTAGGAGTAGGCCCTGGTTCTATCTGTACTACCCGAATTGTGACGGGGGTAGGGGTGCCCCAAATATCAGCTATTGCGAATGTGAGTAGTGCATTAAAGGGGACTGATGTGGGTATTATTGCGGATGGCGGCATACGTTATTCGGGCGATATTTGTAAGGCCATTGCAGCAGGGGCATCTGCTGTCATGGTGGGAAGTTTATTTGCAGGTACGGAAGAAGCGCCAGGTGAGGTTGAGCTATATCATGGTCGTTCCTATAAAACCTATCGTGGTATGGGTTCTTTAGGCGCAATGGCGCAACGCAATGGTTCGAGTGATCGTTATTTTCAAGAAGGGATGACGTCACAAGATAAATTAGTGCCCGAGGGTATCGAAGGCCGTGTTCCTTATAAAGGCAGCTTGGTGACTATCGTGAATCAATTAATTGGCGGATTACGTGCAGGTATGGGTTATACCGGTTGTATTAATATGGATGAAATGCGTAGTCGACCGGAATTTGTGCGAATCACAGGTTCAGGTGTGCGTGAAAGCCATGTGCATGATGTGCAAATTATTAAAGAAGCGCCGAATTATCAGGTGGATGAGAGTTATTTTAAATAATTCATTCTACACGGCAGTATTGATTTGGAAACGTTTTGTTGGTTTTTCAATAAAAAATCAGCTCCTAGTTTGATAAATTCTACTAAATTAGGGGCAATAATGTTGTTAGATAAAAAACTGCGCTTATATTCAATATTAGCATGCTCAATAAATTTTTTTATACATTCCGGTGCGCATTCTGTTTTTTTATTGATGTGGAAAAATTCATTTAAATAATCCAGAAAATTTATGCGATCATGCACAGCATACGCTTCTGCTTCCTTATTATCCCAATCAGCAAAATCAATAAGATGGCAATGATAATTTTCTTGGTTGTCTTTATGTATCAGAATATTATTATGATTGGGATCTCCATGACACATGTTATTTGAATGCAACAAGTGCAGTTCTTTTGCGAATTCTACAGAAATTTGTATTAATTCATACAAGGGAATCTCTATTTCTGCTAATTCAGAGAATGTTTTTCCAGGTATTTTAGGCATGGTTATTCTGTACGTTTTTACTGTGGAATCATCAAGAACAGGAAGTATTGCTTTATAATGATTTTTATTTGCAAGCTCACAATACTTATTGTAGTTTGACACCATTCTCCGCACAGCTTCTAATGAAAGGTTAGGATTATTATCTTTCCGTGGTGATATGACAACGTTAGCTGTTTCTTTAGAATCGGAGCAAATGGGAATTAATGTTCTAACAATATGATCTGCGCCAGAGCCAATTTGAGCTCCCGGAGTAAAAAATCTTCCATTAAGTAAAGCGAGTGATGGTTTACGTTGAGCATGAATGATATATCTATTTTTTGATTCTTTTTCTTCAGGTGTGCTTGTTCTAGTTAACATTGCTTTCTCTGTGTTTTATTAAGCTTTTATTGTAAAATACTTGCCTTAAAACTTTCTTAAAACCTTTTAACTAGGTATACAAAACATGAGGTCTGATGTTCACGCTAAGCGCTTGTTAATTCTGGATTTTGGTTCCCAATATACTCAACTCATTGCTCGCCGAATTCGGGAAATCGGTGTGTATTGTGAAATTTTCTCTTTTAATGCGACAGAGCAAGCTATTCGTGATTTTGTCCCAAACGGCATTATTTTATCTGGAGGCCCTGAAAGTGTAACCAGTGCTTTAACGATTCGTGCGCCTGATATTGTTTTTCATTTAGGTTGTCCTGTGCTTGGCATTTGTTACGGCATGCAAACCATGGCAGTGCAGCTAGGCGGGAAAGTACAGCCTGGTACGAAGCGTGAATTTGGTTATGCACAAGTTCTCGTTAAAAATCCAACGCGATTATTGGCTGATATTGAAGATACGATAGCGCATAATGCACCGTTATTAGATGTTTGGATGAGTCATGGTGATCATGTTGCTGAATTACCTCCTGGATTTTCTTTAATAGCAAGTACCGAAAGTTGTGCGATTGTCGGCATGGCAGATGAAGAACGTTATTTTTACGGTTTGCAATTTCATCCTGAAGTGTTACATACCAAACAAGGTAAACAGATTCTCGAACGTTTTGTATTGGATATTTGTCAATGCGAACCTGTTTGGACAATGAAAAATATTATTGCGGAAGCAATAGATCATATTCGTCAAACAGTAGGTGATGAACATGTCATTCTGGGTTTGTCTGGCGGAGTGGATTCATCGGTCGCCGCAATATTATTGCAGCAAGCGATTGATAAACAATTAACATGTGTGTTTGTTGACACTGGCTTGCTGCGTTTAGATGAAGCGGGGGAAATACAAGCCTTGTTTGCCAAACATTTAGGGATTCATTTAATTACGGTGAATGCAGAAGAACAATTTCTTGCTGCGCTAAAAAGTATAGAAGACCCAGAACAAAAACGTAAAATCGTCGGCCGATTATTTATTGATATCTTTGATGCCGAAGCAAAAAAAATGAAAAACGTGCAGTGGCTAGCGCAGGGCACTATTTATCCTGATGTCATTGAATCTGCCGCGACTCAAACTGGCAAGGCGCATGTCATTAAATCACACCATAATGTGGGTGGGTTACCTGAAAAGATGCACTTGAAATTACTCGAACCGTTGCGTGAATTATTTAAAGATGAAGTGCGTAAACTTGGGATGGAGCTAGGCTTGCCAGCAGAGCTTATTTATCGACATCCTTTCCCAGGCCCAGGATTAGCGGTACGTATTTTAGGGGAAGTAAAAAAAGAATATGCGGATAAACTACGTTATGCGGATGCTATTTTATTAGATGAATTGCATAAGTCAGGTTGGTATGACAAAACAAGCCAAGCATTTGCAGTGTTCTTGCCCGTTAAGTCAGTAGGTGTATTAGGTGATGCAAGACATTATGATCATGTTGTTGCGATACGTGTGGTTGAAACCATCGATTTTATGACTGCACAGATTGCGCATTTACCGCATACTTTATTAGAAAAAATTTCCAATCGCATTATTAATGAAGTACGTGGCATTTCACGTGTAGTTTATGATATTTCTAGCAAACCGCCGGCAACGATCGAGTGGGAATAATGTTTTCTCAAGATGACACGGCTTGGATGCAGCGCGCGATCCGGCTCGCAGAAACCGCAGCAAACAATCAGGAAGTGCCTGTGGGTGCTGTGTTGGTGCAAGATAACCACATCATAGGTGAAGGTTGGAATTGTCCTATTAGTGCCCATGATCCAAGCGCTCATGCTGAAATGATTGCGTTGCGTCAAGGTGCGGCCGCTATCAAAAATTATCGACTTGTTGATACGACACTTTACGTTACATTAGAACCGTGTATGATGTGTGTCGGTGCAATCGTGCATGCGCGTGTCAAACGGGTAATATATGGGGCATCCGATCCTAAAACCGGTGCCGTGACAAGCGTGTTGCAGTTAGGCGAGTTTTGCTTTAATCATCGAGTAAATTATGTTGGCGGTTTGCTAGCGGAACAATGCGGGGCGTTGCTCCAGCATTTTTTTCGTGAGCGACGTTAATACGTCATCCTGAGCATCAGCGAGGGATCTCAAGATGGCAAAAGCAACATAAGGATATGTTATGCTTTTGAGATTTTCACATGTTAGGTTTTCACCGCGATTTTTTAGTACGCAGGCGCATAATTTACCCGCATTTCAGCGTAAATTAATCGATTTTACTGCGCATATACCGGATTATCCTTTTATATTAAGTGAATTGCAGAAAAAAGGTTTTTTTATAAAGAAAATCCCTATTCCTTATACGATGAATCGGTTTTTGCTAACAAGGATTCCGGAATGCTGTAGATCCTTTTTGCATAAACCATTGCTAAAATTACTCACTATGCCGCTCACGCAAGAATCTATTCAACCACATGTTCGATTAGATGCAAGAAAAATTGAGTTACCGCAGGCTTTGAAAGAACTGCGCTCACCATTAGAGCATTATGTAAAGTTTATGATTGATCTACTCAATAATAACTTAGCGCAACGTGATTACGAAATCGGTGTGCCGACTTACGAAAATGTCAGTGAACGTTCGCATGCTTTGCAGGCCGGGATATTTGCCTTACGGTTTGGCTTGTCAACTGACAAAATACTAGCCATGTTATTACATGATATTTCGCGGATGACCCATCCCGATTTTGATTTTAGCAATGAACATCATCATCTTGAAAGTTCTGATATAGTAGCGCCACTGGGATTATCTTTGGATTATACTCGGCATCATGGATTGGCTAAGTATTTGCTTAGAAAATTTTGCCTGCCTTATAGTCAATTGATTAGTCCATTTTCAGAACGTTCTTTGTCAACACAGGAACGCACATTACCACCCTTAATCGAAGTGTTGGATACCCAGTTGTCATCGGAAGAGTTGGCAAAATTTATCTATGAAATAATGTTTTTGCGCGTCAGCATTGATGATAGCAGTAAAATACCTGATGCCAAGTTGGTGGAAGAATTGGCAGGTACACCGCTTGCTTCACTTTATTTTGATGATGTGACCATTGAAAAAATGTTGATAAAACAATTATTAGAACACTTACATCAGTTGGTTGCATGTAACGCCGATATTGAACAAGCAGCGGCAGATTATGCGAGAAAATTGGACAAAGCTTTACGTTTGATGGTGCGCGCAGCGTCTTATTCTGCAGAGACTGAGATGCAAGAATATATTTGTCCGCCGGTGTTTCGGCCAGGGAGATAGTATTAAGAATTTCTTAAGATAAATTCAGTAGAATGTTCTATCTCTTATACTCACTCAAACTCACTAAATCAATTAAGTCTCAGAGGTGTATTGTTATGCAAGCTAGAAAAAAAGAAGATCAAGATCAAGACATTGAACTTCAAAACTTTCAAGACGAAAAACAAGCTAACATGATTGCTTCACAAAAACGGGAAATCATGGCAGGTGCGGTTGAGTCGGTCAGTATCATCGCTGTTTTTGGAATGTTTTTGAAACAAGCCGGTCGTCGTCTTATTGATAAAGAAATAGGCCATTTGTTTGGATATCCTATGAAAATAGGTGGTTTTTTTATATTTCCCTTTATCGTCGCAATGAGTTGGTGGGGAACCATTGAATCTTGGAGACAAAAAAAATTAGCGGAAGGAAAAAACGGCACGCGCGAACGGTTTTGGATCAATTTGTTGGCGTCAAGCGCTTTTACCGTCGCAGTGGTAGGCGGATTTTTCTGGGGGGCACTGCATGTCTTATTATCACCGATTATTTTCACTGCGACTTTGGCAGTTAAAACGCTTTTTCACCTGGGTGCTGCAATCTATTATGGAGTAAAAGCTTGTTTTACTCACGATGAAGAGAAAAAACAACGGTACAATCAATCCGCCAAAGCTAATGCATGGAATTTTTTTATCAATGCGACCCTGACAGTGGCGGTAGGTTTGGCTATGGTATTTGGAATGCCCCTCTGGGCAATGCTTGGAATAGGAGCTGCGGCGGTAGGAACGGGTCTAGCCATCAAAAAATATCGCACCTTGAACGCACCAGAGGGCGCGCAAGCCCACGAAGTTGCAAATGAAGAGGAGCAGCAACGTTTATTGGTAGATCCTGCAGCTGTAGTGAAATCCGAACAGCAAAATACTCCCTATAGCTCGCCGAATAGCTCGCCGAGAGAAAGAAGTGCAAACGCGCTCATGCAAGCGGCTCTTGAGCAAGATAATAATTTTGTTACGACGTCTGAATTAAACAAGCAAGTAAATGAAACGGTTCAAAGGTTGAAGGAAATACAAGGGTGCCAGCAGTCGATATCACCCTATTCTTTTACAGCCAATATTGGAAGCCAAACTAGTACTGGAGCTTCTAAGTCTGCTGATGGGGTGGTTCCTCCTGCTAATATGAGTAAAATTGAAGTGGGGCCTTCTCTTCCCCTGTTGAAAAAACTTGCCTCGTTATAGGGGGCTTCTAAATGGGGGGAGGAACCTTATAATATGACAGCTCGTGCTTAACTTTTCTTTTCCCGCTAATTCCTCTAGACTGGTCATAAATGGACTTTCTCGTGCGAGATGCTAATGGGTCACCCTCGATCTTTTATGCGTTGTGTATCATTTTGCACCGCTGGCAGTTATGATCTGCGCGAGCTTGCGAATTCGTTCAAACGCAAAGATTATGTCACACGTTTGTTGCGCGATGTACTGCATGTGGCGAGCACTAAAAAAACAGCCGATATTTTTTTCTTTAGTCATGGTTCATTTGTTTGTTGGGGCTTTAATAAACGCCAGGAACAAAAGTGGGTAGACTATGTTAAAGAGTTTTCCAGTAATTCACTTGCAGTCATTGAAACAGATCATTTTTGTTATCGATTTGGCGAAGAAACGTCAATTGACGCGCATGAACGATTTAAAATTGATATCATTACGCTGGATTCTGATAATGCACAAATCAAGCTGGCCATTTCGTATGGTCTTGCGCAAGCCATTAAATTAGAAGCATTTGAAGATGCCATTCAAGAAACAGTAAAAATTAATGCATCTTTACCCGAAGAAATTGCGCGTCATGGTATTACATCACTTTCACGTCGTTCATTATTTAAGCGTATAGGTGAAATATTTATTGCACGCAGTTCTATTAATCTCAATAGTGAATATCTTGATACGCCAGAATTTTTTTGGCGCAATCCTAATCTTGAACCCTTTTATATGATAACAAAAAAATTTTTGGATATTCCGAGTCGCGTAACATCACTTAATCAAAAATTGGACGTGTTGCAAGAACTCTTTGACATGTTAAATAGTCAGGTGCAGCATCGTCATTCCAGCATGCTGGAAACAATTATTATTTTATTAATTTTGATTGAAATTGTGATTAGTATACTTCAATTCCATGTGTGGTAGTTTATGAAAAAATCCAATATTTTCCAACAAATAAATTCCACAGCATAGTGTTTGACGCGTAATCCGCGAAATGGAATGTCGGCGTGAATAACGTCAGATTTGTTAGGAAACGTAAAATGAATTTCCAAGCGCGTTTGTGATTTATTACTTGTTCCTTGCCAAAATTCATCTAAGCCTTTGATCATGATTTGATGCGTGTGATTTTTTTTAGGGTCAAATTGTAAATGCGAGTAAGTGGTTGGTGTTTTAAGCAAGGATTCTAGCAATCCGCCGGTAGCAAAGTCATGCACGTTAAGCGTAAAGTCTAGCTTGGTCAATTGATCTCGTAGCAATTGAGAAGCGGGTTGGCTGCCATCGCCGATTAAATAAGGTTGAATAACATGTTCAATTTGCGGAACCAGTGTATTAAAATCATTTTGACGATTGGAATGTAGTTTGAACTCAATATAAGGATAACATAACCGATAACCCGTGATGCAATCATAGGGTTTTGCAATCGCATCCAGTTTTTCTGCAATTTGTCCTTCGCTCACACCAAATAACAACCAATTTTTATGATATTCAATTTGCTGCAATCCTGATTGTTTCAGTTTAGGTAATACAACTTGCTCAAATATCGGTAAACATTCTGTTGGTGGTCCAGGCAACATAAAAATGAGTTGAAGATCAGATGTCATCATGCAACCGGCCGCAGTGCCATTTGCGTTAGGAATAATCGTTGCGCCTTCTGGAAAAAGCGCTTGTTGGCGATTGGATGAGGGAGGTGTTGCGTAACCAAACTGTTTTAGTCGATTGACAATGCCGTTCCAGGTTGCTTCATCAAATACAAGAGGACGATGAATGGCATTGCTTAATGCATAACGTGTTAAATCATCTGAAGTAGGCCCTAGACCTCCGGTGATGATCAGGGCGTTGTGAGTGCGCAGTAAAAATTGAATGGCTTGTTCTATTTCTACAATATGATCAGTCACAACCATATGCGTACCCACATGCATTCCTTCGCTGAAAAGTCGATGGGCAATTTCTTGAGAGTTCGTATTTAAAATATCGCCATTGCTAATTTCATCACCCGTAGCGAGTAAGGCAATTTTGTTGATAGACGCTGTGTCTCGTGTCATGAGCGTTTCTTCATCTCAAATGAGTAAGCGTAATAGAAACGACGGTTGGAATCTATGGGAGAAAGGGAAAGTGTTCGACTATTTGAGTATCATCTTGTTCAAGAGAGGGGCCAGATAGGGGGAAAAGAGTAAATGGGTTTTTGGAAAGAGTAGATGATAGCGAGATGGATTTCTGACAAAGAAAGTCATCAATTAAAGCGTCTTCCGTTTCTGTTGAAGGTGGGGGGGTGGATGGCGGCAAAAAAGGGCTATCATTTACAGAGTCTTCCATGGGCGATGGTTCCTGAAAAAGAGAATCATCAATGACAAGTTTTTCTTCTTCTATTTTGTATTCGTTATTAAAATCTGTCAAATCAACATCGCTATTCTCATCTGGCAAAGATGATGATACAGAAAGATGTATCGATATGGTTGAGTTATCAGGCTGATCGTCAGGAATAGACCACAATGGCGATATAGAGAAATTAGCAGGTAATGACAAGAAGGTCTCTGGAGTATAATTACCTAAGCCATCATCAAAGTTGTTTTTTATGTACTCCTTTTTTTGTTTTTTTAGGGGAGGAGCGAGAGTTTGCTGAGCAGGCTCTTTATTTGCAATTAATGTTAGATTGTTAGTATTAGTTTGATTAGAGAGTTGTTGCTTTTTATGGCGCTCTTTTCTCTTTCTATATGTATTGCTTGACAATATGAATACTTTGCGCCCCTGTGTATCAAAGGGTCCTTTGCTTGTGGTTAACGCTACGTCTCCATCAGAGCTTTCAACAACAAAAACAGGTTTTTGATTGTAGGCTTTATAGTAAGGTATTTGTTTTGCACCTACAGGAGGATGTTTGGAATCTGTGACTTGAATTTGTTCGCCTTTTTTATTGACCCAAACGAGTTGGTGATGTCGCCAAGTATGAGATCCAATTAATCGGGTGCCTGGAGGAAGATGGTTGGGGTTATAGTTTTTGTATTGTGGATGAAGCATTGACATATTGTCTTTATAGACTAGAAATAATTTTGGTTTCTTATTTGGCATAGTATTCTTTGCTACTTATACGTGGATTTATTTTTTTTCAAATTTATTCAGGAAGGGCACGAATTTTTGTGCCCTGTGAAAAAGAGTGACGTTATTCACTTGATCCTGTTGTAGATGTTGTATCGATATCATTATCATTGGTGGTTTCTAAGGTTGCCGTGGATTTGTTGTTGGTTAATTTTTCTTTAATTCGTGCGGCCTTACCACTGAGTTTGCGCATGTAATAGAGTTTGGCGCGTCTGACATCACCACGACGTTTTAATTCAATATTATCAATCATGGGGCTATATGTTTGAAATACACGTTCAACGCCTACACCATGAGAAATTTTTCTAACGGTAAAAGATGAATTCAAGCCGCGATTGCGTTTTGCAATCACAATGCCTTCATAAGATTGTAACCGTACACGTTCGCCTTCTTTTACTTTCACTTGTACAACAACGGTGTCGCCTGGGGCAAAATCAGGTATGGATTTTGCGTTTTGTATTTGTTCCGCTTCAAGTATTTGAATAATGTTTGTCATGGTGATATTTCCTCAATAAATTCTTAAAAAACCTCTAAAAAACCACGGACATCTCTTGCATGCTCCCTTGTCCGTGCTTCTAAAGATACGTATGTATCTTTACGAATTTTGTTCTTTAATAAACTCAGCTAATAATTCTTGCTCACGTTTATTTAATTGTTTCTTTGCTAAGAGGTCAGGGCGTTTTTGCCAAGTCCTGCCAAGCGATTGTTTTAGCCGCCAGTGTTCGATGATCTGGTGATTGCCGCTTAATAACACGTCTGGAACGCTTAAGCCCGCAAATTTTTCCGGGCGTGTATAGTGAGGATATTTTAATAAACCTGCACTCAATGAATCTTGTTTTGCGGAATCCTCATGTCCGAGCGCTCCCGGAATTAAGCGTGTGACGGCATCAATGATATTCATTGCTGCAAGCTCACCACCTGATAGTACATAATCACCGACTGACCATTCTTCATCTATTTCAAGTTGCAGCAGGCGTTCATCAACGCCTTCATAACGTCCTGCAATCAACAACACCTGTTCTTGCTTACATAGCTTTTCAGCTGCTTGCTGATTAAAACGCATCCCTTGCGGCGACAAATAAATCACGCGCGGTATTTGTGGCGCCACTTGTTTGGCTGCGTGAATCGCATCTTGTAATGGCTGTGCCATCATGACCATTCCAGGGCCGCCGCCGTATGGACGATCATCTACGTTATGATGACGATTTTGAGTAAAGTCTCTTGGGTTCCAACAATGAACGTGTATGCGTTTTTCTTTCAAAGCACGTCCGGTAATCCCATATTCCAGAACGGAAAACATGTCTGGAAAGAGAGTGATGACTCCAAACCACATTATTCTTTATCTCCCGGTTCCCAATTGACGTGTATCATTCGATTCACTAAATCAATTTGGGTGACAACCGTGTTAGGCAAATAAGGAATAGCCAATTCTTTGCCGTTATGCTTTATCACTATCACATCATTTGCGCCGGTGGCCATTAAGTAAATAACCTTGCCGAGTAACTTACCATTCTGATTGATTACACTTAGGTCTATTAAATCAGCCCAGTAATATTCATTTTTTGCGAGAACCGGCAATTGTGAGCGGGGTACAGCAATTTTTTTACCTGCTAACAAGCGTGCTTGTTCAGGGGTATCATATCCATCCAGCTTGACTATAATGCCTTGGTCATATGCTTGTCCTGCTTGAATCTGAACAACTTGCCAATTGTTCCCGTTCTCTAAATGCCATGGCTTATAATTTAGAATTTGCGCCACGCTTTCCGTAAAAGAACGTACTTTTAGCCAACCCTGAACGCCGTAGGTCGAACCTATTTTGCCTACTATGACGTACTCGGTATCGGCCTTATTCATGGATATCTAAACGCTTGTCATGCCTTCATTATGCGGCGCCGCTGGTTCTTTTTGTGCAGTTTTCAGCAATTGCTGCACGCGTTCAGACGGTTGCGCACCTTGAGAAATCCAGTATTGAATCCGTTCGGCATTCAGATGTAGGCGAATTTCTTTGCCTGTAGCAATCGGATTAAAATAACCGAGACGTTCAATGTAACGACTATCGCGCGCACGGCGCTTGTCAGCAGCAACAACATGATAAAAGGGGCGTTTTTTCGCGCCGCCACGTGATAAACGAATGACTACCATTCTTGTTTTTTTCCCGTATCTAAGTTAACTAAGGCCATGAATTATACTCGAATTTTTGGGAGGCGCAATAAAAAAGATATGGGTGAGGGGTAAGCCATTTAAAAATTTAAGTACTTAATTTATATAAAGAAAATGGATCTATTGCGCCAGAGAGATAGGAAAAGAAACAACAAATAGTATAAAATTAAAGTAATACATGGGGAGTGAAAGAGGTAATACCAATGAATGATCGAGCTGTTGTCAACTTAACAGAGTTTTTATCCTTACTTCGCGAATCGAAAGACATTCCTCGAAGTATAGGGATTCAATTAGGTCTTCATGATGAAAACATTGATTTATATTCTATAGAACAGCTAACTGAGGCGCTTATAGGCAACAATAACGATGAGAATTATCCGTCTGATATAGAGGTCTATTTTAGAGATCATCGATTAAGTGATCAAGAGATGGCCTGGATTGCCGGGATGCTTAAAACGGGTATAAAGCCAAAAAAATTATACTTATCATTCGACCGGGAGAATTGTAATGATGCAAGTGTGGCAGTCATTGCCGATGCGCTGACAGAATCCAAGTCGCTTGGTGATCATACATTAGTTCTTTCAATGAGTCATGGCGATATTAGTAATCAAGGAGCAGTCGCATTGGCCAATGCTTTAAAGAAAAATTGTCCTTATGATTCTGTGGAATTATTCCTCAATAATAATGACATTGAAGATGATGGCGCAATCGCATTAGCCAAACTGCTTAAAGGGGGTAAATGTCGATATCTAAATCTAAGGGATAATAGGAAGATTAGCGATCTAGGTGCAATTGCATTTGGCGAGGCTTTTGAAACAGGAGGTAATAATTTGAAAGGGGTTTGTGTTGATCTACGAAACATTCCTTACATTAACTCTGAGGGAATCGAGAAGATTATGCGTGGGTTGAGTAGCGGGACTTGTGCAGCAGGGGTATGTATACGTTTGAATTTTTCGGTTGACGAGATAGAACAATGTGCAAAGATGCAGATAATTGCTAGGGCATTGAACAGCGGTCAGTGTCCGCCAGGATTATGTCTCGATTTTTCTTTTGGTGGGATCAAAGATGAAGCAATAAAAATATTAGCTGATGCTATGCAGCAAGGGCATTTCCCACCCGGATTGCAGCTAAACCTTTCACACAATGTCATTGGGGATGATGGCGCAAAAGCACTTGCTGCTGCATTGCCAGCTTGTCCACCAGGGTTTTATATTGATCTTTCTTTCAATAATAAAATGCGTCTCACTGAACCCTCAATAGGTGTTGGTCAACAGGCCATTCTTGATGTGCTAAAGAGTGGTCGTTGTCCATATGGATTTAATATTTGTCTTCTTACAGAGGAAGTTTGTAATCCAGAGTTATATGCTCAAGTAAATGATTTGTTGAAAAAAAATGAAGAGCGGTGGACGGCATTATCTTGTGTGGCATTTTTTTCTCAGAAATCATTACGTGCTGGGCAGTTGCCAACCGATATAATTTGTTCCATTCTTCCATTTTTCCTTGGGTCTTCTTTAGATGATGCCAAGACAGCTGAAACAATAACCAGCAATATCATGACTGCAGCAAACCCAAAAGGCTGGCAGCCAGGTTCTCGTTTTTATCAGAGGAGAGAAGAGATCAAGGCAAGGCAAGAAGACAAGGAAAATGAAGCTGCTAATACAGATGAAAAAAATCCATTAGGCCCACCACAAAGGAAGAAAAGCAGTTAGTTCATTGTCATAATCTGAATTTTACTTTACATTGCTTTTCTAGATTAGAACCTGTCATGCCAGCGTGAAAAACTGTCATGCCAGCGTGAAAAACTGTCATGCCAGCGTAGGCTGGCATCCAGATTAAACAATGACTTCATACAGGTCGTTCCAATTGGGATTTTTTTCTTCAATTAGACGTAATTTCCATGTTCTTTTCCAGGCCTGAATATTTTTCTCTCGCTTAATGGCCTCTCTAATATCGGTATGGATTTCGTAATATACCAATTGGTTGACTTTATACTTTGATGTAAAGCCCGGGATTTCTTCTGTTTTATGTTGATATACACGCTTGATAAGATCTGAAGTAATACCTGTATAAAGTGTTCCATTACGTTTGCTAGCCATAATATAGATATAATAATTTTTCATTAATTTGTTCCTTTAGTTTAATAAACACAAAAAAGCCTGGATGCCAGCCTACGCTGGCATGACAGTTTTTATTGCAGCACGGAATGACAAATTCTTACTCATGTTACGCAGTTTTTCGTAGAAAAACATGGAAACTCGGTTTTGTCAT
>CAZAEO010000015.1:0-28191 GCA_964484285.1 uncultured Coxiellaceae bacterium | reverse complement strand
TTAGTCGCTTAGTAGTCACTCCGTAAAGAGCTGATAAATCGGCATCTAAAATAACCCGTTGTCCGCGCAGCATTAAAATACGGGTTTCAATTTGTTTGGCGAGCGTAGCTGTTGTGTTTGTTGGCATGGGTAATCCTTATTTACCGTTTTTATTACCGCTACTCTACCATGAAATATCTATTCTGAGAATAAGGATACTATGAAATATTTGACTGGATAAGACGATCCTGATACCCTTCTTTGAACTAATGTACTTAGGCAATAATTCTGATGACAAGTATCAAAAAAAGTTTCTTTGGATTGCTTATAGGCCCAGTGTTAGCGAAGCTGCGACCAACCGCCATTTCGTAACATAGGCTTAACATCTCAAGCAGTAACCTCATCAGTCTCTTCGTTGCTCGTTTCATCCGGTACAATAATTCTTATTCTCTTCTTTAAATCCAGTGGAAACAAGCCGTACGGGTTTATATGCGCATGTATTAACGGCGACAGTGCTCGCTTGTCCGCAGTAGTTAAAATATTTTCCCATTCTGATTCGGACAATACATCTTGAATGATTAAGGTATTTATGTACACCATGCACACTTGCAATAAATGCAGGCATAAAATTGACAGCTCTTGATCATCTTTATGATTGGTTGATATTTCGCCCAATTTGCCATAAAAAATAAATCCCATAATACTATTTAATCGTTCAACAACATTTAATGCCTCATGGATTTCAATACGTAAAGCTTCATCCATTAAATAACGGCACAAGAAAATTGTTTTTACAGCTTTGCCGATTTCAGCCAGTGCTTTGTAAACAGGATGTTGGTAATTATCGTTACTAAAACGTTTGATCAAAACATCAGGCTCAACGATATTAGTTTTTAATGCTACCATATGTTTAACAACAGAATCGTAATTTTCCTCTATAACATTCCAGTTAATCGCATCTTTTAATATTGCCTCAATATTTGGATAATCAGCTTTATGCTTTGAAGATGAGAAATATAATTTTTGCTTATAGAGATTTTTTAATCGGGGTAGAAGATCAAAATTTAGTAAATAGCTTGCAGCAAATCCAACAGTGCTTTGGCCATGAGTATCAACGTACGCTTGGTCTATTTCCATTTTGGTGCAATGCTGCAAGATACCTTTGATCATTGAGCCAACTTCTGAAGAAGAACATGTTTTCAATTGGGAATATATACACGTTGATTTAGTGTCAACGTGCCAATAAATCATGACACCACGGCCTCTATATCGGGTATGCCATTCAGTCATTAAATTCTGATCCCAAGCACTTACTTTAGTCGAATCACAGGCAACACTTGTTGTAGCTTCACCCCAAATCCTAGCGTCCTTTATGTCTAAAATATTGTTTATTACTTCTGCGATAGCAGCCCTGATGTTTACTGAATTAATAAATCGCCTTTTTACATATCGTAAATCTGAATAGGTAACATCTTCATTTGCAGCGCTAATGCGTTTTAAGCCTGCATTACTGCCAATTCCATATAAGCCAAGTAATAATCTTTTTTGCAGTGCTTCTTTAGAAATATTCTCTCGACTAGCTACTGTATGAAAATGATTAGTAAAGCCGACACGTAAATCAACTTCTTTTAAAATATCGATTAAATTAATTGTAGACCAGCGATTTTGGATTTTATGGTGTAACTTTTTTAAATTAGTTGGCTCAGCCTGAGCGTCGGATGGTGATAGTTTTATGCGTCCTCCATCCTTATTAATAATTTTTACTTTTTCGTTACCAAGAATAGTATCGTTAAGTTGTTTCAGGTTAAGATCCAGCTTGCCCTTCAGTGAGTTGATAAAATCCTCAGCCACAGGAGGTAAACTCATCAGATTAAAATAATATTCCCTATTTTGATCAAAATCCTGAGGCAAATCTTCATCTGGGTTTCGATATCTGTATGCTCCATCAATCCAGATTAATTTACATCGTAATTTATCACGCAAGGTATTCAATACCGCGATTTCGTAATTAATACGGTTAATTTGAATTGTTTTACCACTTTCTTCTATCACGTTTGAATGCCATTCGCCTGATATAACATGTTTGATAGGAACTAAGTTTGTATCTGGAAAATATTTGACAGAATCGTCACGATGTTTTTTGATTAACTCTATTGCCTCAAGAATAAAATATTCATCAGATGTGTTTGTCCTAAATTTAAAGGCATCTAACAATGTAATCAAAACTTTTCTGTGGGCATGTGAATATAATGAACGTATTTTCGTTTGCACCTGGCCTTGATACCACTTGCCCTTATGATTCAAGTCCTTAATTAAATCAAAAAGTGTTTCTTGACCTACTTGAGGATAAATTTTTTCTTTGATGATACCATCTGGATAGCTGATCGATACATTTGCTAATTGATATAGAATATCAAACTTACCATTAACGCGTTTTACTTCAGCCAGTATTGTTTTACTGACAAAGTTTTCTGCTGAGGTTTCCATTTTATGGATGAGTTGCACGAATAAATCTGCCAAACTATCAGTAAATAGTTGAGACCGACAATAACAAAATAGAGAAACCATCGCATACATTTGTTCATTTGGATGTCTTAGAATATCACTTGGTGGTTCCGCGATAATTCGATCATAGTACTTTTTGACTAATTTTCGTGTAAATTTAGAAAATTGTTCAGTAGGTAAATGTATTTCCCGTAAACGATTTAATTTATTAATTTCAAACTCGACTAACTTTAATTTTATGCCTGGAATGTCTTTTTTTAAGTGGCGTAACATAATTTCTGATGTGGTTTCGTCTAAATCACCTTCATCAGAATCTATATCCCCTATTAATAAATCATCGATTGATTTTTTTGTATCATCTGATAATTGGTTGTGAATAGAGGAAAAGAGTTGCTGTTCATAGGTTCGGTATGCTGAACGAACATGACGTTCTAATTCTTTTGCGGTAAATGGCTCAATTTTTTGATTTCGTAAATAGTGGTAGGCGTATTCTATGCACTGTCTCACAGTAAATGCATCTGGTAGTACATTTTGAATTAGATAATTTTTAAGTAACTCGCCATCTTCTAGTGTTGCTATTCTAAAACCAAGATAATTTCTTATTTCCTGACGAAATCGTTCAATACTACGTCCTTGCCATTCAAATTCTTCAATAAATTCTATATTAATATTTAGTTGATCAGCTAATGAGTTGATCAAGTCTGGACTTATTACAGTTTTATTTTTTGGATATTTTCCTTCTAACTGGAAATATTTTAGTAGTACCGCGAATGCTAATTTGTTTTTATCTGTGTTTTTAGATTTTATTAATTGAATTTCATCATCGTCAAGGTTTAAAACACTGTCCATTTATATTGCCTTTTTATTTTTAATTATTACTTCTTAAATATCGGTACAGTGTTGGTTTGGTGATATTAAATAGTTTGCAAATTTCATTGATAGATAAATCACCTTTTTTATAGTGACTTTTCATTTTTTTGATTTGCCGACTGTTTAATAAAACAGGTCTTCCACCAAGTCGACCGCGCACTCTAGCGGCTTTTAATCCTGCTTGTGTTCGCTCTATTATTAGCTCTCTTTCAAACTCTGCTAACGCGCCAAAGATGTGAAAAATTAATTGGCCGCCACTAGTAGTCGTATCAATATTTTCTTGTAAACTTTTAAAGCCGATACCTTTCTCACTCAGCTCTTTGACTGTCTGTATTAAATGTGCCAATGATCGACCTAAGCGATCTAATTTCCAGACTACTAACGTATCACCCTTGCGCAAATGGGATAATGCAGTATGCAATCCTGGGCGTTCAGTTTTTACCCCACTCGCAATGTCAGTAAATATTTCTTCGCATCTCGCACTTTTGAGGGCATCTTCTTGCATCCGCAAATATTGGTCAGCGGTTGATACTCGGGCATAGCCAATAAACATTTCTTACGTTCCATTAAGTTGAATCGTGCTGGATGGTAATATAACTCATTCTATATGAGCAAGATATTTAACTATGAATTTTTAACCACTTCAATTACCATATCCAGGAAAAAATTGGGGCGCTATTTGTATCAGTCGATCAAGTAACAAAAACCCTCGTTTTTGTTACTAATTAAAAATGGATCTAAAGAGTGTGGATAACCAAATGGCTGGTTGGAAAACATAGGAAAATAGGATGCAAGTTATTAAACAAGATCAAGTTCAAGAAAAAATCATAATTATTCGTCATCAAAAGGTTCTAATTGATGCAGATGTTGCCGAGTTATATGGGGTTGAAACCAAGCGTATTAATGAAGCAGTTAAAAATAACCTTGATAAATTTCCTGACGGCTATCTATTTGAATTAACTAAAAAAGAATGGGATTCATTGAAGTCGAAATTTTCGACTTCAACAAAAGGCGGCAAAGTTAAGCTGCCAACAGCCTTTACTGAAAAAGGGCTCTATATGTTGGCTACTATTTTGAAAAGCCAAAAAGCAACAGAAACAACATTAGCAATTATTGAGACCTTTGCTAAGGTTAAAGAGCTGGGCAATGTAATCAACCAGATGCAAACCCTACCTGAAAACTCACCAAAACAAAAAACATTGATGGAACATACTGGCGACTTAATTGCGGATTTGATGATTCCTGAAAATGAGTTGGAAGTTACCGGAACTGAAACTACCTATGAAATGAATTTTGCAATATTCAAAATAAAAAGAACGGTTAAAAAAGGCAAGTAGTTCTCTGAACTCAAGCATCTTTAAACAAAATTGAAATAATTTAATGGAGTAAAAAAACATGAAAGCTATATTAATAACTGGTGCTTCTACTGGAATTGGTTATGCAACAGCCCTCTCTTTTGCAAGAGCAGGTTTTCAGGTAATAGCTACCATGCGCAATCTAAATAAAAATAAGACGCTTCAGGAAAATATAAAACAAGAGGGACTCAATATTGATATTAGGCAATTGGATGTAACTGATGATCATTCAGCTGAAACACTTGTCAACGATATTTTAAATAAATATCAAAAAATTGATATTCTGATAAACAATGCTGGCTTTGGATTTTTAGGCACGTTAGAACAAACAAGCTTATCTCAAGCACAAGAAATAATGGATGTTAATTTTTTTGGAGTATGGCGTTTAACACAGGCAGTTTTGCCCAGCATGAGAAAAAATAAATCTGGCCACATTATCTCAATCACCAGTGTTGGCGGAGTAATTGGACAACCTTTTAATGACGCTTATTGCGCTGCTAAATTTGCTGTTGAAGGGATGATGGAGTCTTTAGCTCCTGTTGTGAGACATTTTGGCATTCAAGTCTCATTAGTTGAACCAGGCCCTGTAAACAGTGACTTTGTATCTTCTACGTTAAATAAAAGTCCAGATTTACATTTTGATTTAGAAAATGATTACAGAACAATGTTAGATTCATATTCTCAAGCAACAAGAAACGCATTTACACAGCTAGCACAATCTCCTGATGATATAGCGAAATGTTTATTAGAAATTGCCACAGAAGAACAAGCACACTTTAGATATCAAACTTCTGAAATAAGCAAAAAAATAGCGAATCTGAAATTTACAGATTCTACTGGGAATCAAGTTATTGCATTATCAGGAAGCAGATTACCTGAAATAATTAATTGAAATGGAGGCTGGTCGCAGCTTCGCTAACACTGGGCCGAATAGCGGCTTTTTCTGGTTGAAAAGCACAAAGCCCTTGAGCAATGACATCTGCATTAACAAAATCATCGACATGTAAAGCATCTTGCAGTAATGCTGGAGCAGCGGAAGTTTTTCCTGACCCGTTAGACCCAGCAATGATAATCAAATGTGGCATTGTTTATCCTATTGTTATGCAGTTGTCACTTGATGTTTTATCAGTTTTTCAAGTTGTTTTAATTGGCCTTCTAAACTGGATTTTTCCTGCATTAATGTCCATTTTTCATGTGCAAGAGATTTATTTTGATCGTTTATCTCATTAAATTCTTTTTGAATTTTGGATAATTGTTCTGATAAAATAGAGATTTGCTTCTGAAGGTCAATAACCAGTTTATCTTTTTCATCGGTTTTTTGTTGCAATGCATGACATTGCGTTTGGGATAATTTGAGTGCTTGAGATTTTTCAATGAGATCATAATTAGTTTGCATGAATCGTGTTTTAATCTCATCAATCTCATTACGCAATCTATCATTTAATTTTTGCACTATTTCATTTTCTTGGAATAGTTTATTAAAATTATCTTGTAATGAAGTATGGTCATTATTTACAACAGCTAACTTTGATTGAAGCTGATCAATAATTTGTTGAAGTTGTTTCTGTTGTTGTTCATGATGTTCTTTTTCTATTAAGCGTTGTTCTCTTGCATTTTCTCGATAGTGTTCAAGATTGGCTTGAACTTGATTATGTAAGCGATTTATTTCGTCTATACGATTTTGTCTTTCTTGTAGTTGTTGATTTAATCCATCTTGTTTGGCCTGTAGCGAAGTATGCTCATTTTGTAGTGAGTGTAACGCTTGTTCATAAGCAAGTTTATCATTTAAAATTTGTTCTTTTTCTTGTATTAACTGGCGGTTAATTTGCTGAAAATGGACATTCTCATCTTTCAATTGCTTTATTTCTTGCTGTAGTTGCAACTTGTCTTCCTGAATATTTTGCTGGATATGGATAATTTTTTCATCGGCTTGGTGGACAAGGCGTTCCCACAATCCTTTCATGAGTGATATAAATTCTTGCGGTAAATTTTCTTTAGAGGCAATTTTATATGATTCGTCTTGAGTTGCTTTCCATTTACGTAAATGCGTATTGATCGTACTGCTGCTGCCGGTGCCGAGAATGGAGCGTATGCTCTCTATGGTTGGATTTCTTCCTGATCCTTGCAGTTGAGTCACTGCATTGACGACTTCATGATAGGTAATCCCTGGTCGCGCCATTTATTTAATCTCCTAGGATTTTTTCATCGCGCATTTCATGTTTCATAATTTATCGTATTGCCAGTTAATAATCAATTTATGTTTTAACAAATTCTATTTTCGATAAGGAGCGTTATCTATCCCTCTCACACCTGTCCTACGTTGTTTTTTCTAATTTTAAAAGATATGCTTTTTTCTCAAGGCCTCCAGCAAAACCAATAAGTTGGCCATTATTTCCAATAACGCGATGGCAAGGAATAATGATCGAAATTGGATTTAATTTGTTTGCCATTCCGACCGCTCGCGCCTTCTTTTTGTCACCCATTTTTTCTGCCTGTTCACCATAGGTAATGGTGCTAGAATAAGGTATTTTCAGTAATTGCTTCCAAGCTTGAATTTGAAAGTCAGTTCCATCTATGACTAATGGCAAATCGAACATTTTTCGTTTGCCTTGAAAATATTCGGTCAATTGCTGTTTTGTTTTTACGAGGGTCTCCTCATTTTTAGATTGGCGAAGACTATTAATCATTTTCTCATAATGTGGGTTTTCGTGAGCGTTGCCCCATAACACCGCATGCAAACCTTTTGATGTAGTGATCAGTGTCAGTCTACCAACAGGCGAAGTCATTTCATCATAGGTGGCATCTTCAAATAAAAATTTAACCCCTCTTAATTTTTTCATGCTTTGCTCCTCATTTATATCAGATTTGTAATAAAAACGTGCTCTTGGTTTTTAGCCAAAGAGCACGCATATCTACAATGTTTAGAGATTATTAACGTTTTTATTACGACTAAATTGTTTGCCAAGTACCATCTGCTTGGCGGCAAGCAATATTACGAGTCGTTTGTTTTTTGCCATGCATGGTTGATTTTGCAATGTATTTACGACAATTCGGATTGCCATTGATTGTCATCATACCGCTGATAGGAGTGACCTTATAAACAGCGCCTGTTTTGGTATTTTTCCAATAACCAGGATGGTTCGTTGGATTATTCATCGCTTGATATGAATTGGCTTTATCGGAACTATCCATCGATTTTCCAATGTACCCACCCAGTAATGCGCCTGCTACTGCACCAACACCTATTGCTACCACTTGACCTGTTCCTTGGCCTATTGCACTACCTGCCAAGCCACCAATGACTGCGCCTGTGACTGCGCCTACCCCTGTATTTTCCTTTTGAGTATTAGTTGAACAACTTGCGATTAGACAGATTCCGAATAAAACAGCAATACAATTCATCAAAGCGGCTTTCATGAGTGTCATCTCCTATAATGCTAAGGGAAAGAGTAACATATCGTTAGTACTATCTACGAATAGTTAGAAAGAAGATAGTCTTTTTATGCTACGTGAAAAAGCTGACATTTGCTATTTAGGGTTATTACCTAGAAAACTACCATGGGTATTGGACATGATATGGGAAATTCAGATATTCGATCTTTATTGTTTTATTAAATAACGCGAACGCTAAATATGATTTTTATGTCTCCAAATTCCATCCCATGCATTTTTTGGCGGATGAGATTTTAAGTAGTTACATCGTTGAATAAAAATAGGTGCAACAGTATCTTCTGGATAAATCTGCAAACAATTATTAAAATGACCTATGGCTTCATTCCATTGTTGTTGTTCATAAGCAGAAAATCCTTTAATAAAAAAGTTATTATATTTTTCAACATCAAATGTAACTTCTTCAGGTTTTTCTGCAAGCAATTCATAAATATAATTTGTTTTTTTCTTTCCTTTTACGATAACGCGATCTAACATTCTTAATACAAATTCATTTTGCAAAACTTTATATACAGATTCACTTACGATAATTTGTGTTCCATACATTTTATTAGCTCCTTCTAAGCGGCTTGCTAAATTGATCGCATCTCCTATCGCAGTATAATTAAGCCGTTCACTTGAGCCTACATTACCCACTACTGCTTCACCTAAATGTAATCCGATGCGAGTGAAAAAAACGGGTTTTCCTTTTGCTGTCCATGCAGCATTTAATTTTCGCGAATGCTTAAGTCCTTCCAATGCTGCTCTTGCTGCATGTTGACAAGGATCTTGTTCTGGTAACGGTGCACCCCAAAATGCCATGATAGAATCCCCAATATATTTATCGATAGTACCACCATGTTTATCTATAATTTTAGATAGCTCATCTAAATATTTGCATAAATGTCGCATCAATTGATTTGGATGCATATGTTCAGCTAAAGTAGTAAAATTTTTAATATCTGAAAAGAAAATAGCGAGTTGTTTTTTGTCGCCGCCAATGTGCGCATCTTGTCCTGTTTCAATTAATTGTCTGACTAATGTTGCAGGGACGTATTTTTGAAAAGAACGCAATCCTTGTTTCATGGTGTAAATACCATCAGCAATAGCAGTCACTTCTTTAATTTTAGAACGAATAGGTAAGGTGTCGGTTAATTCGAAATTTCTAATTCTTTCAGTTTCTTCAACTAATTTTTTTAATGGTTTTACAACATGTCCACTTAAAATTAAAATAGCGACAATACCAAGTCCTAGAATAATTAAACTAATCCACAAGGTGCTTATATTAGCATGCCTTAATTCACCTACGAAATCTTCCCGTGGAACAATGATGCCTATTAACCAATCTTGTGGAATAAAAGAAGATAAAGACGTATAGCTCACAACATATTTCTTGTTATTATCAGATAAAACAAATTCTTTTTTTCCATATTTTTTAAAATAATCAAAAGACTTTCTAATATTCGACATAGGTTGTGAGTAAATATCAACTAAATAGGTTTGTGGTTTTTTTTCTTTCGAAGTAGCAATTATTTTTCCTTTACCCGTTACAACATACATGAAACTATTATCACTGATTTTGATATTTTGAATTGCACGACCTAGATAATCTAAACGAATACCAATTAAAAATACTCCTTGTAATTGATTATTAGGTTTATATACAGGGGTTGTAATAGCTATACCTAGTAACCCTTTATTAATAAGTTGATAAACAAATATATCAGTCCAAGTTTGTTCTTTAGCTTGCTTTGCGGCCAAATACCAAGTGCGCTCTCTAGGATCATAAGTTATTTTATTGTGAATATCAGTTTTAATAATATTGCCTGCCTGGTTTCGATAGAAACTTGTATAGGTAACAGAAGATCCTGTGCGATGGATTATTTCCGTTGTAATGTGACCATCATCATTTTTTTTCTGCGAAATATAATTTCCATTTTCATCTCCCCATGCAATAGATTGCACAATAGGTAATGATTCAGTAGACAGGAGTGTCTGAATGTAATCCGACATTTTTGTAAAATCACTCGTATCTATGACACCTTGCTGAATCAGTTTCGCAGAAAATGCACCTTGCGCTGCTGCAAAATTCATTTCTTTGTCAATGAGTTCACGATGTGTCGCAATAGCAGCTTGTTTAATTAATTTTATTGCTGTTGCATTAATGTCTGAAGATAGACGATAATAATTAAATCCAATTACTAATAATGTACCCCCAAAAAATAATGAGATAAAAATAGCAAGAATCCAAAAACGCAGAGTGAAAGCGGTATTATTATTTCGATTTTTAAAAAGAAATTGTAGCATTAATATCCTTTTTATTCATTAAAGTTTCTTTGTAAGCATATTAATATAATATCGCAATTAATAATTAAAATTTGATTATTTTTAAAGAGATAATGTTTGACTCTTTTATATTTCTCTATCCAATTGTATAGACAGTGATTTTTTATCTTTATTAAAGCGTATAATGAAAGTACAAATAGAGTTAAATGAAAGGAGAATGCCAACATGATGAAAAATAAGAGTGAATGTGCTCAATTGAGTCCCTGTGCTCTAGGTTTAGCATTTGGTATAACAAATGGGTTGTTTATGATGTTATTTGCATGGGCAGGAATGTTTGGTTTTGGAGTTGCTCTCATTGATGTGATAGGAAGTGTGTTTTATGGTTATGCTCCTACCTTTTTAGGTGGAATCATTGGAGGTGTTTGGGGATTAATAGATGGTTTTGTTTTCGGGTTTGTTGCTGGATGGATTTATAATGGATCTTTGGGATGTTGTTGCAAGTTTTGTAGTAAAAAGTAAAATATAATTTTAAAAAAATGATTACAAATGCTAAGTATAAGAGTGAGTAGGGCAATTTGTCTGTCTATTATTTAATAGGGATGTGTGGTTTTTCTTTTCATCACGATGACTAAAAAATTTATAATCATAAGATGGGGTATAAACTTGTTCGTCTTTTAGAGGATTTTGTCGAAAAAGAGTGTATTCATATACTATGGAATATTGTTCGGATTCAGTAAAATGATTTTTAATATTTTCATTTATTTTCCATGTTAATAATTGATTTTTTTCTTTTATATGCTTTGGCCAGGTAGAGGAATTAAAATAAATACAGGCTCCAATTTTTTCTCCTTTCAAATTTACATTGTTGCTTATCCAAATATTACCTTTTTCTGGATCAAGTAATGTAAGATATAGAGTTGCTTGTGCCAAGCCCATGTGTTGTCCGCCCATAATTTTATTATCGTGTTTCTTGTCAGATTTGACTTTATTATTATATTGAATTAATTCCATATAATTTTTCTTTGAAAGGGCATTTTCATTTCTATCTTGTAAAAAATAAGAAGGAAAACCACACCCTGAGTCTTCTACCTTTATAGTAACAACCCCATCATTTTTTTTAAAAAAAGAAAACTGGCATTCTATGTATTCATTTTCACTATTATTAGAACATGCATCGAACACATTTTTTAGGAGTTCGACAAAGGATTTTTGAAAAACATAAAATGCTGGGCTCTTTAAAATATCTTTTAAAAAAGACTTATTTATTAAAGTTCCTATTTCTTTCTTGTAAAATTCTGCTTCCCAATTTATTTGTTTGTTTTGAAAATATTCTTCGTGTAGTTTTAATTTAATAGTAATACATTCTTTGTTTTCTAATAGGGTCAGGCCACTATTATCATTTTCTATTTTGAAATTGTTGCTCTTACTGCTAGTTGTACTAGTAAAACTAGTATTACTTATTGAATTACTTATACAAGAATGTGAAGAAGAAATGATAGAATGATCATCATTTGAAATAGATGAGGTCACGGGGCTAAGAGGTATATTAATATTAAATTCTTGAGGTTCTATAATGGAAAAAGCAGTATCGTCTTCTTCAATTTGTACAGTTAATGTTCTACTTTCCGTCATTATTCTATTCCTTTAGAAAATATGAACGCTATTTCTTTAAGGGCTTATAAAAACTTAATAGTGCAAAAGTGGTCAAGATAATAACTATAATTCCAAGTGCTAATAAGACCGGAATTTTAACCCAGTGAGCAATCAACATCTTACATCCAACAAAAACAAGTATGAATGCAAGTCCATATTTAAGCAAATGAAATCGATACGTTACATTAGCTAATAAGAAATATAAAGCACGCAACCCAAGGATGGCAAAAATATTAGAAGTAAAAACAATAAATGGATCGTTAGTTACCGCAAAAATAGCAGGTATACTATCAACAGCAAAAATAACATCGCTGATTTCGATTAAAACAAGCACTAAAAACAAAGGCGTGGCATATAATAATTTATTTTGCCATATAAAAAATTTTTCTTCACAAAAATGCGCGGTAATTCTGAGATGGCGTTGCATCCAAACTAAAACGGGATTTTTTGATAAATCTGGTTTTTGATTGGCAAATAGAAACATTTTAATACCAGTAAAAATTAAAAAAATACCGAATAAATATAATATCCAGTAAAATTTTGTTACTAACCAGATTCCAACCAAGATCATGATTAAACGCATTAGAATTGCGCCTAATACACCAAATAATAAGACTCGCCGTTGATATTCAGGTGGCACAACAAAATAATTAAAAATCATCAAAAATACAAACATATTATCTACAGACAATGATTCTTCAATCAGGTATCCAGTAAAAAATTCAATAGCTTTTTCATTGGCTATCTTCAAACCTTGAGTATGAGAAAGATATTGCCACAAAAGAAAATTAAACATTAACGCTAACATAACCCATACAATGACCCATCCCAAGGATTCTCTGATAGAAACTCGATGAACTTTTTTGCCACCTAATAAAAATATATCAACAGCCATCATAGTCACAATGAAGATAAAAAATCCTATCCACATCCACCATTCACTAACTGATTGCATGCACTTTCTCCTAACAATTCTTCAAAGCAAGACTTTTCGTGGAATTTATCTCGGCATGCTTTTTAACCAGGGCTGCCGAGATTGTTTATATAATTGTGTCATATGAAGAATACCTTACTGATATGTTGATCGTAGCGTTATCATTAAGATAAAAAAATAGTAATATATAATATATAAGTTTAAATTTGGTTAAACACCTAAGGAGCATGGCATGTTTAAACGCATTACTCTATTTATTTTGACCAAGCTTAACATGAATCATACTGAAGTGGAAATTGAGAGATAAAATGGGATTAAAAAAAATTTTAAAAAAATGGTTACCACATCCGGATCATATTAAAAAAGATTCGCGGCTAAATCATGTAAAACAGCACTTATTTGATCCCAATATTTGGCATTTAAATCGTAGCTCTGTAAGTAAAGGGGTCGCAATAGGATTATTGATTGCTTTTATTCCGCTACCCATACAAATGTTAATGTCAGCTATTTTAGCAATTATTTTTCGTGCTAATTTGATCATAGCTGTTGTTATGACCTGGATAACCAATCCAATTACTTTCTTACCGATTAATTATTTTGTTTATAAGGTAGGCACATGGGTTACTAGAGATCATTCAACTTATTCTGTTACGCATGAATTTGAATGGCATGGAAAAAGTTTATATGATATTTTCTCTTCTTCTTTTATTTGGTTACAAAGCGTAGGGAAACCATTTCTTATCGGATTGCCTATAGTAGCCATTAGCTCCGCTGTTTTAGGATATTTTTTAATTCATTTCTGTTGGAAAGGCGCTGTATATTTACAATGGAAAAAACGAAAAAATAGACGAAAACGAAAAAGAAATTAATGATGAAAAAAATATATCAACGTCTACTAGAATTAGATCATCTTTTTCATAACGAAAAGAGTATATAAACTTGATTTTTTTCCAACGTTTTAAAAATCCTCCTGGCGGATCTAAACGAAATTTAAATTTGTTTAAATGGATCACATTTTTCATACGTCGTTTGTTTGATCGCCCGCCCATATTACCTGCTGATTTTGTTGTTACTCAAAAGGAAGCACTAAAAAACTATTCTCAATTACAAGACGAAAATACGCTGACATGGTTAGGACATAATACTTTTTTAATTAAACTGAATGGAACAACTATCTTAACAGATCCATTTTTAACAGATTATGCGTCTCCCATGCATGGTTTTGGTCCAAAACGATTTGTACCACCGGGATTAAAAATTGCAGATTTACCTATTATTCGTATTATTATAGTAAGTCACGATCATTTTGATCATTTAGACATGAGAACAATCGCGCAATTACCTAACAAAACAGGGATTCATGTTGTTACACCTTTACGTTATAGTCACTTTTTTAAAAGATGTGGATATCAAAAAATTCATGAATTGGATTGGCATCAAGCATGGCATCACGCAGATATTACAATTCGCGCTTTACCAGCATATCATTATTCCAAACGAAATTTATTTACTCGCAATATGCGTTTATGGGTAAGTTATGCTATTCAATGGCAACAGAAAAAACTCTATTTTAGTGGTGATACAGGTTACGGTTCTATTTTCTTGGATTTAGGCCGTGATTACGGACCATTTGATTATGCATTACTTGATATCGGTGCGTATAATCCACCTGCATTAATGCAATCAGGACATATTTCTCCCGAAGAGGCTGTGACGATTGGACAAGAATTACGTGCAAAAACACTGGTTGCAATGCATTGGGGTACTATTATCTTGTCTGATGAGCCTTCTTTTGAACCTCCAGAACGTTTCTATCGTGCTGCACAATTAGCAAATTATCCAAAGGATACTATTTGGGTTTTAAAAATTGGCGAAACTAGAAAAATTTAAATTGGGTTTATTGAGTATAGAATCGCGTTGGATCATTGAGAAATTGCTGCACTTTGTGAGTCAAAGGCACCCTAACCACCTTTTGTCTACTGTGTTCGCCCTGTTGCAAGTTAACATGACTTTTGGGAAGCCGAAATAATTTAGCTAAATAGGAAATAAGCTCTTTATTAGCCTCGCCTTCATGCGGTTTTGCATGGAGGGTAATATGCAATCCATCATTATCAACTTTTAAAAGCACCGTTTGCTTGGCGTGAGGTTTAGCGAAGATGCATAAAGTCACTTGATGATTATGTATCTTAAACCACATTACCTATTTTTCCTTGTCCAAAAAGCGTGTTCCAAGTAATTTTTTCACTGCATTTGTTACACCATAAGTAGGTATGTACGTTTGACCTCCCGATAGGGGTCTTGGAACACGTGTCGTACTAGGTACACTAAGAGGCATATTTCGCAAACTGCGTACTGCAAGAAAAGCAAAAATTTGTGCTTCCATGGCTTGACTGTTCCATCCTGCGTTATCTGCAGTCATCACCCGAACACTATTTCCTATTTTTTCGGTTAATCGGCGGATGAATTCCTCACGAATCATAGAATTGTTCCACCCTCCTCCGGTTAAAATCCAGTTTGTAGGTAATGTTATATTAAGTAGTTCAACACTTCTGATAATACTATCTGCTGTAAACATTTCTAGAGTAGCGCATGCATCTTCAAGTGAAAGTAAATCTAGTTCAGGAATGAGCGTGATATCACCTGCATCCAGTACTTTAGGCGGCATAAGCAAAAAATAATTTTGGCCGTTTTTTATAATAGATTTTTCATATAATGCTTGTAAAACAGTCGTATTGATTTGCCCCTGTTTTCCGTATTGACCATCTCTATCCATATTTTCTTTACCACGTGTACGTTGCCGTACAAGTCGATCAATTAAATTATTTCCTGGTCCTGTATCAAAACCCACTAAATCTGTTTCACACGCACTATTAATTAAAGTAACATTTGAAATTCCACCACAGTTGATTACTGCTAATGGAATTTTTTTATCTCTGATCGCTAAAGCTTGATGATAAATAGGCGCAAAAGGGGCGCCCTGTCCGCCTGCATCAATATCACAGCGACGAAAATTATTTACTACAGTAATATTAGTTTGTTCTGCTAAATACTGACCGTCACCTACTATAATAGAAACTTTTCTGGGAGGAGAATGAAATAAAGTTTGTCCGTGATATCCTATGACATCAATTTGATTAGCTGCATAACCTTTTTCTGCCAATAATTTTTTGACTGCTAAAATATGTAATTCCGTAGAATGCTGAATCACCGCATCAAGCGTGAGCATTCCATGCAGATATGTTGATAATTCTGCAAGTTTGTCACTCATTTGATGTTCTGCTATATCAAGTTCATCGATTAAATAATGTTTCACGGCCGATACATAATATTGTTTTGCTTTTTCTATATCACCCGCCTGTTGTCGTACAGCAAGTTCTGCAGCTTTTAATAGTAGTTGAAATACAGGTGGATAAGAAATAGAGGTATGGCCTAATTCATGCAAATAGTGTGCTGATCCATCTGTTTCAAGCAGTGCTGCATCAATGCCATCCATCGATGTTCCGCTCATTAATCCTATACTCAGCACACAATCGTCCTTTCTGCATGAGAGTTTACTAATTTTCTACCAACAAGCTTTTCTAACGTGTGTAATGGTGAAAGCGCAGGATTGATCATTGCGCTCACGGGTAAATAAAATGTTTGTTCTAATACATATTGACCTGCCATTGCTGCATGCGATACGTGATCAGTTTGTACAATCCAACTGGTGCCTGGAGCAAAACGCACTTCAGTTTGAGGTACAGTTTGTTGGTAAATTAAATCAGCTTTCATCTTGTCATGAATTTGCAGCATAATATGATCATACTCAGTACGATAGCTTTTGGTTATTTTTAACATTTTTAATAAACGTGCTTTCCCTTTCCATGCGTTAGAAACACGTGGTAAAAATCGTTTTGCCACATCAATAAATGGTTCCCCGATACGCCAAACGCGCGCCTGGCCATGTGGGTTAATATTGGTAAAAACACGAAGAATGCGTCGACCTTGATTAGGTGTTGCAGGAAATGCATCCACGTGTAAACGTGTATCATCTTTGCGATATGAACTGATTCGTCCAGAAATTTCCATAGGTCTAAAGCTAGTACGGCCAATACATAAAGAAGGTGAGTAAGAACTCAATAAGTTTTGTATTAACTTTTCTGCATAGCAGGCAAATCGTCGCATCATTTCTGTGAGTTCGTTACATATGTTATCTTCAGAACAAACACCACGTAGTAAATGGGTATTTCTATTAAAGCTGATATTTTTTATTTTTGGATCTGAATAGCGAGATGAAAGAAATTTTTCTTCGTGTGGTAACAGTGTAAATGCGAGTCGCGGAAAAAAAAGGATATGACCATTTTCAATTGTATTAATAGATAGTGATTGTATCTCACTTGAGAATTCGGCATGCCATTCATGTGTTTGAATTTCATTCAACATGCAGGTATACACAACATTTTAAGTTCAAATTTAATAAACGAAAAAAAGAACACACGAGCTAAAAATAATAGCACTAAAATGCGAATAAGCCCCAGCAATCAAGTAGCAACTTTAAGATAAAATCAACTGACTTAATTACCAGGTTTTATTCATAATACTTCAGTCAAAAATTTGACTGTGTTATTACTGGATATTACTCAGCAATAACATTTTCAGCTTGCGGGCCTTTTTGTCCTTGCGTAACAGTAAATCTTACGCGTTGACCTTCAACTAAGGAGCGGTAGCCTTCGCCTACAATTGCACGAAAATGTACAAATACATCTTCACCATTATCACGTGAGATAAAACCAAACCCTTTACTGCTGTTGAACCATTTAACGGTCCCAGTTTCTTGTGCTGACATAGCTAATAACCTTATAAAATTAAAAAAAATGATATATTGCGACAGACTCCCTAGGGAGTAACTATCACAACATCCTCAATCATATCAGATATTTTATCCGCTAGCTGTATTTTTCTATCAAAATTACTCATACTGATGAGTCATTAGAAAAACCTTAACATGTCTCCTATGTCGAAACAAAAGAGCTTTCCATAAAATATAATTATTATTCAATCAGTTAGCATTAAATTTTGAAAATTTGTTGCTGATATAGTCGTTAGCCGCCCTAAGTGTTTCCAGTCGAATATAATTTTCATCCCCTGTACACAAAATCGCGTAAGGAATATCAGATGAGTCTCCCATTTTGTATGTGCCCAGGCTGGTTGCATTGGCAATCAGACATGCAATGATGGCTTGCATGTTATGTTGTGCTTTTGAGCCATATTGTTTGATGTGCGTCTTGCCATCTTTCAGTCATAGGGTGGTCACTCCACGCAACACCGAGTTGCATCACTTATTATTTTTTCTGAAACGCAGAAAATAATTCCATTGGAACAGGAAACACAATAGTTGAATTTTTTTCTTCCCCAATATTTGATAAAGTTTGTAAGTAACGCAACTGAATTGCTTGCGGTTGTTGCGCTAAAATTTTTGCTGCTTCCAATAATTTTTGGGATGCCTGAAATTCACCGTCTGCATGAATCACTTTAGCACGGCGTTCACGTTCTGCTTCCGCCTGTTTTGCAATCGCACGCACCATATTTTCGTTTAAATCAATATGCTTGATTTCGACCATATTGACTTTTATTCCCCATGTGTCTGTTTGCTCGTCTAAAATTTTTTGAATATGTAAATTAAGCTTGTTACGTTCAGCAAGCATTTCGTCCAATTCATGCTGACCTAAAACAGACCGCAATGTTGTTTGCGCAAGTTGACTAATGGCTTCAAGATAATTTTCAACTTGGATAACAGCTTTATCTGGATTGATGACACGAAAATAAACGACAGCATTGACCCTAACAGAAACATTATCGCGAGAAATGACATCTTGCGGCGGAACATCCATAACAACAGTACGTAATTCCATTCTGACCATTTTCTGAATGAACGGCACAACGATAATAAGGCCAGGTCCTTTGACTTTCCAAAATCGTCCCAATGTAAATATCACACCGCGTTCATATTCCCACAAAATACGAAAGAATGTGATAATAAATAAGAGCGCGATAGGGAGAACGATATATACGGTTAACATAGTAAAATCTCCTGATAATCATTATGATTTTTTTTCCCTTGGTTCAACAGTAAGTTGCAATCCAGATAGTTCTGTGACTTGAATCTTCTGGCCAACTTTCAAAGGCACTTTTGAATATATTTTCCAGATTTCTCCCTGAATTCTTGCTAAACCTTGATCATGATTATATTCTATCACTTCACCTTGACAACCAATCAATGCTTCTCCGCCTGTCACACTTTTTTGGTGAAACGAACGAAAAGCAAGATTTGCAATCATTAAAAAAAATCCAGCACTGATAATACTCATAGCAATAATAAGTTGCCAGGCAATATTAAATCCTGGAACATTGGTATCTAATAAAAAAACGGAACCAATAATAAAAGCAATCATTCCGCCGATACCTAACGCCCCAAAACTTGGCATAAATGTTTCAGTAATCATAAAAATAATACCTAGCAAGAGCAATGCAAACCCAGCATAGTTAATAGGAAGTAATTGAAATGCATATAAGGCAATCACTAAACAAATCACACCTGTCACACCGGGAAGAATAAAACCAGGATTATAAAACTCAAAAAATAATCCATAGATACCAATCAATAATAAAATATAGGCCACATTAGGATTTGTTATAATAGACAAAAATTGATAACGCCAATCTGTTTTTGCTGGCTCTATCATCAGATCTGTTGTGTGTAAGGTATGGGAAACACCTTGTAATTTCACCACTCTCTCATTTGTTTTTTTCAATAAATCGGGAATATCGTTTGCAATCACATCGATGACATGCAGTTTGAGTGCCGCTTCAGCGGAAAGACTAACTGATTCACGGACAGATTGTTCTGCCCACGTGCTATTGCGGCCTTGAATAGCAGCAAGGCTTCTGATGTATGCAGCAGCGTCATGAGTAGCCTTTTTTTCCATCGTAGATGCCATTTGCTTTTCTGCTGATTTATCTTTTTCTGATGCAGGTGACATAATGCCGCCAATGCTGCCTGGCGATGCTGCACCTACGTTTGTTCCATGTGCCATAGCAGCAATATGGCTGGCATATAAAATAAACGTGCCTGCGCTAGCTGCTCTTGCACCTGATGGAGCAACATACGTTACGACTGGAACGGAAGACGCTAATATAGCTTTATTAATACCACGCATCGCTGCCTCCAAACCACCAGGCGTATCTAAACGTAAAATAATTAATGCTGCTCCCTGCTTATTTGCAATTTCTAAATTACGTTCTACATGATCTTGTGTGGCCGGACTGATAACACCCGTCACATCCAGTAACATGGCTTGTTTAGCGGCATAAGCTATTGAAAAAAACAAGCATGCTACCAGTAGCAAGAAATTAATGACGTTTTTCATAATTGACTCACATTTTTAAATAATTAATCAGATAAAGCCTCGGCATAGATGTTATTTTTCATACTGCATTACTCCTGAAATCCTAATTCCATTAAAATACAAGCACCACCAGCAATCGCATTAATGTTATGCTGTTGACATTTCTCGATAGCTGATTGATTTTCAGCTCCTGGTTGCATCCAAATATTTTCAATCCCTTTTGCTATTGCTTCATCTACAATCTGTTCTGTCACCATTGGTTGCGTCACAATAGAAATACTTTTTACATCTTCTGGTAAATTCATGAGAGAGTGAATACAGGATATTCCTTCAATGGTTTTTTCATGCGGGTTGACGGGATAAATCTTTTTATTATGTTGAAGATAACAACGTAAAACTTTATTGCCAAATTTGGCACGGTTAGTTGATGCACCGACAACAGCATAGGCTTTCGAAGTAAAAAAAGTTTTGATATGGGATGATTCTGTCTTCATATCTTTTTGTTCAATAACTTGAACAATAATCCCTTTATCATCGCTAACGATATCTTTCCTCCAAGGTAAATTTTTATAATCTCCTTCTGTTCCCAATGGGAAAATAGGATACTTGATTACATCAAAATAAGGCGAATAATCAAAATCACTCGGTGTAAAAAGCCTTGGGTTACGACGTACGAATTCTAATTCTTTTTGATGATCTTCTCTAATTAAAGGTAAAATTGGATAACGTATAGATTGAAAGGCATCGGCGATCATAGAAGAACAAATGTCCTCAGTCGGTTGAAGAGCATTATGTTGAAATAAAACAGAACGCCATCTCCTTGGCCAGAGTCCCCATGGAAAGAGAAAACGTGCAAGATCAAGTAAATGCCGTGTGTTATACTTTTTTCCTATCCTTCCGATAGCAAAATTTATGATTTTTTGCACATCTTCTTTTGTTAATCGGCGAGGTCTTAAAATCCGTATATGATCATCCTTATATTTCGTTACGGGGGATATGATTGTCCCAAGGCCTATCTCGCTTTCAATAAGTAATTGGGTAATAGGGGTGCATTCAAAATACTGTTTAGCGATTTCACATGATTTTGCATTTTCAATATCATCTAACCTGCCTATATATAACGCAGCATGTGACCAAGTGCTTTGAGTCACATTTTTGATAATTCTACTTGCTCTGCTTCGACCATCGACTAATAAAACATCGCCAGGTCGTACATCACTGCAAATGAAATTAAAGTCACAAAGATAAGCTCTTTGAGGCGGGTCTTCTTTAAGTAACCATTGGTTTACAATTTTAATAACCCAGTTGGTCAGAGAATTGCTCATTTTCCACCTTGGATATATTTAGTACACCCCGTGCCGGGATTCGCTATTAATTCGGGCATAAGCTTTCATATGCTGTAAATAAACTCGTATTAAAATCAATCTGCACCAGAAAGCAATTCCGCTACCCATGAATTTAGACTTTTTCCATGTGCTTCAGCCATCATTGCAGCTTTAGCATGAAGCTCCGGTGGAACACGTAGCATAATATGACCTGAATAAGGCTTCTGAGGCGATCTTCCTGCTTTCTTGCAAGTTTCAAGATAATCATCTACTGCTTCTTCGAAAGCCGCATGCAATTCGGATACAGAATCCCCATGAAACCCAACTACATCATTGATTCCAGCTATATGGCCTACAAAGCAATCATCTTCATCACTATATTCTATGCGTGCTGCATAACCTTTATAACTCATTGTGTTCATGGCGATACCTCCGCTTTTTCAAGAAATGATCGCGCATCACGAACCTGATAAGGCTTGGCTTCCTTTTTGAGGATGTGGCCTATGAAACGTACCAATAACCCCGTTGAGCTCAAACCGCACCCTTGAGCCAGTTCCTTCGATAGTTTTAGCACCTACTGCCATGAATAATAACTCAATGCGTCGCCATTCAAGGTTGGTTGGGACTGGTTTCCGAAAGATGGCTTCCAGTGTTTTTTGATGCGTTTTTTCATTGTCTATTTCTTACATGATATCAAATTATGATATCACAAATCAATCTGTTTGCAAGAGTTAATGAAGTGATTTTTTAAGGAAAGTTCATCTGCGCCACTGAACAAAACCCAATGCCTTGCTTGTCCTAATTATCTTAGCAGGCATCCGACGCATATCGATCAAATAATCACCGAAACGCTTAATATGCTCCGTCAAATAAGGGCTTAAAAAAGCAATATCGTCCTCCCTAATCTCAGCTCCTTCCTGTGTTAGCTAATGAATGATATCGCTCATATCAAACAGTAATTAATGGGTGAAATAAGAGTTTTTAAAAAATTTGCTCAGTCAGGATAATTTGCAAATATGATTTTTATATGATTATTATATTGCTAGTTAATATCTGTCTGTGTATAATCCATACACAATAACGATTGCAATGAGTATCTAACTTTATGAAATACAAATCATTTTTTGCATTACTAAGCGTTTTTTTAATCGGTAATGCCTTCGCAGGAAAATGTGACTCACTTTACCCAAACCTCCCGCCAGCAGGTGAGGTAGATACACAAATTCCATTTGTAACACAAGCAGTCGATAATGGCGAATATGATGATGGATTATGTTTTAGCTATGATATGAAACAAGCCACTACGCAAAAAATTATTTGTACATTTACGAATTTTAATGAAGGATGGATGCTGTTTAAAGATAACAGTATCACTAAAGAATCCAATTATTATAAAGGCGCAAAAACAGTCATTTTAACTAGCACAGGCCAAACTAAAGTGATATCTGACACACTAGATCAATTTCATGTTGATGAAAATGGAGTTGTAGCGATTCATCATGAAAGAGATTATAACTTTCCCCAAGGTCATGCTGTTGCGTCTTGTTCTTATATACCAGATGAAAAATAATTCATCCATGCGCTACGCAACTTACGAAATTTTTTCTGACCTGCATCTACGTCGAATTGAAAAATGAATTATTTTAATTTATTCATAAGATGTTTTTTCTTCTATTTAATATTACTAGTTTCTGGATGTAGTACATATAATCAATCCACTCATCAATACGCTACTGAAAACTTCAAAAAATTATCTCCACATTATGTATCTACTAGCCAAGGCCAAATTGAATATTATCGATCTGGCAGCGGCAGTCCGGTTGTATTAATTGCTGGTTATGCAACAGATGTTTCGAGTTGGGATCAGGAATTTCTTGCTACTTTGGCACAACAGCATCAAATCATTGTTCTTAATAATCGAAATGTTGGTGGGTCGCATATAACATCGGCTGCGTACGAAAGTAAGGATTTGGCAAATGATACGTACCAACTGATTCGAAAATTAAAATTAAAGCAGCCAGCCGTAGTAGGTATTTCAATGGGTGGAATGATAGCGCAGCAACTCGCTGTTCTTCATCCGGATGCATTGGGCTATTTAGTATTAATCAACACGTCAATCTCAGGTGAGCAGGCAATACGTCCAAGCCACATGGTAGAAAAGAAATTGCTAGGCTTATCGAAATATAAATTAGGATTTTATGTATCGGCAATCGATTTATTCTTTCCACCTTCATGGAAAATGCAAATGGCATATTCCTTGGCGACAGATCGCTTTCAGCCACATACTCTAACAGAAATTGATTCTGGCTCAATTATGCTGCAACAGCAACATTTGATAATGCACTGGCTTGATGATAATGCAACAGCAAAGAAAATCAGTAAATTACATTTGCCCGTATTAATTTTAAATGGTGAATCCGATATCGTTATTCCGCCAATCAATAGCATTATTTTAGCTAATACTATTCCGCATGCTCAATTGGTGCGCTGGAAAGAAGGCGGGCACGCAATGATTTATCAATATCCGGAAGAAATTGGAAATAAAATAAATAGTTTTATTGCTGCTGGGTAGAGTAAAAAATGAATTTTTAATGTGGCGGTTAATTAATTACATCCATAAATATCTCGATAATGCATCGATAATCCAATTCGCACTAGATAAAACATCATTTAACACCTACTATTAAAATTTCCCATATTCACCAGGGTAAGCGGTATAGCCAATTTATTAGAGTTCGTGCTTATCGCAACGCTAATTAACAAATGATATAATGAAAAACTTTCGCCATTTACAAAAAATTTTGAGCTTACCATATTATGACAGTGAATCACTTTCTGTTGCCATTATTTGATTCTATTGAATACATTGATGAACAACGTGATTTTTCCTATCTTAATGAAAAATACCATCTCAAAGATATTCAACAATCTATCGCTTTTTTAAAATCTTATAAGGGTAGTCAAGGCACATTTAACTCGTATCGTCGAGAGATAGAACGCTTATTACATTGGTGTGCGTTAATTGCTGATAAATCTCTCGTAAAATTAAAACGTGATGACATCGCAGCATTTGTTGAATTCTGCCAAAATCCACCTAAACAGTGGATTGGCAAAACAAAACCACCCAGATTTATTATTAAAAATGGTGAACGTACTTACAATCCTGCCTGGCGCCCATTTGTTATCACCGTTTCAAAAGCAGAAAATCGAAAAGGAATTGAGCCTGATCAAAAAAAGTTTTCTTTATCTCATGGTGCAATAAAAGAATTATTTGCCATATTAAGTAGTTTCTATAATTATCTCATGCAAGAAGAATATGCGCACATGAATCCTGTCGCATTAATTCGGCAAAAAAGTAAATTTCTGCGCAACTATCAAGGACAACCCAAAATAAGACGTTTATCTGAATTACAATGGCAATACGTTATTAAAACCGCTAAAGAATTAGCTGAAAAAGATGCTGCGATTCATGAACGTACGCTATTTATTATGTCCGCACTTTACGCAATGTATTTGCGCATATCAGAACTTGTTGCAAATTCACGCTGGATCCCCAAAATGAATGATTTTGCACGGGACAGTGATGGGAACTGGTGGTTTACAACGGTCGGCAAAGGGAACAAACAACGGCAAATTGCCGTGAGTGAATCCATGTTAAACGCCCTTAAGCGATGGCGTAAACACTTAAATCTATCCCCTCTTCCCTCCCCTGCGGATCATTCTCCTATGCTGCCACGAGTAAAAGGGAGCGGTCCTATGCAAAGCACCAACTATATCAGAAAAATTGTGCAATATTGTTTTGATAGTGCAGCTTTTCAACTTAATAAAGATAATTTCAATGAAGAAGCTGAAACCCTTATTGAAGCAACAGTACATTGGTTACGCCATACAGGTATTTCAGAGGATGTAAAAATTCGTCCGCGCGAACATGTGCGTGACGATGCCGGACATAGCTCAAGTGCAATTACGGATAAATATATTGATGTTGAATTACGTGCCCGTCATCTTTCCGCTAAAAGAAAACCCATTTCTGAGGATGATGAAATCGCTAAATAACATGATTCCGACCCCTAGTGTGATATATTGATAATAGTAAAGGTACGATGAGGAATAAAGATGGAGAGATTTCTTAATCGTTATCAAGCTGGAAAATTATTAGCAGAACAACTCAAGTCCTACGCAAAAAAACCTGATGTAATCGTCTTAGCCTTACCGCGTGGCGGTGTTCCTGTTGCTTATGAGGTAGCAAAAAAACTTTCTGTTCCGCTGGAAGTTTTTATCGTACGAAAATTAGGTGTACCCGGGCATGAAGAATTAGCTATGGGCGCAATTGCGACCGGTGGAGTCGTCGTATTTAACGACGAAATCGTAGATAATCTCACTATTTCGCAAGCTGCTATTAATCGAGTGATTCAAGCTGAACAACAAGAATTGCAACGTCGTGAATTAACTTATCGCGGTAACCGCCCTTTTCCAGCACTTTCTGGCAAAACGATTATTCTAGTTGACGATGGTATTGCAACCGGTGCCACCATGCGTGCTGCTATTAAATCTCTACGTCAACAAAGCCCAGCGGCCATTATTATGGCTGTTCCTGTCGCTGCATTATCAACATGCGAAGAAATAGCAAATAACGTTGATAAAATAGTGTGCCTACTTAAACCACACAATTTTTATGCTGTTGGCGCATGGTATGAAGATTTTTCACAAACGACGGATAATGAAGTATTCGAGTTACTAACCAAAGCACATCAAAAAATATAAGGTTTTATCAATGACACATTTTACTGTTGCAATAGAACATCCTGTGATAATTCCCTGTGGTGAAGCACACCTAGAGGGAATTTTGCATATCCCACACAATGCACGTGGCATCGTGTTATTTGTGCATGGCAGTGGAAGTAGCCGTTTTAGCGTACGTAATCAACATGTTGCCAGAATATTAAATACAGCTAATCTAGCAACGTTATTATTTGATTTATTGACTCCAGAAGAAGAAGCGATTGATGCACAAACTTCAGAATTACGTTTCGATATCGACTTTTTAGCATCCAGGCTAATAGACACTACGCATTGGTGCGTCAAGCACCTCGTAACCCATCATTTAGCCCTAGGTTATTTCGGTGCAAGTACAGGCGGTGGTGCAGCACTGGTAGCTGCAGCTCAAGAAACAAATGTGGTAAAAGCAATTGTATCACGTGGCGGTAGACCCGATTTGGCTGGAAAGTCGTTACCCCTAGTAAAAGCGCCCACATTACTGATTGTAGGTGGTAATGATATACCGGTTATTGAAATGAATCAAAATGCAATGCTTAAAATGAATTGTACGAAAAAGTTAGACATTATTCCCGGTGCTACGCATTTATTTGAAGAACCTGGAACGCTGGATGAAGTGGCACGTTTGGCGCAAACATGGTTTATAAAATATTTAGAGTCCGTTTAATATTTCTTAGTGTAAGGTATTTTTATGACAACGTATGTATTTCCTGGACAAGGCTCACAAACACGCGGTATGGGCGAATTATTATTCGTAGAATTTTCTGATTTGGTAAAACAAGCCGATACTATTCTAGGTTATTCCATTGGTACACTTTGTTTAGAAGACCCACATGAACAGCTTAATAAAACCGAATTTACTCAACCCGCATTGTATATAGTGAATGCTTTATCTTATTTAAAAAAATATAACGCTACGAAAACAAAACCGGATTATATCGCTGGACACAGTTTAGGAGAATATAATGCATTATTTGCTGCAGGTGTTTTTGATTTTGTTACAGGATTGAAATTGGTACAAAAACGTGGCCAATTGATGAGTCAAGCTGTTGATGGTGGCATGGCAGCTATTGTTGGTTTAAAAAGTGAAAATATCCAAACCCTTTTACAAGAAAACAATTTATCGAATGTAGTGATTGCCAACTATAATTCATATACTCAAGTTGTAATATCAGGGCCCAAACAATCCATTCAAACCGCAGAACCTATTTTTAAACATGCTGGAGCCAAGTTATATATTCCATTAAAAGTCAGTGGTGCATTTCATTCACCTTTAATGAATCCAGCTCAACAACAATTTAGTGAATTTCTTGCTGGATTTATTTTTTCAGAACCTTCTATTCCTGTTATTGCTAACATCAATGCAAAACCTTATACATTTACCAACATTCATACACATCTTGCCAATCAAATAAATCATTCGGTGCAATGGACACAATCTATTGAATACATTCTTATGCAAGGTGAAACCTATTTTGAAGAAATTGGCCCTGGAAAAGTACTCGCTGGATTAATTACTCGAATCCAAAAAGGACAGTGATTATAATCCAAAATTTTCTACTCATTGACATAAGAAATATCAGTTTCAACGTTTTAAATAAAGAACTTTGTTTTTTAAATTAATTTTAAACAACGATATCTCAGTACACGACAAAATTTTTATTTTGACTCCGTTCGTGCTGAGGCTGAACGCT
>CAZAEO010000014.1:0-28452 GCA_964484285.1 uncultured Coxiellaceae bacterium | reverse complement strand
AAAAACGCAGGGTTCGCAATGACACTACTTAAGCTTATTCTGCGTAAGGTGAGTTGATAATTGTTGCACAAAGTTGTGATCTGGTACGGTTGTCATTTTTGCTGTGTTACATGTATTATTATTTCATTTTTTCAATAGTCCAGAATGTAAATATGATAATCAAAAAGCAAGTGATTGCAGGCTTCAATCGTGGTACTACAACCTATGATCAGGTGGCAACGTTGCAGGCTACAGTTGCGCAGAATCTTGCCATACAACTTAAGAATACGATTGTTCCAAAACGGATTTTGGAAATTGGTTGCGGCACTGGATTATTTAGTCAACATCTTATCCATGCCTTTCTTAACGCGGACATATGCTTAATTGATATTTCACCCGCTATGATCGAGCATTGTCGCCAACGATTTGCTGATTTTCCTCGTGTGCAATTACATTGTCTAGATGGCGAGCAATTACATTCTCTGCCTTGTTTTGATTTGATTGTTTCTTCCATGACGTTTCATTGGTTTGAAGAGATTGAAAAAAGTCTTACAGAAATCAAACAAAAATTAACACCGAACGGTAGCTTATTCTTTAGCGTATTAGCTGAGAATTCTTTTGTAGAATGGCGCAAGCTATGTGAAAAAATGCATGTTTCAGTTGCAACTCCTGAATTTCCCAGTATTGGCCAACTTACTAAATTATTTCCACAATTAAAAATAGAAATCATGAAAGAAACCTATCAGAATGTAAATACGTTTCTGCGTACCTTGAAATTGTTAGGTGCAACAGCATCGCGGGCAGGGCATGTGCCATTGTCTCTCGCCAACATGCGCCAAATTATGCAGAATTTTACTGAACCAATGGAAATAACATATGAAGTGGTTTATGGAGAATATCAAGCATGAGGCATTATTTCGTGACAGGTACGGATACCCATGTTGGTAAAACAGTGGTTTCAGCTATGCTGCTGCAGCTATTACAGGGTTGTTACTGGAAACCGATTCAGGCAGGTTTGCCGGGTGATCTTACGGATGTGCAGACATTGACGGGATTGCCTGACAAACATTTTTTTTCATCTACCTACAACTTAAACGCTCCTTTATCACCTCATCAGGCTGCATTGTTAGAAGACATTCAAATTGATCTGCAATCTTGTCGAGTTCCTGTGTGTGAAAATGCACTTATTGTAGAGGGAGCAGGTGGTGTGTTTGTGCCAATAAATGATATGGCATGTATGTTAGATTTGATGAAGCAACTTAATTTTCCAGTGATTATTGTGGCGCGTGGTACATTGGGCACGATTAATCATACATTATTAACGATTGAGGCTTTGCGACATCGGCAGATACCCATTCACGGTGTTGTATTTAATGGCGATTTAAATCCGGCTAATCAAAAAACGATTGAGGAATGGGGGAATGTACGTACTTTATTTCACGTGCCACAATTTGCAACTATGAATAAATCTGTTTTACACGCATGGATTCGTGTGGAACACCCTATTATTTTAGAGAGACTGGCATGACAATTGCGGAACGTGATAATGCAGTGATTTGGCATCCTTTTACACAGCATCAAATGACTCCTTTACCTATCGCCATTGAACGAGGTGAAGGCGCTTACTTGATTGATCACCAGGGTAATCGATTGCTTGATTTGATTTCTTCATGGTGGACAAATCTGCATGGCCATGCACATCCTGACATTGCTAACGCTATTTATCAGCAAGCCATGAAATTGGAACATGTGATTTTTTCTCATTTTACGCATGAACCTGCGGTGCAATTAGCAGAAGAATTATTAGCTATTTTGCCAACGGGTTTTGGCAAAGTTTTTTATTCTGATAATGGCTCCACAGCAGTCGAAGTCGCATTAAAAATGGCTTATCAATTCTGGCGTAATCAAGGTGAAATGCAACGTAAACGGTTTATTGCATTTGAAAATGGTTATCACGGCGATACATTTGGTGCGATGGCTGTTGGCAAGAAATCAGGATTTTTTTCACATTACGAAGAATTATTTTTTGGCGTAGATTTTTTTCCTTATCCTGCAACGTGGCAAAATGATCATGCTGTTCAACAAAAAGAACAACATGTATTACAACAATTAACAGACTATTTAAAAAAATATAACGCGGAAACAGCTGGATTAATTATCGAACCATTAGTACAAGGCGCGAGTGGCATGCATATGTGTAGGCCAGCATTTTTGCAACAATTAGAGCAATTAATCCGTTCATATAATATTCTTATCATTTATGATGAGGTGATGACGGGTTTCGGACGTACGGGCGAATTTTTTGCATGTGATAAAGCAAACACTACGCCAGATATCATCTGTCTTGCAAAAGGACTTACCGGTGGATTTTTACCTTGCGCAATGACGGCGGTTCACGAAAAAATGTATCAAGCATTTTTGGGAGATAGCTTTGATTATGCATTTTCGCATGGTCATACGTTTACCGCAAATCCTTTAGGCTGTGCAGCAGGGCTAGCTTCTTTGCAATTGTTGAAAAAACCAGCCACACGTGCACAAATTAAAATGATTGAACATATGCATCAAGCGGGTCTTAATGAGTTAATGGACGAATTACCTATAAAAAATCCTCGTTATTGCGGTACCATTGCAGCATTTGATCTAAACATATTAGCCGATTATGGTTCTACTATCAGCGTACAATTACGTGAACGCTTCCGTAAACGCGGATTACTTGTGCGTCCGTTAGGCAACGTTATTTATTTATTACCGCCTTATTGTATTACTGAAGCAGAATTAAAAAATACGTATGCTATTATGATAGAAGAAATTCAGGGAGCGATGGAATTATGTTAAACAACAATAAAACTGTATCAACTATAACGTATGTACCTCAAGTTGCCTGGACAGTAGCAGATGTACTGGAGTTATTTGAACTATCATTTCCTGAGTTGATTTTTCAGGCGCAAACAGTGCATCGACAACATTTCCCTAAACTGACTATGCAGTTAAGTACATTGCTTAATATAAAAGATGGCGGTTGCCCTGAGGATTGTCATTATTGTCCGCAAGCAGCTCGCTATCATACAGGTGTCAAAGCAAAAAAATTATTAAGTGTCGAGGTTGTAAAAAAGCAAGCAGAGGCTGCCAAAGCAGCAGGGGCGACACGTTTTTGCATGGGCGCTGCTTGGCGTGAATTAAAAGAGAGAGATGTTCCTGCTATTACTCAATTGATTCAAGAAATTAATGCACTGGGTTTAGAGTCATGCATGACATTGGGTATGTTGACAGAAGAGCAAGCTAAGGTACTAAAAGAAGCAGGATTGGATTATTACAATCATAATCTTGATACTTCTCCTGAATTTTACAGTGAAATTATTACGACGCGCACATATGGCGATCGTTTGCAAACGTTGCAGCATGTTCGTCATGCAGGAATGAAAGTGTGCTGTGGTGGTATTATAGGTATGGGCGAGTCGCGTCATGATCGTGCTGGTTTATTAGTGACATTAGCTAATATGGATCCTCAACCTGAAAGTGTGCCGATTAATCATTTGGTTCCTATTCCAGGTACTCCATTAGCAGACACACCTGCTATGGATCCATTTGAATTTGTACGGACCATTGCAGTGGCGCGTATTTTAATGCCAAAATCACGTGTACGACTTTCAGCAGGTAGGACATCTATGTCTGATGAAGTACAAGCATTATGTTTTATTGCGGGAGCTAATTCAATTTTTTACGGAGAAAAATTATTAATGACTGCGAATCCGGAAATTGCGCATGATCGAGCATTATTGCAACGATTAGGCATTCAGACAGAAGAGTTAACGTAGAATTTGCTCTAATTTCTCTGCCCTTGAAAGAAAAAATTCCTTCGACCATACATCAAGTGACGCTAATTCTCTTTGCCTTAAAAATCGTGCAATGTCATTTTTTGCTATGTCCCAATCGATGTTGTTTATTTTCATTTTTAATTTTTGCAAAAACCATTTAGGTGTGATTGAAATAGTTTGTTTTTCCCAAGGTCCTTTTTGTTCAATTGCATGATTTAATAATGAAAAATTGATAGTCACTTGTCTTGACACATACCAAACAAAATCATACCAATCACGTCCTTTGATGTAATTACGACAAAGTAAAGCATGACATTTGCTGGCAAATAAACTTGGCAAATCTTGTGTTTGTATACTGTAAGATAGCGGAAAATCTAAATACTTCAATTCATATTTTGATCCTGCTGCTGGATTGGTATCAATCTCTAATTTAATTTGTAATTTTGGTCGATGCGTTCGACTGTCTTTTAAAATCAATATCCCACCTTTTGAGTCCGCCTTTAAAAAAGTAGATTTAATGGCTTTATTGATATGTGATTTGTTTATTACTTCTAATTTATAACCATAGATGCTGAATTCATCATGCATACTTTGAATATACTTATCCCAATTAAAATTTTTATCTGGTTTTTCTAAAATAAAATCTAAATCTTCTGAAAATCTTTCTAAGCCATATAAAATTCTAAGACAAGTTCCTCCTTGAAAAGCAGCAACTCGAAAGAAACCAGCACGAGACAATGCCATCAATGCAATTTCTTGAGCTATTTCTTTGAGCGCATTTTCTTGCTCAAGAACAGTTTGACATTGATAAGTTAATAATTTTTGTTGAATAATTTCCACGCTCATGCTGTTAAATCTCTTTGAATACCTTTTAAAAATCGACTCACGCGAGTGTGATGATAATATTCATCAAGCAATTGAATCAATTCATTGCGTAAGGCAGGCAGATCTTCGCGATTTATTCGCAAACTTTCTAATAAAGGTTTAAGGCTATACCAATCTTTTTTATAGCAAAAAACATAATCGCAAATAGCTTTCCAGGGTTTAGCCATAAAGAATAGGTATCCATTTTCCTTGATGAGTTCTACTTCTGTATACAGATTATCGAGAGGCAAATGCAAATAATCGAACATTCCTAAAGGTGTCTGAAATTCTTTTGTGCGTTTCCCTGTCGCGCTCGTTACCGTATAAACTGCCTCTGGAATTAGTTTATGAAAACTCAGGGCTGATTCCAGGCTAATATAGGATGGTCCATACAAATATTGGGCTAACTCAAATGGATGAGGTTTTCGTAAATAACCTATCCTATCAGTCAGAGAATATAGCCCCCGGCGAATATGTGTCATCTTCCCTTGAGCAAGTAATCGTTTTACCTTGCTATAACGACTGGCTGGAGTGCTATCCAAGAGTGCTTCTAATTCTGCGTCTGTTAGATAAGGGCGAGGATAATGTTGTAATATTCTTTCCAATGGGTTAGGCATAACTTACGCGCTCTTTATACTGTCATTTTATGACAGTTTCATACAAATATTATAGCATATAATGATATTTATTCAATATTATGCAAGATACTATCATAAAATGACAGTATTAGGTAAAATTAAGCATGGATTTTCGTGCCATTTACATAATCGAATACTGAGGGCCAGAACCGCCTTCAGGCGGTACCCAAGTAATATTTTGCGTCGGATCTTTAATGTCACATGCTTTGCAATGAATGCAATTGGCTGCATTGATTTGTAAACGCGGTGTGTTTTTTTCATCGTATACAATTTCATATACACCTGCAGGACAGTAACGCTGTTCAGGGGAAGCGTAATATTTGAAATTTGTTTCAATAGCAATCGCAGGATTCGTTAATTTTAAATGACACGGTTGATTTTCATCATGTTTAGAGTGGGTGAGATAGACTGATGAGAGTAAATCAAAAGTGATTTTGTTGTCATGTTTAGGATAGAGCAGTTTTTGGGATTGATCGGCAAGTTTTAATTGATTGTAGTCAGCATGATTATGCAATGTCCATGGTGCTTTACCGCGGAAAATGTAAGTATCTATGGCAGCATACATTAATCCTGACCACAATCCAAAGCGCATGCCTGGTCGGATGTTGCGTACACGATATAATTCTTCCCGTACCCAGCTTTTTTTTATATTTTTTGTATAATCTTGTGCTGTGAAAATGCTTTCGGAAGCAATCATCCCTGATTTCATTGCATTATGAATGCCTTTAATTTTTGGCACATTCAAAAATCCTGCAGCACAACCAATTAATACCCCGCCAGGAAAAGTGAGTTGTGGAATAGACTGTAATCCGCCTTCATTCAAACTGCGTGCTCCGTATGCAACGCGTTTACTATTTTCTAGTAGAGGACGGATTTTTGGATGAGTTTTAAAGCGTTGAAATTCTTCATAAGGATTTAAATAAGGATTTTGATAATCCAATCCAATGACAAATCCAATAGCCAATACATTTTTTGCAAAATGATAGATAAAGGAACCACCATATGTTTTGTTATCTAAAGGCCAACCTACAGAATGTGTTACTAATCCGGCTTGATGCAATTCTGCTGGAATTTCCCATAATTCTTTAATGCCTAATCCGTATGTTTGTGGATCAGCGTTTTTTTGCAATGCAAAACGTTCAATCAGTTGTTTCGTGAGTGAACCCCGACAACCTTCAGCAAAAAAAGTCTGTTTTGCGCGCAATTCCATACCAGGTTGATAACGTGAAGTTGGATTACCATTTTTATCAATACCTTTATCACCCGTTACGATGCCGCAAACACGATCACCATCGTATAAAATTTCCGTTGCAGCGAAGCCAGGAAAAATATTAACATCTAAACTTTCTGCTTGTGTGGCTAACCAACGGCAAAATTGTCCCAGACTAATAATATAATTACCATGATTGCGCATTTGTGGTGGGGTCGGCAGATGATAGGATTTTTTTTCAGTGAGCAATAAAAATTGATCTTTTGTAACTGCTACATGTTCAGGCGGGTTGCGAGCCTGCCAATCAGGCAATAATTCATTTAAGGCGCGCGGTTCCAGTACAGCACCTGATAAAATATGCGATCCAACTTCTTCCCCTTTTTCAATGATGCAAACAGTCAATTGCGGATTTAATTGTTTTAAACGAATTGCTGCAGCCAATCCTGCTGGGCCTGCACCAACAATAACGACATCAAATTCCATGGATTCGCGGGTCATAACATTTCTACTGCAATAGCGGTGGCTTCACCGCCACCAATGCACAATGCTGCAATACCACGTTTAAGTTGATATTGTTGCAATGCTGCAATCAATGTGACAATGATGCGTGCACCGGTTGCACCAATGGGATGGCCTAATGCGCAACCACTGCCGTGAATATTCAGTTTTTCATGTGGAATATGCAGGTCATGCATAGCAGCCATAGCAACTACAGCAAATGCTTCATTAATTTCGAATAAATCAACTTGCTCAACTGTCCAATGAATTTCATCTAATAATTGTCGAATAGCACCGATGGGTGCGGTAGTAAATTCACTCGGTGCTTTAGCAAAACTGCTATGTGTAATGATACGTGCTAAAGGTTTCATTCCGCGTTTTTGTGCTTCTGTGTGGTGCATTAAAACCAGTGCTGCAGCTCCATCAGCGATTGAAGATGAATTTGCTGCAGTAACAGTTCCACCCTGCATAAAAGCAGGCGGAAGTTGGGGAATTTTTTCGATTTTGACGGAGCTTGGGTGTTCGTCCATATCAATAATCTGTTCACCTTGACGTGTTTTTATGGTAACGGGCGTTATTTCTCTTTCAAAATATTTTTTTAGAATGGCATTTCTTGCGCGCTCTAACGATGTAGTTGCATACGCATCTTGTTGGGCACGCGAAAAGTTATAATTTTCAGCACATTTTTCTGCAAAAAACCCCATCGGTTTGCCTTTTTCATACGCATCCTCAAGACCATCCCACATCATGTGATCAAGAATATCGGCATGTCCTAATCGATAACCTTGTCGTGCCTTCGGAATAAGATAAGGCGCATGGGTCATACTTTCCATACCACCCGCAACTACTATGTTAGCTTTACCAGCTAATAAAGTATCATGTGCACACATCACCGCTTTCATCCCTGAGCCGCACATTTTGTTGATAGTACTGCAAGGGGTAGAAACAGGAATACCGGCACTGAGAGCCGCTTGACGTGCCGGTGCTTGTCCAAGACCCGCCGGTAATACACAGCCCATCATGACTTCGGCAATATCGTTTGGATTAAGACTAGCACGTTCGATGGCTGCTTTAATTGCAGTAGCACCCAGTTGAATGCTGGATACATCTTTTAGCACACCTAATAAGTTTCCTTGCGGGGTACGAGCAATGCTTGCAATGACAATAGAATCTTTTGGCACGTTAATTTTTCTCCTTCAGCTAAAGAGCCTGTCGTCATATTATCGATTAATTTTCTTTTCTAATTCTTCTTGTTTACTAATGGTTGCAAGAATTTTTTGCAGATCATCATCGCTTAGCTTAATACCAGCCATTTTTAATGCTTGTTGCGGATTTTCTTTGAATTTTTTTTTGAAATGGAGGTCTGTTGCCCATTTATCAAAAACGTCTTGTAAAGTATCCATCTTATTTTCCATTTATAAGTTCCAGTATATACTAAAGGCTAAAGAGGAATTACACAATGCCGGAGAATTTAGCAGGCAAAACGATTAATAGGATGCAGCGCCAACGGTTGATTACAATGCTGCCTTGTTTTGCAATGCTCTCACCGGAAGAAAGTCAAGAGCTTGCAGAATGCATGGCGGAGGTTTGTTATGCTGTCGGCGAAAAAATTGTCGAAGAAAATACGCTTATTGATAGTGTGTATATTCTTGTTCAAGGACAAGCTGAAGTTGTACGATTGATTCCTAAATCACGTAAGATAAAAATTACCTCTAATCAAGCAGAAAAAATAGATAAAGTTCCCTTAGCGATATTAAATGCAGGTGAATCCATCGGCTTAAATGACAGTGGTTTTTTTTCGACCACAGGAAAGCGTACTGCTACAGTGATAGCGCTTTCAAATGTGTTGGTATTATGTCTAGATTTAAAAAGGTTACATGATTTTTTTCATCAACATCCACCATTACAATCCGCAATCTATGCATGTTCGGGACAAATCTTGCGAGCACAATTGATCAAACAATCTTTACCATTTAGTCAATTATCTCACGAACGGTTAATGTGGTTGTCAAATCAAGTAGAAGAAATTTATGTTCCTCCAGGAACGGTTATTTTTGAAGAAGGGGATGTGGGCGATTGTTGTTATTTGATTCGTTCTGGACAGGTAGAGATTTTTACTAAACAGATAGATGAACTTCCGCATCAATTAGCTGTTTTGCAAGCACCTGCTGTATTTGGTGAAGCAACCCTGATTACTCGTGCTACACGCAATGCGACTGCACGTGCATTAAGTGATTGTGATTTATTTAAATTGGATTATCAATATTTACTTGAATTGCTTGAATCAGAAAAAAATATTGCACGTACTTTTATGACATTAATGGTTGATCGCAGCAGACCATTGCAAAATTCGCATGTAGAAGCACATCAATTTACGACTACTGATCAACAAACAGTCGTTATTTTAAAAAATCCGGATAATGGAAGTTATTTTAAATTATCCGAAGAAGGATGGTTTATTTGGCAACAAATGAATGGCCAACAAACCATGCAAGAAATTACTATGGCATTAACTGATGAATACAATGTCTTTGCACCGGATGTTGTTGCTGCCTTAATTTCAAAGTTTGCAAAAGCAGGATTTGTTACTAATATAAAAATAGATGATGGAGCATATCAGCAGAAACAACCTATCTGGAAGAGAGTAATGCTGAAAGTGAAGCATCTTTTACAAACACGTATTGTCATTGGTGATGCGGATATCTGGTTAACCCAATTTTACCATAAAGGCGCATTTTTACTGTTTAATAAAATAAGCAAGATCATTATGGCATGTATTATTGTGTTGGGTTTTTTAGCATTTGCATTATCGACCAGTCAGATTATTGAATTGTTTAGAACAATACATCATAGTTGGGCTCTTATTATTTTATTTATTCCTTTCACATTACTATCAGTTGCGTTGCATGAGTTAGGGCATGCGTTAGCGATTAAATCGTATGGACATGAAGTGCATTATATGGGCGTAGGTTGGCAGTGGGTTACTCCTGTTGCGTTTATTGATACGTCTGATATGTGGTTAGATCCGCGTCGTGCGCCACGTATTTTCGTAAATCTTGCAGGTGTTTTTGCAGATGTATTAGTTGCGGGTGTTTTTTCTTTGTTTATTTTTTTAATTCCTATTGGATATATCCAAGTATTTTTGTGGTTATTTGCATTATTTACTTATCTGAGTGCATTTCGTATGTTAAATCCATTACAAGAACTTGATGGTTATTATGTATTAGTTGATTTATTTGATCGGCCACACTTAAGAAAGTCTGCTGTTGTCTGGTTAGTGGAAGAATTCCCCAACGCTATTCGAAATCCTGAATTCTTCAAAAAAAATATTCCAGCTATACTCTATTGGCTAGCATGTATTGTTTTTCTGCTTTTAGTTAGCTTATTGGTTTGGCTAATACAAACATTTGTTTTGACTATTTTTGGATTTGAACCCAATAATTTTTTGGTGACGTTGGCTTTGCCTGCAACGATAGGATTTATTTCCTGTTTGGGCATTATTGCAGATGTGCGCCAGCAAGCAGAAGAATGAAATGTCACCCTATATTTTCATGGGTAAAATCATTAACTCTTTGCCTTGTAAATGCAAGAAGCGTTGTAACGTGGTGGGTGTTTCATTGTGTAAAATTCGGGTGATCCAGTTATCATGTTCAAAAATTAACTTGCTAGAGAAAAAGATACAATTTGAATATTTTTCGCCGATTTTTTCTGCGAGATCTGTTAATTTTTCTACTGTATCAGTACCAAATGCAGCATAACTTTCTGCAGCGATACCATATTGTTGACAATAATTAACAAAATAGTCGAGTGTTTCATTGACTTCTCGCTGCATTTTTTCTAGTGAAGTACTAGCGCTAAAACTTTCTACATCGACCACACCTACGCTTACAAAAATAAAGTTTTTAAAATAACGAGGGAACGTGCGTAACACGCCAAGCAATGTATGCATTCCAACCCCCAAGCTTTTTCCAACAAAAATAACCGCAGTAGGTTGATGTGGATCCGGCGCGATAGGTGAAAATTTTTCAGTAATGGGTTGTTTTAATTGAGTGTCTAGCTCAATTAATTTTTTATTGATGCTGTTATAATGTTTTTTAATTAATAAACAGAATCCAATGACTGTGCAGGTAATGACAATAGTGATCCAACCGCCTGATTCAAATTTTGTTGCTAAGGTGACGCATAAGATGCTGGAAGTAATTAAAAATGCAAAAATAGAAAATGCTAAACGCATTTTCCATCGAGGTGAACCTCTACCATGCTGTTTGCCCCAATAAACACATAATCCCAGTAATGAAAGTGAAAAAGTAATAAATACATTAATACTATACAAAATAACAAGCAAAGAAACATGACCTTGACACCAAAGCAAAATAATTAATGCCGAAATGCCAAATAAAATTAAGCCATTTTGAACAACCAGACGAGTTGAAAGATGCCGAAAGCGATTAGGTACCCAGCTATCTACAGCCATATTAGCTAGAACATTAGGTCCTGCTAAAAAACCGGCATTGGCTGCGACAAATAACAGTCCTGTTTCTGATGCTAATGTAATGAATAACGTTATTTTACCAGCGGTGGAATCTCCTAAGATGGAATGAAAGACAACCGCATTTAATGTTTTCCCATGCACAGGCGAAGCATTCCACAACAGATAGAGCAAGATAATACCTGCCGCTGTAAAACTTAAGGAAATAGCACTATATAACATTGCCCATTTGCCTGTTCTCACACGTGGTTCACTTAGGCGATTCACATTATTTGATATGGCTTCAAGGCCTGTATATGTTCCACTTCCCAATGAATAGGCATGCAGCATGATAGCAAGTAACGGAATCCAGCCGATGGCTGCAGCAAGGCTTTTTGTGTCTTCTACAGTATGAGGGATAATACCAGTCAGTCCGTGACGATGCGCAATGATGCCATACACAATCAAAGAAAAATGGATAATGACGAATCCTAAAAAAATAGGTAATAACAATTGAATGGATTCTTTCATACCGCGCAAATTAACAATCAGAAGTAAAATAATAAATAAGGCTTCTGCTAATAATTTATAAGGCAAGAAGGAAGCAGGTAATGTGCTAAAAAGGGCATCTGTTCCACTTGCGATGGATACAGCGATTGTGAGTATGTAATCCACAATAAGCGCTGCGCCGGAAATCAGTCCAATGTGAGATCCAAGTAATTGTGTTGCAACCTTGTAACCACCTCCGCCGCTTGGAAATAATTCTATAACCTGATTGTATCCCAGGGAGATAATAAAAACGGTAACAGCAGTAGCCAGTGCGATATAGAGTGCGAGATGATGGTGAGTGCCAAGCGCGATAAATGCTTCTTCTGGACCATAACAAGAAGAAGATAAACCGTCAGCTCCGAGTCCGACCCAGGCAAGAAAAGCAACAAGCGATACATGCCGTAAGGTATTTGGATTGAAAGGATTAAGCGGGTCACCAATTACAAACTGTTTCAATTTAGAAACGATTGACATAAGCGCAAGTCATTTTTTAATGTCGATCAATTATTTTAACACCATATCATTAAAGCGTAAAATAGGTTGTGACTTATTTCGGCTGCATACGCAAAGCGCCATCAAGACGAATGATTTCTCCATTTAGCATTTCATTTTCGACTATATGGAGCGCTAATTTAGCATATTCGGAAGGATCGGCGAGCCGTTTAGGAAAAGGCACCATTTGGGCTAATGCTGCGCGTGCTTCAGATGGCAGATTATCAAACATAGGTGTATCTACTAAACCAGGCGCAATGGTCATGACTCGAATACCAAATTGAGCTAATTCACGCGCGGCAGGCAGAGTTAAACTGACTACACCACCTTTAGATGCACTATAGGCTGTTTGTCCGATTTGTCCTTCAAAAGCAGCAACGGATGCTGTATTGATAATAACGCCGCGTTCCTGTGATTTACCTAACGGTTCTAGTGGAATCATGTGTGCTGCAACAATGCGCATGAGATTAAATGTGCCAATTAAATTGACTTTAATAATGCGTTCAAATTCTTCAAGGGGTAGAGGCCCTTCTTTGCCAACCATACGTTTACTTTGTACGATGCCTGCGCAATTCACGCAAATACGCGCAGCCCCATGCGCTGTTTGTGCTTGCTGTACGGCTGTTGTAACGCTTTCTGCACGGGTGACATCACAAGCGATGGCTAAACCATGTATTTCTTTTGCCGTTTTTTCAGCGGCCGCAGAATTAAGATCCAATAGCGCAACTTTTGCACCTAACGAACTGAACAAGCGTGCTGTTGCCGCTCCCATCCCTGATGCACCACCGCTGACAATAACTGCACAATTTTTTATTTCCATCGCATGGAATCCTTTTAAAAAAATCTTGAATCGTGGATACTACATTTTAATGTGATTCGAGCGCAAGTTGAAAAGGAGTAAGCGGTGAGAATGTTGGTAGCAGTAAAAAGGGTGGTAGATTATGCTGCACATATTCGGGTAAAGCCCGATGGCAGTGGAGTTGACACCACTCATCTGAAAATGTCGATTAATCCATTTGATGAAATTGCAGTTGAAGAAGCAGTACGATTAAAAGAACAAGGAATCGCGCAAGAAGTCATTGCCGTATCTATTGGTGTGAATCAATGCCAAGAAACATTACGTACGGCATTAGCGATGGGTGTTGATCGTGCAATTCTGATTGAAACTGACCAAGACATTCAACCTCTTGCCGCAGCAAAAATTTTGCAAGCATTAGCACAACAAGAAGCGGCTCGACTCATTATTTTAGGCAAACAAGCAATTGATAGTGACAATAATCAGGTCGGACAAATGTTGGCGGGATTATTAAATTGGCCGCAAGCAACTTTTGCTTCTAAGGTGGTGGTACAGGGAAACCACGCAGAAGTTACACGTGAAATTGACGGTGGACTTGAAACATTACGATTAACATTACCTGCTGTGATTACGACTGATTTACGTCTCAATGAGCCGCGTTATCTTTCTTTACCTAATATTGTTCAGGCAAAACGTAAATCCATTACAATTATTCCGGTTGCAGAATTAAATGTAGATAGCAAACCACGATTACAAACGTTAAAGGTGACGGCTCCAGAAAAACGCCGCATGGGCATTAAAGTAGGAAGCGTCACAGAATTAGTAGAAAAATTACGCCGTGAAGCGCGGGTGATCGCATGAAAATCTTACTTATCGCTGAACACGATAACAATATATTAAAATCAAGTAACTTGCATACGTTAACAGCCGCAAAACAATTAGGCGATCAGATTGATTTTTTGCTTGTGGGATATCAGTGTGACAAGGTAACGCAAGAAGCGCATACATTGCCTTATATTCAGCGCATTTTAGTTGCCGATGCTAAAGAGTATCAACATCAGCTTGCAGAAAATATCGCACCACTTCTTGCGGAAGTGGGTAAGCAACATGATGTTATTCTCACAGCAGCAACAACTTATGGAAAAAATATCTTGCCGCGCACAGCAGCTTTACTTGATATGGCCATGATTTCAGACGTCGTAAAAATAATCTCAAGTGATACGTTTGAACGACCTATTTATGCAGGTAATGCATTGGCAACAGTGCGCAGTGAAGATACAATAAAAATATTAACTATACGAACCACTGCGTTTGCAGCAGCAGCGCCTGCGGAAAATCGTCAAGTCATTACAGAAAACATCAACACCGTTATTCCAAATACGTTAACTGACTTTGTGAGTCAACAATTAACAGTGTCAGAACGGCCTGAGTTAACAGCAGCGCGCATCGTTGTTTCTGGGGGGCGTGGTTTGAAAAGTGCAGAGAATTTTAAATTACTGGAATCATTTGCAGATAGTATAGGCGCTGCAGTGGGAGCATCGCGTGCAGCAGTGGATGCGGGTTTTGCTCCTAATGATTATCAAGTAGGACAAACAGGGAAAGTGGTTGCACCTGATCTTTATATTGCAATTGGCATTTCAGGGGCAATTCAACATTTAGCTGGTATGAAAGACAGTAAAGTGATCGTGGCGATTAATAGTGATCCGGACGCACCTATTTTTCAAGTAGCAGATTATGGATTGGTAGGAGATTTATTTAAATTACTACCACAATTACAAGAGGAACTTTCGAAGGAAAAATAATGCGATTAACATTTTTAGGCGCCACCCAGACTGTCACAGGTTCAAAATTTTTGTTGAGCATCGATAATAAAAAATTTTTAATTGATTGTGGGTTGTTTCAAGGATTAAAAGAACTGCGTCAGCGTAATTGGGGGAAATTTCCTGTTGAGCCACATTTAATTGATACAGTTGTTTTAACGCATGCGCATATTGATCATAGCGGTTATTTACCTGTCTTGATGAAAAATGGTTTTACCGGCAAGGTGTATTGTTCTACTGCTACCAAAGAACTATGCGCGATATTATTGCCAGATAGTGGATATTTACAGGAAGAAGAAGCCAAGTTTTTAAATAAGCATGGTCTTAGCAAGCATAAACCTGCAATACCCCTTTATACGCGCGTAGATGCAGAACAATCATTAAAGCAATTGCGTGCGCTCGAATTTAGAAAAAATTATAAAATAGCTGAAGAAACACATCTTACACTCATTCCAGCAGGCCACATTTTAGGTGCATCTTTCGTGCAAGTGAAATCGCGAGGTACTACGGTACTTTTTTCCGGAGATTTAGGGCGGCCACATGATCCTATTATGTATCAACCTGCAGTAATGCAAGCAGCAGATTATTTGGTGCTTGAATCAACGTATGGAGATCGATTACACAAAAAAGTCAATCCATTAGATGAGGTGTGCGATATTATTAATCGTACCGCAGAGCGAGGCGGTACAATTGTGATCCCGGCTTTTGCTGTGGGTCGTGCACAACATTTATTATATTTCATGTATCAATTAAAAATGTCTAAGCGCATTCCTGATTTACCGATTTATTTAGATAGTCCCATGGCGAAAGACGCAACGGATATTTTTCGTAAAAATACGGATTTGCATCGTCTTAGTGCGGATTTATCTAGCAAGGTTTGTGAAATTGCAACGTACATCAATACGCGAGAAGAATCACAGGCAATCGATTTAGAAACTAAACCGAAAATTATTATTTCAGCCAGTGGTATGTTAGAAGGTGGACGAGTGTTGCATCATATTCGTGTATTTGCTCCGGATCCGAAAAACACGATTGTATTTGCGGGTTATCAAGCAGCGGGTACACGAGGTGCAGATATTATTAATGGTAAGGACTTCATTAAAATCTTCGGCGAAACGATTCCAGTGTGTGCAGAAGTGCAAGTCTTGAGTAACATGTCTGCGCACGCAGATTATGAAGAAATTTTGCAATGGCTAAGTCATTTTAATCATCATCCACGCAAAGTATTTATTACACATGGCGAACCTGATGCGGCGCAAGCATTAAAAGAAAAAATTGAGGAAAAATATCATTGGCCTTGTGTTGTGCCGGATTATTTGCAAACGGAGTTGTTAGCATAAAAAGTCGTGGTTCCAGCTGAAGAAAGTGATACCCTCTTCAGCTGGAATACCTGTATATTATCTTACTTTCATTGTGTGAAGAATATTCTCTGGCATTGCTTGAATATTATTCTGTGGTTCTTTGTGCTTACAACAACAAAGGAAATATTTCATTTGCTCAGCAAACGTTCTCTTGGAATACGTTGCTGGGTTACGAGATGAAGGTGGTGTGACTACTCCTCCAGAGAGCTCACTGTTTATCTCGAATGGTGCCATATGGGTACGAGTTGTCGTGGTTGCAGTATCCGGTGTGATCGCTGTCATAACATCGGTTTTTGTTTCAGGTGGGATAGGGGATATAGTATTTTTTACAGTTGTCTCGACAATTTCATCGAGTATTTCTTTGACTATCTGATCTGTACCTTGTGGCGCAGTGACAGCTTTTTTCATTTCTTCTGATGGTTTCTCTTCATCGTCGCTGTTAAGGCTTGTCAAGGACCGTGGCTCCTCTACTTTCCCCATATCCTGCATATGAATAATTTCAGGTTCTTCTTTTAATTCTATATGTGTTGGCATAGAGGATGGCATTGGGGTTTCGGGATCATTTGTTTTTTTTGTGTCTGTAGAGGCAGCATTATAAAATAAACCGGTTAATCTGCGTAACATAATCAAACTCCTTTGAATTATGAAGCCAAGATTATGATATAAGCCGCCATATAAAGCAAATTGTAATTCATCTAGCGCGTTGTATAATGAATATAAGAGAGATCAAGAAAACAGGCAATCTATTATGTCGAAGAATGATAAAAAGAACGTAAATCACGAGAAAGATGATCAAAGCGGGGAAAGCGGTCAAGGCGGGGCAGGGAGTGCAATAGAATTTCGCTTTAAAGATGCGATGTCGGTTCAATCCCGTGATGATTTGCTGCCTCCTGCTGAAATAGATCGTTTATTGCTTGTGCATAAAGAATTGCATAAGACGCTCGTTAATAAACAAAAAGCCACTCGCAAAGAACGCCAGGCAATGAAAGAAGGCCGTCTTAATCTGACTACTCGTTATGAGGCAGGTGGTGCTTTCCGTGCGGGCGTGAGTGCCGGAAGATATTCGCCTTACAAACAACATCCAATCAGTCAGAAAGCCCAATTTAGCGGCATAGATCGGCAAGTAACCCTATTACCTACAGAAAACGTAGCTGAAACTAATCCAGAACCCAGAAATGAATTACAGCATCAGCATGAATTGCAGCATCGTCATCAGCATGTTCCGCGTTTTAACCCTAAACCACGGCCCTATTAAACTATGTTTTCATTTGCGGATGCTATCATAGAAGAACAAGTTGATGCAGTGAAAGCAATGCTGCAATCAGGAGTTGATGTCAATCAGATAGATGAATATGGATTTACTCCACTCATTGAAGCGGCGATCGCGGATAATATAACCATTGCTAAGCTTTTACTTCATCACGGTGCCGCAGTAAATCAACAAGATATGTTAGGTAGCACGGCTCTGCATTGGGCGGCAGAAAATAATAATCTTCGATTATGCGAGCTGTTATTACAAAATAGTGCGGATCCTAATGCTTATAATTTAGCGGGTCAACCGATATTAGTGATGCCGTTATTGCGCCAACAAGACAAATTAAAAAAAATCTTATTGCAACAGGGCGCTGATCTTAATTTTTCGCAGGATTACATTAATACTAAATTATTAGGACACATGTTTGAATTAGTAGGGGTTGCCAATATTGTTGATCCCAAAAATCAGTTTGTGGAAGTGGATTTCGAAGGTTTTTTTCTTGAAACAAGTCTCGCAATCATTGGGGAATCTTTAGCGCAATTTAAAAATCATTTTGCGGGAAGACAATTACGCCGTTATGTGAATTTAACGCAAGTTATTATTGATGTCATTGCGCGTGCAGCACAGTTAATGCAATATCAGCAATATCGAGTGAACATTGCAAAACATCAAACTAACATTCAATCTTTAATTCGACAAGAACCGTTAATTATTCCAATGGGATACGAAGGGCATGCTATTACTTTTATCAAGATGGGAGACATGTTAGTAAAATGTGATCGCCGTGAGGATAGTCGCTTGTATGACAATATTGTTATTTACCAGCTAGGGCATCCCCTGGCGCTAAATGATCGTTTTATTCAACAATTACTTTATGAAAAACATTCAGATGATTTTGTTAATCACGATATTCCTGATGTGTTAAAGTTACAACCTATTACGGAATTAAAAATCGCGGCACAAATCAGCGGCAATTGTTCATGGGCAAATGTAGAAGCGTGCATTCCAGCGCTTTTTTTTCTGTTGTTTTGGCAAGATGAAAATTTTCATGAAAATATTCCACGTTATAAAAGCTTAGCATTAAATTTTTATCATCAATGGCGTGAATTTCATCGCGATCGTTCGTTACAATTTTGCGTGCAAAGTTTTCTTGATGCGGATCAGATCAGAAAAGCATGTAAAGCAGAAATATTAGCAGCGATTCTTTTTCAAAGTTGTGGTGGCAATAGCCCAGCAGATCATGATCGTGCAGAATTGATTTTGTCTGTGTTGATGAGTTCTCACTATGCGTTTATTTTACAAAATTATGTGCAAACGTATTGTTACGAAGATTACAGCGAAGAGGGTAAGAATTTTTTAAAACTGTTGCAGCATCATGGATATAAGTTATAAATTAACAATATGACTACAGACTCTAAGATATGCTATTCTATTTCTCATCTATCATCACCAAAAGGAAGCGCTGATGCAGAACTTAGGATTTTTAGGATGGATCGCATGGATCTTGGTTATTATTGGTGGTATTGACTGTGGTTTTTACGGGATATTTCATTTTCATTTATTAGAGATTATCTTAGGAGCACAGCTTGTGGGGCGTGCTTTCTTTGTTCTGATCGGCATTGGTGCCGGTTATTTAATTTATTTGCCAATTAAGAAAAAAACCCAAGCATAAGTTTACCTGAAGTAGGTGTAGTTATGTCACTGGAAATACTGTCGCGTATTCAATTTGGTTTTACCATTAGTTTTCATATTTTATTTCCCGCTTTTAGTATTGGCCTTGTTACCTTTATTGCAATATTGGAAGGGGTATGGCTCAAAACACGTAACCCGCATTATTTAACTATCTGTAAGTTCTGGACGAAGGTGCTAGCACTGACTTTTGGGATGGGAATCGTGTCAGGGGTAGTCATGGAGTTTCAGCTAGGCACCAATTGGTCTGGCTTTACTCATGCCGTTGGAAGGGTGTTAGGTGTTTTATTTACTTATGAAGTACTGACTGCATTTTTTATTGAAGCAGGATTTCTTGGCGTTATGTTTTTTGGTTGGAATCGTGTGAGTCCTCGATTACATTATATTGCAACATTGCTTGCTTTAATTGGTGTGACCCTTTCTGCTTTCTGGATTATGTCAGCTAATTCATGGATGCAATCACCCGCAGGAGTAAACTATAAAAATAACATATTTACTGTGGTCAGTTGGTTTGATGTTATTTTGAATCCCGTATTTTTGCCGCGTTATTTTCATATGTTATTGGCAACGTATGCTTCGTCGTTCCTTGTTATTGGGGCCATTTCTGCTTATTATCTTTTGCAAAATAAATATATCGCATTTTCACAAACCTGTTTTTCATTTGTCATGTGGGCATTATTGATTATTATGCCTATCCAAATTTTAATAGGAGATACAGTAGGCCTGAGAGTTCATCAGTATCAACCACTCAAAACAGCTGCAATGGAAGGTGTTTGGGAAACACAGAAAGGCGCACCGCTATTACTTTTTGCTTGGCCTGATCAATCTGCAGAGAAAAATGATTTTGTTATTAGCATTCCAAAGCTCGCTTCTTTGCTTAATACACATGAATTAGATGGCGAATTAATTGGTTTGAAATCCGTTGCGAACAGTGAACGACCCAATGTAGCGGTGGTATTCTGGAGTTTTCGTATCATGGTTGGTTTTGGATTGCTGATATTAGGCATCGCAGTAATCGGTTTAGTATTACGTATGAAAAAAACATTATATGAAACTACGTGGTTTTTAAAATCGTGCATTCTTTCGGCACCACTTGGGTTTATCTGTATTATTACGGGTTGGTTTACTGCGGAATTTGGCCGGCAACCCTGGATTGTGTATCACTATATCAAAACCATTGCGGCGCATTCACCTATTGCGTTGTATCAAGTGCTGACATCACTCATTGTCATTGTATTAGTCTATGGAGTGATTTTTGGGTATTTTTATTTTCATTACTTATATAAAATTATTTTAACTGGACCGGAAGCAACACCAAAACATCTGGACGAAACGTTTTTCTACATGTCGCCTGCTATAGGTAAAACAACAAAGAAGTGAAGAGATATGGAATTACTTTCAACTGCTTGGTATTTAATTATTGGTTTTTGTATTTTTATGTATGTTTTGCTGGATGGCTTCGATTTGGGTGTAGGCATTTTGTTTGCGTTATTTAAAAAGCAACAGGATCGTGATGTGATGATCAGTACTATTTTACCTGTATGGGATGGTAATCAAACTTGGCTAGTACTGGGTGGGGCATCGTTGTATGGAGCATTTCCACTGGCGTTTAGTTTGTTACTGCCAGCTTTATATTTGCCTATTTTTCTGATGATCTTGGCGTTATTATTTCGCGGCATTACTTTCGAATTTCGATTAAAAGCAAAACAAGCATTACGATTCTGGGATACATTATTCTTCTTAAGCTCTACGATTGCGACATTTTGCCAAGGCTTGGTATTAGGCACTTTTGTAAAGGGATATAGTATTGTTCAAGGTCAATCTACTTTAGCGTATCAATTATTTTCACCATTCAATTTAACTTGTAGTGTTTCATTAATTTTTGGCTATTCTTTATTAGCTGCAACCTGGGTGATCGCGAAGACAACCGGAGAATTACAACAAAAAATGTATGATGTTGCTTATATTTGTTTGTGGGCTGTTTCAATGGGTTTAATGATCGTCAGTATATGGACCCCGTTTGTAGATCCCGTCATCGCGCATATCTGGTTTAATCCTGCTTATATGTATAATCTTGCTATTTTACCTTTCTCGACTGGATGTCTCATTCTGTTTAGTTTTTATTGTCTTTATAAGCGACGCGAATACATGTTGTTTTGGTTATCAGTGGGTATTTTTCTTTGTGGCTATACGGGATTTGGAATTAGTACTTGGCCTTATTTAATTCCACGCGTGATTACTATTTGGGATGCAGCAGCACCTGACTCATCGTTATTATTTATGTTGATTGGTGCAGTGATTTTATTACCGCTTTTGCTTGGATACACTTCGTATGCTTATTATATTTTCCGCGGTAAAATTACTGAAGCGATAGGTTATGAATAAGCATTTTTCGCCACGCTATTAAAACGACCATAACTAAAATAAATCAGTAATCCTAACGATGTCCAAATACCAAAACTCATCCACGTGATGTTAGGCAAGCTACTCATGAGATAAAAACATAAGACAATTCCGATAGTGGGCACAATCGGGCTAAAAGGTGTTTTAAACGGTCTTACTAAATTTGGTTGAGTGAAACGCATGATAATCACGCTGCCACATACTGCGGCAAACGCAGCTAAGGTGCCAATATTGACCAGGTTTGCAATTTGGTTAATCGGAAAAAAACCTGCGACTATTGCCATCATGCCACCGACAAACCAAACAAGCTGACGTGGCGAGCGGCTTGTTGGGTGAATTTTAACGAATAATTTGGGTAACAACCCATCACGTGCCATGGCTAAATAAATACGCGTAAAACCATAATACATCGCTAAAATGGCAGTGGTTAAACCTGCAATAGCGCCAATCGCTACAATTTCACCTGCAAAACGATAACCAAGATGTATTAAAGCGGTTGCTACAGGCGAGCTGATGTTGAGCTCAGGGTAATACATAATTCCTGTTAAGATCCCTGACACCATAATATAAATAACAGTGCAAATGATTAAAGAAGCTATAATGCCAATGGGTAAATCGCGATGAGGGCGTTTCGTTTCTTCTGCAGCTGTTGAAACAGCATCAAAACCAATGTAGGCAAAGAAAATTAAACCAGCGCCGTTGACAATACCTTGCATGCCAAAGGGTAGGAAAGGTTTCCAGTTATCTGGATTAAAATAAAACGCACCAATGCCAATAAAAAGAGCGATCACAGTTAGTTTGATATAGACAATAATTTTATTAAATCGTGCACTTTCTTTTACACCAATAGAGAGAATATAGGCGAGTAAGAAAATAATCATAACAGCAGGAAGGTTTATGATTCCCCCCTGAAAAGGATCCGTTACAAGTGATTTTGGTAGAGTAAGGCCAATCGCTTGCAAGGTGTTTTGCATATATCCGGCCCATCCTATTGAAACGGTCACCGCATCCATTCCGTACTCTAACAATAGGTCCCAACCAATGATCCACGCTATCAATTCACCAATGCCTGCGAATGCGTAGCCATAGGCACTCCCGCAGCCTCCCACGCTGGATGCAAGTTCAGCGTATGCAAGCGCACTAAAAACACAGGCGACGCTGGCTAATAAATAGGAAAAAATAATTCCAGGGCCTGCTTGAGTAGCAGCAGCAATACCTGTTAAGACAAAGATACCGGCGCCAATAATGGCACCAATACCCAATATAGTCAGATCAGTGGCAGTCAGACAGCGTTGTAATTCTGTATGCGCAGAATGTTGCTGTAACGGCTTAACGCGAAACAAATTTTTAAAATTCATATGTTATGCTCTATGCATTATGTGTTGTCTAAGCCTACCCATCATTTTATATTTAGGCAATCATATTTTGGTTGCAAATTTTTCTGACAAATATTAAACTAGCGTACAATATTTTGTAGAGATAGATATGCAAAAATCTTTATTTGCATTAAGTGTTTCTTTTCTACTAGGAATTTTTTTTCCTCTCACCTGCCATGCTTGGAACGCAGTAGGGCATATACTCGTTGCAAGAATTGCTTATGACCAATTAAAACCCGATGTGCGCACGAAAGTCGATAAAATAGTACAGGACTTAGCATATGAATACCCTAAGATAATTAATTTTACACAAATTGCATCTTGGCCGGATGAATTACGCGCTCAAAAAATCGAAAGCTTTACGCATTGGCATTATATTAATAATGCGTTTAGTGATGATAATACACCCGTTAAAAATATTAATGATACCGATAATGTCGTATGGGCAATTGGTGAAATTGAACCTGTGGTAAAAAATAATAAAGCCAATTCCTTTGAACGTGCACGTTTCATCGCATTTTTAGTCCATCTGGTAGGTGATATTCATCAACCATTACATACTGTTTCACGTATCACCGCAGCACATCCAGATGGCGATCGAGGGGGCAATTTATTTGTTATCAAATTACCCGTTAAAAGAACACAAACAACAAATTTACATCACATTTGGGATGATGGATTAGGTTTATTTGATGGTGAATTGAATGCAGAAAATATGAATCGCTTGGAAGATGAAATCACTACTTTATATTCACCACAGTTTTTTGGGGAAGAGATTAATGATCTCAATCCACAAGATTGGGCCGTCGAAGGCATGAAACTTTCTACAACATTTGTGTATAACACTTCAGAAAATCAATATCCGAATATTGAATATATTTCAACAGGACAGCAAATAGTGAAACAAAAAATTGCTTTAGCGGGTTATCGCTTAGCTGCTTTGTTGAATCAATTATTAGCGTGACATGATCTTCAATTAAGCAATCTTTAATTTTGTTTTAACCTTGCGTTAAGCATTATTTTACGCAAAATATCGCTATTTCTTAATACATTACACACATACACGGTAATTATTTGACACGATAACTCATATTGTCTAATATGTGATCTATTGTAGTTTGGTGATTGTCACAAGGGGACAATTGAGATTCCAGCTACATTCAGGACTATCAAAGTAAGCATTGCAAGATCCTTTCTATGTTTAACAACAGAGTGAATAATATATGAAAAAGAAAGATTTATTATTTATTTTTGCATTTTTAAGTGTCGTAGGTTGGGGACCATTTTCATTTTTTTCCGACTCATTCTTAACGGATGCGCCAGTTGGTTCTAAACGATGGTTAGAAATCGAAACTAAAAAGATTAATGCTCAAGCAGATAATCTAAACCCAACAGTATTGAAAGTAGGCTTAACGGCTTATGAAAAAGCACGAGAGCAAGGGTTAGATGATAAACAACTTTTAACTATTATTGATTATTCAAAACCATCCAGCGAACGCCGTCTCTGGGTTGTTGATGTAAAAAATCACAAAGTTTTATTTAATACTTGGGTTGCGCATGGAAAGAATAGTGGTCAAGAAAATGCAACTTCGTTTTCCAATGATCCACATAGTTTAAAATCAAGTTTAGGTGTATTTGTTACATCAGATGTGTATGATGGAAAGCATGGCAGATCACTACGTATTCGTGGCTTAGAGCATGGAATCAATGATAATGCATATGGTCGTGATATCGTGTTTCATGGGGCTTCTTATGCGGGTGAAGATGTTGCAAAAGCACGCGGTATGCTTGGACGTAGTTGGGGTTGTATGGCAGTGGGTGAAAATACAATTCAACCACTGATTAACACCATTCAAGGTAACACATTAGTGGTTGCATATTATCCAGATCAAAATTGGCTAAGAAGCTCTTCTTTCTTAGTATAGTAGTCTAGTTAATGCTAAGTATTGCATAAGTGTAAATTTGCCCCGCGCTTGTTGTGGGGTTACACTTAGACAATCTAAAAGGAATTTTTTATTGATGTTTCGTGAAATACGTAAGCGCGCTAAAAAAATAGGGCAATCACCCGGAACGCCTTTTTATACAGGAAATAAAAAAGATGTAGAGCCGCGTGTAAGAGTCATCACTTACACGGAAAGTTTTTTTCATGAAGCGATAGGCAAGAATTTAGATGAATGTCTTGCGGCGCTAGAACAGCCTAAGCCAGGGATTACCTGGATCACTGTCGAAGGATTAAGTAATCTTCCTTTTATCGAGCAAATTGCGAAGCGTTATCAACTTCACCCCTTAACTGTTGAAGATATTTTACATGTTGAGCAACGTTCCAAATTAGAAGAGTTTGACGGTTATTTTTTTACTACGTTAAAATTATTATCTCCGCTTACAGGAAACCGCATGTTTTCAATCGGAGAAATTAGTATTGTTTTTGGCAAAAACTTTGTTATTTCTTTTCTTGAACATGAATCAAAAATTTTTAATTCTATCGAAGAAAAATTACGTAATAGTCCAACACAACGTTTACGTCAGCATGGCAGTGATTATCTAGTTTACCGATTAATTGACACTATTGTTGATCAATACTTTGTTGTGTTAGAAGCAATAGGCGAACGAATTGGAAAAATAGAAGATCGCATTATTTCTTCCGCAACACCGCGGGTATCACGGACATTGTATCGTTTGCGACGTCAAATGTTGCTATTACGTAAAATGATTTGGCCTATGCGAGAAGTGATTAGTCATTTAATGCAAGCGGAAGAAAAAATTATTACTCCATTTACGCGTGTGTATTTGCGCGATGTATATGACCATACAGTACAAGCGATTGATACGATCGAAACATTTCGTGATATGTTGTCCAGCATGTTAGATATGTATTTATCAAGCTTAACCAACCGAATGAATGAAGTCATGAAAACACTTACTATTATTGCAACGATATTTATTCCTATTACTTTTGTTGCTAGTTTTTATGGAATGAATTTCCAATATATGCCTGAATTACATTGGCATGCTGGTTATCCTTTGGTTATTAGTATTATGGTCGCTGTCGTAGTCGCAATGCTTTTTTATTTTCGTAAAAAAAAATGGTTGTGAAATAATTTTATAAACGTCCAAGATAGCGTCTATTTTTAAATTTATCTTAGCGATTTTATTTCGTTCTCTAATGTTTCTAAAACGATATCCGCAAATAATTGATGAGTCACTTCTGTTGGATGAATTTGGTCCCAAAACATATAATCATCAGGATTTACGCAGGGTTTGATACCACTTGCTTGTAATTTCCCCACTTTATAAGCTTCAGCAAGCGCGGGTGATTTTAACATGTACTGTGTCAATGCATTGGGATCCATATTTTTAAACATGCCAGTTGGATATGAATTATCTGCTTGTTGTAATGCTGCATTTAATTCTTTTTCAGCATCATTTTGTGCAAGCAGTTTTTTTAATGCGTAACCGCCTTCCCAGCAGGATTCAGCAATATTGGTAATATGCAAATTATATTTTTGATTATATTTTTTTGTATTTTCAATAATATCATTGAAAATAGCATAGGTATCAACATAAGAAAAGGTTGCGTTAGGGTATTGATTTCGAAATTGATTAATTGTAGCTATCATTTTCTGGTGATGTAATTCACTTAATATATGCAGTCGTTGTGCTGTTGGAGTATGATCAGTTAATTCGCGTGGTGTTTTAGATAAATCAGGCAGATCTAAAAGCGCAAAATGTTTTCCGCCATTTTGCAGTAGTGCTTTAATGTCAGTTGACAATTGTTTAATGACATCATCAGTAAAAGAATTAGGATCTTGTTTAGTTTCACTGATGTAATCATTTGCCCCTATCCAAATAATGAAAAGAGTGTTTGCTCTATCTTTAGCAGCGGTATGAAAAAAGTAATCATCAATTTCTGCTTTTAGTGTTAAGGGCAAGCAACCTTTTAATGGATTGCACAGTACTACAGTGGCTCCGCCTACAGCATAAATATCGTAATTAATATTATATCGGGCATAATAATAGTTGCCGAGATGTTCAGCCCAGGTCGGTCCATTTGAAAAACGTCCTTGATAATAAGGCGGGTCTTTAGGCATGATTTTGAAGTCATGCTTATATAGATTACCATTATCAGTTAAGCTGTCGCCAAAAAAAATGATCTGTTTGATTGGATCTGCAAATATGTTTGTACAACAGAGCATTAATAATAAAGTCATTATTTTTTTCATGTGTTCTCCTCTACGATCGCATTGCCCCATCCATTAATTAAGCATTGTTGCGTTGTAATATAATACGCAATTGGTTAATAATCTGGCGCATTCATTCCAAACGGAAATCTTCGGTTCATTGGTGCCTCTAAAATGTCGTCCATTGACTTGTTCAATATAACCTGAATAGCTAATTGTTTCTACTGACATCTAGACTGAATGCTTACGGAAAACTCTATTATTCTATTGAATAATAAGGTTTTTCTAATTTATGCTAGATCTTAGTAGCAACGATTTCTATGCACTATACTTTAAATGTGATTGCTTAATTAACCCATAATTAAGTAATAGAAGAGATATCCTAGCAAGTTTATATGACGCCAAGTCATAATGGAGCCACCTTTAATCATACTTACCATATCGTTACGTTCATTATCATCAATGACATGATTAATTCTTATCTTGTTTTTTCATTTTCTGTTTAGTTTTAGAAGTCGACAATGATAATTGTCGCGTGGCTGCATGTCTATCCGCTTGTGCGATATGTCGATAATGCATAGTGGTGCCAATATCAGTGTGTCCAGCATTTTCTTGGGCTACTTTAAGAGGTGCGCCTGAATCCAGCAAACAGGTGACATAACTGTGGCGCAACCAGTGAGCTGACGCAGATCGTAATTTTGAAGCTTTTCTTGGTTGAGTGAATTCAAGTTTCTTTGCCCCCAGGTTAAATGCCCATTTCAAAATTTGGTCTATACGGCGTGTGCTAATAGATTGTCTTAGATTCTGCATAGGAATAAGAGGTGTTTTCTCTCTGAATTGTGGTTGAGGGGAGGGGAGATCAACCTTTAACCGAAATTCGGCGAGAGTTTTTAATAATTCATCAGGAGCAGGGATTTCACGCAGCTTTTTTCCTTTACCGATAACACGCAAAAACCAATTTCCTTCGCGCTGAATAAAGTTTCCCATCAGATGCTTTGCAGCCTCCGCGATTCGCAATCCTGTGTAGAACAGTAACAAGATAATGTAGCGTGCACGGATGA
>CAZAEO010000013.1:0-28891 GCA_964484285.1 uncultured Coxiellaceae bacterium | reverse complement strand
CAAATGTGATGCTATTTGTGACCTATCCCATGTTACCTACTATAGCTTTCACTAATGCCTAAAACACCGTGTGCCTGTAAAGACCATCGCAATATCATGCTCATTACATGCAGCAATCACTTCTCTATCTCGCAATGATCCACCTGGTTGAATGATTGCACGGACTCCAGTATCCGCAAGACGGTCAATACTGTCGCGAAACGGGAAAAATGCATCGGATGCCAAGATGGAACCTGATAAATTGTTCCCGGCTTTTTTAATTGCAATATCTACCGCGTCAACGCGTGATACTTGTCCGGCACCAATACCCACGGTGACATTATTTTTTGCTAACAAAATAGCATTTGATTTAACATGTTTTATGACCTTCCAAGCAAATAACACAGTTTGCATGTCATCCGTTGATGGTTTACGGTTCGTCACACATGTTAAGTCATGTTCTGTCATAATTTTATTATCTTTTTCTTGAATCAATACACCGCCTGTAATAAATTTCATTTCGTGTAACATCTTTGTTGTGCTATTTAATTCGAGCACACGCACATTCGGTTTTTCTGCAAAAATAGCCAATGCAGCTGTTGCATAACTAGGCGCGATCACGACTTCAAAAAAAGTTTGGGTAATCATAGTTGCAAGTTCTTTGGTGCATAATTGATTAAGCGCAATCACACCACCAAACGCCGATAAAGAATCCGCAGAAAATGCTTTTTTAAATGCACGCAATAAAGTATCTGCTACGGCAACACCACACGGATTAGCATGCTTTATGATCGCGCAAACCGGCTGATCAAATTCCTGCGCGCACGAAAAAGCCGCGTCACTGTCCGCAATATTATTGTAAGATAATTCTTTTCCCTGATATTGTTTAGCCGCTAAAATGCCGGTCATTTGCCCCGACATTTGATACGCAGCTGCCGCTTGATGTGGATTTTCTCCATAACGCAAATTGGTTTTTTTTGTAAACGATAAATGTAACGTTTCAGGAAAAGAATCGGCTTCTAAATAATGATGAATCATGACATCGTATTGACCCGTATAGGCAAATGCTTTTGTTGCCAACATTTTTCGCGTGTTAAAGCTTAATTGATTTTTTCCGCATAACTCTGTTAATACAAGTTGATAATCAAGAGGATCAACCACCACTCCTACCCAACCCATATTTTTGGCAGCAGATCGAATCATCGTTGGACCACCAATATCAATATTTTCTAATGCGTCATCGAAAGTAGCATCTGCTTTTTTTATTGTTTCTACAAATGGATATAAATTAACAACAACTAAATCAATCCAATGCATTCCGTGCGTTTTTGCGACCTCATAATGTGTATCGCGCAAACCTAAAATACTTCCATGAATTTTAGGATGTAATGTTTTGACGCGACCATCCATGATTTCTGGAAATTCTGTTATATCAGCCACATCGCGCACAGGAATATCTGCTTCACGCAATAATTTGCTCGTACCGCCCGTTGAAACAATTTCAATGTGTAATTGCGATAATGCACGCGCAAAATCAACAATACCTTCCTTGTTAGATACGGATAGTAAAGCTCGTTTAATTGAGATGGGATGATTATTCATAAATTAATAACTTTATTGCTTCAATCAATGCGTCACCTTCTAAGGTTTGCACCCGTTTTTTTAATGATTCAACCGTATCATTAGGTAATACCACACATTTTTTTTGTATAAGAATAGGGCCAGCATCTACTTCTGTTGTGACACGATGTACAGTACAGCCCGTTTCTGTCACGCCTGAATCCAATACGTGTTGATGTACATCTTTATCCATTCCACCTGCAAATGCCGGCAATAAGGAAGGATGTACATTAATAATTTTATTCTGCCATGTTTGCACAAACGCATTTGACAAAATGCGCATGTAACCAATTAGGACAATAAGATCTACCGCATTGGCACGCATAAGTGCAGAAATTTTTTCATCATAAGCGTCGCGCGTTACTTCTCGAGGGTCAAGAAAAATGGCAGATAACCCTTGTTGTTTCGCGCGCTCTAAAATATACGCATCTTTCTTATTACTCACAACCACCTTGATCGCTGCCGAAAAGATATGTTCTGCAATAGCATCAATAATGGGTTGCATGCTGGTACCGCGTGTTGAGCCTAAAATACCAATATGGATCTTTTGCATAAATTATCCGACTAGTGTAAAATTAAATCAATTTTAACTATTTAAAAAAATAAGTTTTATATAAATCATACGCTTAAGAGGAGCACAGTTGTGAGCAATAATAGAAGCCCTGGTAATAGTCCAAGCGCTAAAAACCATTACAGAAGAAGCAGCTTTACTGAAAATTTACATTCGGCTCATTCAACAAATAGTGATCACTCTCTGCAAGATGACAATACAACAAACAATATTCATACTGCAAATCAATCAGATGATGAGTATCAATATGCATCTGATGAACATAAGCGAACGTCTGGACAAGATGCTGTTGATAAACCGACAAATACAGATGGCGTTCCACCAACCACATCGAATAATGCCATGACTACAGAAGCAAAATCAGATACCGCTATTCAACAGCAATCGCCTTTTGTCCAGCCACTTGTTGCTGTCCCTCCACCGAGTACAGAACGATCTTCTTACCGACGATACCGCACTTTCTTCACTCCACAAGGCCCAGTAAATTGCAAAGAAGAAGGCATCTTGTTCAAAAAATTCTGGCATGGAACAACACAAATAAAGGCGCGAGAAATCCAGGTGTTCTTCTTTAAGAACCCTCCACAAAAACAAATCACTCTACAAAAAGACACTCAGGAAATACAACAAAATGGTCACACACACATCAACACACAAATCACCAAACATATGATCGCTGCATATCATGGCCGGTTTATTGAAGAGCATAATCACTGGGAAAATACCATTTCCAGATAAATTTATTTGATTATAATACTATGCACGTAATGCCAACATGGCATGCATACGTCGTTCAATCAGCTCATGTGTACCAATATCTTCTCGATGAAATAACGGGCCCTGAATGCGCTGCATCTCTGCCTCCGCCATTTTTTCTGCTGCAAAAATCGTATCAGCAATGCCCACAACTGCAACGGCACGCGAACCCATCGTATATAATTTTCCATCGCGCGCATCAATTGCAGCAAAATAGAGTTGCTCGGGATTTTTTACATGAGTCACATCAATAATGGCATTTTTACTCGGTTGTTCGGGATAACCTTCTGGTACTGCATATTTACATACCGTTGCTAGATTAGCAAATTGCACTTTTTCTGGTGATAATGTTTCAGCAAGCATCGCTTGGCAAATTTCTACAAAATCTGTTTCTAAAATAGCTAACACGTTTAATGCTTCAGGATCACCTAAACGCGCATTACATTCGATTAAACGCACACCATCTTGTGTTGCCATAAAACTGCCATATAAAATGCCAATATATTTTTCACCGCACTCTGCTGATAATGCCGCAATGATTGCTTGATTTATATTAAATGCTGCATTGATATCTTGTTCTGTCAAAAAAGGCAATCGATGGTTTGCATCTGAATAACTGCCCATGCCGCCGGTGTTAGGTCCTTTATCATTCACAAAAGCGCGCTTATGATCTTGCACAAGCGGCATTGGCACAAGATTTTTTCCATCGCAAAAACACATAAAAGAAAATTCTTCACCGATACATTTTTCTTCAATAACAAAAGAATGCCTTTGCTTACATAATTCTTCACAAAATTGATAGGCTTCCTCAATCGAATGCAAATGATCGCCAGCCACTTTGACACCTTTGCCACCCATCAACCCATTTGCTTTCACTACATAATTTCCTTCACCGAGTTGGCATAAAAATGCGTTGACACCTTCCAACTGATGAAACGCCTGATAGTGAGGCGAACCTGGAATGCGATATTTTTTTAATAAATCACGCGTGAACGATTTGCTTGTTTCAATTTGCGCTAAGTGTTTTTTGGGACCAATAACTGGAATATTATGCTTCCACAATGCGTCTGCTAAACCTTGTTCTAAGGGTGCTTCTGGCCCAATGATGGCAAAATCAATTTGCCATTGCACTGCTTGCCTGATAATGCTCTCCACATCACACACATTACCAAGCCAATCATCTTGTAGTAAAAGACGAATACCTGGATTATTTGAAGTGCCACAGCAAAAAAGTGCTGGGCATTGCGGGGAACGATGCAATGCTTTTGCGATAGCGTGCTCGCGCGCGCCTGAACCGATGATTAAAATATTCATGCGTCCTCTTTATTAGACCGGCAAACATTTTAATGTGCTTTTTTTTCATCGTGAGTATACCTATTACACAAAGAGGTTGCAAAGTCATTCAATTAAAATTTATCACGCTCGTTTTTTCGGGTGTAAATATCCATAAATTTCTTTTGATAAACTCTTTACCGAAAGCACGTCCGTTTTATTAACATGCGCTACCTTTTGATCTTCCTGGCGAGCATAAAAAGTCAAATTATTATGAGGAACCGCGTAGTCTGTAAAACGCGATCGACGTGCTGCGACGATTCCCTTCCGATCTTGAGCACTTATTTTCATATTAGTTGATTTAACATCGTCACCTGATTTAAGTCCATAGGGTATAAATTTTAAAATCATATTATTTTTCTCAACCGCAGCGATGATCATATCTGCTGCTTTTTCATTTTTAAAATTACATACAGCAACGGCTTTCAACCTAGGATGGTTTACAAGGGCTCCTGCAATCTTTTTTGCTTGCTCTTCATTGATTGAGAACAGCTCAAGATGAACCATTGCAAGAGATTTATTATTATTTAAAAAGGTAACTAACGCATCGATATCCGCCTCTTTATAAGACTTCGTAGCGGAATCATACGCAGGCTCAGCGCCTGAAAAACCAAGATAGCGTAATTGCTGTCCATTCTTTTGCGCCTCATCCAACGTTTCAAAAAAAAGTTGAAAGCGATTTTTACCCGTTGGATCAGGTTGATCTCGACTAGTAAAACGACGCAACTCTAATTGCTCTAGTTCTTTGTTATTCTTAATTTGATCAAGTACAGAAGAAAATTGCTTGTCATCAATTTTAGCCGTAGCCAGATAAGTTAATTCAAGAGATTTTTTCTGGCTCTTAAATAAGGCATTTAGATCTGCACGATAACAAGCCCAATAAAGTCTAATAAATTCTTCTGCTTTTTCTCGATAAGCATCGCCGCGTTCCTTTTTAGATTCATTAGCCTCATTTTGTTTTGCTATTCTTTTTTGTCCCATAAGATATAAAACATGTGGATTGAACTTTGGAATGATATGATCAAACGCCTGTCTTAATATGACCAGTTTATTTTCCCATTGCCCAAGTTGATCTTTAGCTTCCTGAGCATAGGTTTTATACTCTTCGTTTACGTTATTGAGCAAAACCTCATTTTCACTTTTATCATTATTCTCAAGAACACCTAACATTAATTTTTGTCTCTGCAACAGAACCATGTCATGTTTATTTAACTTGTCTTTATTTTTCTGCATTAACTCCACTGATGCGTTTAAATACTGCACTGCTCGCGCAAGATCTTCATGACTGCCTTTCTTTAAATAAGCATAAGCTAGATTTTCTAACGCAGCAATTTCCTCTCTAAATAATCTATTATCTTGGCTAAATTGAGAAATCACTTCTTCAAGACATTTGATGATTTTTACCGATGTTTCATCCGGTTTTCTTTCAGCACAAATATCATAATGTGATAAATTTGTGAGAGTGGTAGTGGCTTTATTTTGTAAATTAAGAATAACACCTAGATCAAGCTGCGCAATTGCTTGAAGTAATAGTGCATCTTGTGTTTGTTTTTTATGTTTAGTAAATTTTTTATTGTTTAACTCACTACTTAAACCTCGAATTGCTTCTTCCAAAAGAAGCCCTGCGTCTTGATAATAATTTCTTGGTTCTTGTTTATTTTTATCGAAATAACACGCTTTATTTCTGTAGCATTGAGCAAGATGCACTAACGTTTTATAATAAAGCATTAAATGGGTTCTGTTTTTTTCTCTAAAATGGGTAAGACATTTCTCAAGAAATGGGATAGCAAAATCATCTTGACCATCCAGCTTATAAGCCACCGCTAAATGCAACATAGTATTAAAATGCTTTGTTATTTCATTTGTTTTACTGCAAGGTCGCTCCGCTGTTTGTCTCGTTTGCTCATGCGCTTGCCAGAAAGAATCGATCGCTTGCTTATATTTTTGCTGCTCTAAATAAGCAACTCCTTCCGCAAAATAATCTTTATCTTCTTGGTTTATAGTAATTGAATTTACTTTGCTCTCATCTGTTAATTTCAATTCGTACGGATTTTTTATCTCAGGAACAGTTTCCATTTGTTTAATTTTATCCATCGAAGGTGCAAATATTTGATATCCACCACCTGTTGTTTGAAACGGAGTCGGCGTTGACCATCTGTCTTCTATCCTTTCTGCAATAGATACTAACGCTTGAATGGGCTCTGTGACCACATAAGTCGTCCGTATTTTTTCAACAATTAGTTTTGTTTTCCAATCTGTACCTTGTGGGTTGATGCCTAAGTGTGTTGGAAGCACATCTAAGGATCCTGCATAATAACTTCCTTGATAACCGCCTGGGATTTGATATTGATATAAAAGAGCACCGGGATTTAACTCAATTAATTTTGTGCCTCTACCCAGCTGAATGCCTGCTGTATGACTGAGAATACCAAGCAAGTTTCTTGCAAAAAATGGGTTCTGGCTATAAAAATCGTAAGCTGCTTGTTCTGTCAGTACAGTATTATGTAAACCTTGTCTGCTATCTGCGTTGGGACTGGACATTCCTACTAAAAAACAATCAGATAACTTCATTGCCGAACGGTTTTTTGAAAACATGCTATTTCCTCGTTTTGGAATTTATTAAGTATTTATTGGTTACTATTTTACTTATTTATTATTAAATTATGCTTAAGGGACACTTGAAAGGAACGCTTGAAATTCTTAATGTGTTTTAGGATTGACAATGCTACTTTTGCAGCAAGATCAGAGACATTGAACAAGCTCTTAATTGCGCTCTTGATGCCGTTCTATTTCTAATGCCTTGATTTTCAACTCATCAATGTCACCAGTCACATAACAACCATCCATACACGCCATGCAAGGACGCTCGATGTGATGATCACCGCGACGCGTCACTGCTTCAACTAAATCATCAATTTCCTGATAAAGTAATTGATCGACACCTAAAAACTTAGCGATTTCATCCGCTGTATTATGTGCGGCAATTAAATCAGCACGTGAAGGAATATCTACACCATAAAAACAGGGATGCTTGATGGGTGGACAGGCTGAGACAAAATAAATTTCTTTTGCGCCGAACTCACGAATCATTTTGACAATTTCACGACTTGTTGTACCGCGTACAATGCTATCGTCTAGTACAAGTACTTTTTTATCTTTGATTTCCGTTTTTTGTGGCGTTAATTTATAACGTACACTACGGCTACGCTGCTGGCCATCCGGCATAATAAATGTGCGACCAATAAATGGATTTTTATATAATCCTTCAGAATAACGAATACCCAATTCATGTGCAAAAGAAAGTGCTGCCGTATTGGAAGTAAAAGGCGCTGGAATCACCACATCCGGCAATACATCGGGAAATTTTTCTTTCCAGCGTTTTGCTAAATTCTGCCCCATACGTAAACGTGAGCGATAGACACTGACTGCATTTAATGTTGAATCGGGTCGTGCAAAATAGACATATTCAAAAATGCAAGGAGTGAATTTCTTTTGCGTTATTACTTTACGAAATAATTCCCCAGAACGATTGATAAAAACGATTTCGCCAGGATGCACATCGCCCATCGGCTCAAAACCCAACGCATAAAACATGGTTGTTTCCGATGCCACAATATAATCTTTGTTACCATTTGCATTGCGACGCTCCCCTATAACGAGCGGGCGAATACCGTGCGGATCACGAAATGCGAGCAATCCTTTGCCGATAATGACACTGACCACTGAATAAGAACCAACGACCTGGGAGTAAATATTGTTTACCGCTTGAGATGCATGTGCAAAAAAATCTTCTTTATCGCCGGCAACATATTTTTTTCCATCTAATCCATCAGCAAGCAAATGCAATAATACTTCTGAGTCGATCGACGAATTGAGATGTTTGTGTTGTTGCTGGGTAATGTCTGTTGCTAATGCTTTATAATTAATGAGATTACCATTATGCGCCAACGCGATCCCGCGCGGGCTACCAATCCACAACGGTTGCACATCTGCCAGCTCATAACCACCCGCAGTAGGATAACGTGTGTGTCCAATTCCAATATTTCCTTTTAAATGGTTAATATCATCTGAGGAAAAAATTTCACGCACATATCCTTTCCCATGCTTAAGATAGAAACGTTCTGAACACGTTAAGATACCTGCTGCATCCTGACCACGATGCTGCAAATGAATTAAGCTGTCATATAACTCTGCAGCAACAGGTGTATGACTGTAAATACCAACAATTCCGCACATATTCCCTCACCCGTCCTTTGCTAAAAAAGGAAAGTTGGCTTCGATATTCTGCCGAATTCTTTCTTGCACTGATATTTGCATCGAAGGAAACGCAAATGCATTGCCCGTTATCATTTCATATAACTGAATATAACGTGATGATAACGTCACAATTAATTCTTCCGGCGCTTTGGGTAATATGTCATCTCGATAAGGATCACACTGTTCAGTAAACCATAAACGTAAAAATTCTTTGTCGATATTTTCAGGTTCTGCATGATTGGCAAAACGTTCTGCATAACTGTCAGCAAGCCAATAACGACTCGAATCAGGTGTGTGAATTTCATCGACTAATACCATATTACCCTGTGCATCTTTTCCCATTTCATATTTGGTATCCACCAACATCAAACCATGCTGTTTTGCGATTTGCTGGCCGCACGAAAATAAACGCATCGCAGCAGTAGATGCTTTATACCAATCTTCTTCAGTCATCCATCCTTCAAGCACAATGTCTTCAGCACTAATAGGACGATCGTGTTCTGCATCTTTTGTCGTGGGTGTCAGCAAGGGTTTTTCGAGCTGCTGATTTTTACGTAACCCCTCAGGAATCACATGGCCGCAATAATGACGCACACCTTTTTGATATTGTGTCCACAATGAAGTACTGGTTGTGCCGGTAATAAATCCACGCACTACAAATTCAATTGGCAATACGTCACATTTTTTCGCGATCGTTACATTGGGATCTGGCACAGCAATAACATGATTAGGTAAAATATCTTTCGTCTTATCAAACCACCAGGCGCTCGTTAAATTTAACACCTGACCTTTGTATGGCACAGAGGCCAGCACACGATCAAAAGCACTTTGCCGATCAGTCGTAATCAAAATCAACTTATCTCCGATATCATACGTATCACGCACCTTACCTTGATATTTTTTGCCAATAGCAAAATGTGTTGTCGTCAAGCAATTAGACAATGCTTGTCGAATTTCAGCAGAATAATTTTTAGTAGTAGTAACAGTCATGGGCATAGGGATTAAATAAAATATGTGAATTAATAATAGTGTTCAGTACATTTTCCTCAAGCGTCGCTATTCTCCACACTACGCTATAACGAATCGCTCGAATTCCTTTAATATTAAAATGATTTTCTAACATCTGCTGTGTTTGTCGTCCTAACATATCCTCTTTGGCACGCACCAATAGTGCTGTTTGTTGCGATTTATGCAGCGCATCTGATGATACAACCACTTCTTTGCGAGCATTATATAATACTCCGCTTCTGATGATTTGATCATATGCATCAGAAGAATCGCATTCAATTTCCCAATGAATTTGGCGCTTGATCTCTGTAGTCATGCCTAAATGACGCAATGCATTAGCAACCGACATCGCATGATTATCCGTAATGATTAAATGAACGAGCAATTCATTTTGTTGATTCGTGAGTCGATAACGAGGAATAGGAATTGGTCGCGGATAATAATTCAATGGTGCAACACGTTGCACATAACCCGATTTAATATAATCATGCATGGATTTAAAAATTTTATCGCCATGCAATGTACGTTCTGGGTGCGGCATCATGGCCATCACATTTCCTGCTTTGTTACTCACTGCCGCAATGTTATTCATTGAACCATTGGGGTTCACTGGAAATTCATCCGCAATGTTTCCTTGGTTATCGCAATATTGAAAAACAGGTAACCCTTGTGTCTGCATTTCTAGCAATAATGCAGGAGGAATAACAAAACGGCCTTCAGCATGTGCAACTGGAACACATAAAATATCTTGTGGTGTTAAATGGCGGGTAAACGCATTCAATTGATAGCCATCCGATACGCGCATGTTGATCCAAGCATTATAATAACCGGTTCCTAATACTTTACCGTTTTGCATTCGTTTATTATCAGTCAGTACCATGCACACTTTATCGTTTTCACTGCCTGGCACAAGTCCGGTTTCCACTAAAATTTGTGCGCCATTGCAAATTCCCAGAACGGGTTTGCCTAATTTACTTTGTATCTTAATTTCTTGCATGATGGGATCAAGAGCAGCAATGATACCCGCACGCGAACGATCTTCGTAAGAAAAACCACCGACGATAATATAACCTGCAAATTGGCTAAGTTTTTCTTTAGGTTCATTCCACAAAAATTCGCGAGGTTCCATGCCCGCACGTTTTACAGCAAGCATCGTTTCTCGTTCGCAGTTTGAACCTGGAAATTGTATGATGGCAATTTGCAAACATTCCTCCCAGCCTTTCTTTTATAACGTTAATTTTACCTGTCGCCGACCCGCGACAACTTTTCCGATCTCGTATAATGTATCGTTTGATAACTGCTGCGCGCGCTCTGCTTCTTCTGCTGCTAAAATCATCACCAAACCAACACCCATATTAAACGTACGATACATTTCTGCGTCATTCAAATTTCCTAAGGTACGCAACACTGCAAATACTGCTTGTTCAGGCCAGGTATTTTTTTGAATTTCAACTTGGCAACCCTCCGGCAACATACGTGGAATATTTTCGAGTAAACCACCGCCTGTAATATGTGCCATTCCCTTAATAGCCACATTGTGTTGCAGAAGATGGTGTACAGGCTGCGTATAATTTACATGGGGTTCAAGTAATATTTCACCCACGGTACGATCAAAATCAGCCAAGTGTGAACCAACAGAATAGTTACCTATATCAAAAAATAATTTTCGTGCCAGTGAATAACCATTGGTATGTAATCCGCTGGAAGCAAATGCCAGCACAGCATCACCTGGACAAATGTGTTTACCTAAAATAATTTTATTTTTATCGACCACACCCGTAATCACACCCACTAAATCATGCTCACCTGATAAATAAGTCCCTGGCATTTCAGCTGTTTCACCACCCACCAGCGAAATATGATTCTCGCGACACGCTTTTACCATTCCCAACACAATTTGCTCTACAATTGCAGGTTGCAATTTATCATTTGCAATATAATCCAATAAGGTTAACGGCTTTGCACCGAGCACGATAATATCGTTGGTCGTTGCACTCACTAAATCTGCACCAATCGTATCGAATTTATGCATCATGCGCGCAATCATGATCTTGGTACCTACCCCATCGATACTTTGCACCAGTACGGGATGCTCATAATCACGTATAATAGCGCGCAAATCATAAAGCGCACCAAAACCCCCAATCTCTGTTAATACTGCATCAGAAAAAGTACTTTCTACACTTTTTTTGATACGACCGACAGCCTCATTGCCAGCCGCAATATCGACACCCGCAGATTTGTAGTCAATGGTAGTCACACTAATTTCTCTCTTAAGCCATTTTCCCACGATTGCTTCGCAGTCAACACGGATAAATCAATACATTGCTGCATTTTCAATGTGGGTTGTGCTAGTGTTTTTCCTATGATAAAAAAAGGCACCTGATAATGTGAAAATAGTTTCTGTAATGCAGTGAATTGATCTTGCTTCACTTCTAAAATAAATCCGCCTGTTTCACCAAATAATTTTTTTTCATTCGATAACTTGCCAGGAATATCAATGCTCACACCGATTTGATGTTTGAATGTCATTTCAGCCATTGCAACAGCTACTCCACCTTCGGAAATATCATGCGCCGCCAAAACTAATTCTTGTTGAATCGCATCATGTAGCGCATGGATTTCAGCAGCAATACAGCGTAAATCCGGCTTCGGCACATTAGCGCCTAACTCACCCTGTAAATCATAATAGACACCACCGCCGCATTCATCTTTACGTTCACCTATTAAAATGAGTAATGAACCTGTTTGTTGTAAATTTTTCGTAATGACTTTTTTTACATCGGGTAAATTTCCCAAACAACTGATCATGGGGCTTGCAGGAATAGCACCCGACTTTGATTCATTATAAAGCGACACATTACCTGAAATGACGGGTAATGCTGCGCCTGGATATTCTTTCAAACCGATAGCCTGGCATGCCTCTGCAATCCCACGCACTGCTTCAGTCAACTCCCACATGTGTTCGGGTTTTTCTGGATTACCGAAACACAAACAATCCGTGATCGCTTGCGGCAATGCGCCCACCGCTGCCACATTGCGTACCGCTTCAACCACTGCATTGACAGCACCCCAATAAGGATCGATTTTATTGTAACGTGGACACTGATCAAGCGATAACGCAATACCGACATGGCGAATTTCAATGGGATACGTATCATCATTAAATGGTTGCATCACCCCCGCATCCGCTTCACCTGCTTCAAGTACCGTTCGCCCTTGTACTTGTTTGTCATACATTTCAAATAAAGGCGCGCGGGATGCAATATTTTCATGCGAGAGTAATTCAAGTAACACTGCATTAAAGTCGGAAGGCGCTGGCAAAAGCGGTTCAGAAAATTGTTTAACTCTCGCTGCATAAGGACGATCGTATAGAATCCCTTTCGTGATATCACAAGCACGTGCATGAATAATTTCATCACCCTGATATTTAACGCTATAGATTCCATCCGTACGGATTTTCCCGATGACTGTCGCTTGTGCGCCAGACGAAATATCAGGGAAAGCAAATGTGTCGTTATAATGCGTGAGAATCAAATCGACCCACTCAGGCGGTACGACCCACATAAATCGTTCCTGCGTCTCTGAACAGAGAATCACTGAAGGATGTAAACGCGACATGCTCGTCGGCACTTTTTCTAAATAGATTTCAGCCCCATATCCACCTGCATCCGCTAATTCAACTGACGCACACGCAACACCGCCCGCACCTAAATCTTTAAAACCTACTTGCTCAATTACTTTTTTCTCGCGTAATAGCTTAAATAACGCATAATTTGCTTTAAGCAAATGACGTTTTAAGAATGCGTTAGGTTCTTGCACAGCGCCTTTGTTGTGCTCTGTGTTATTTGCACAGAGATCAGTGGATGCAAAACTTGCACCACCAAATCCACTATTATCCGTCGGCTTTCCCACCAAAATAAACACATGTGCCTGTGCATCATTGGGCGCATAAGAATGAATGACATGATCATCACGCACCACCCCTAACGTGACAACCGTCACCAAACAGTTTTCATTGTAACTTGCATCATAATACACATCGCCTGCCAAATTAGGCACGCCAATCGGATTGCCATACCCTGCAATGCCTTTGACTACTTCGTTATGAATCCAATTGGTTTTTTGCTGACGAATATCACCAAAGCGCAATCCATCTGCTATCGCAATGACTTCTGCTCCCATACAACACACATCACGCACATTACCCCCTACTCCGGTTGCAGCCCCTTCGTAAGGAACGATTTGTGACGGATGATTATGTGACTCATGGCTGATCACAATGCCATAACGTCTGCCTGTCAAATCACGCGCTACCTCTACGATTCCAGCATCTTCTTTTGCGCCTAAAATCACATTCGGCCCATCTGTGATTAATTTCTTTAAATGCTTACGGCTTGATTTATACGAGCAATGCTCGGAACCTTGAATAGACCATAAAACTACTTCAGCCAATGTTGGCGGGCGTTTTAAAATCGTGTTTTGAATTTTTAAGGCTTCATCGACCGTTAATACGAGCCGATATTTCTGCAATAACGCGTGAATAGCATCGCGCGATAATTCGGTAAAATCGAGGGTTTCAGAATGTGCCAACATGAAAAATCATTCCAAAAGTTCAGGGCGAATAAGATAACACGGAATCATCTCTTCGGCGATACTTTTATCCTCGTTTTACAGGATGAGAAAAAGAGGTAGACTTCATTTAAGATAAGCTCCATAATTTGCAGCTTTTCTTCGGAGCCCGTTTACTATCTCTGGACTCGCTGTTAGGAGACTTAGGGGAAAATGACTAATCACGTAATTGAACTTCAAGGCGTATCGAAGTCGATCCACGATCATCAAATCTTGTATGATATTGATCTCACTGTGCGTAATGGTGAATTTCTCACATTACTTGGACCATCTGGTTGCGGTAAGACAACATTATTGCGTTTGATTTCAGGATTTGAACAACCCACAACCGGTACTATTTTCATTAATGGTAAAAACGTAGATGGATTACCCCCGCATTTACGTCATGTCCATACTGTTTTCCAAAGTTACGCGCTTTTTCCGCATATGACTGTTTATGAGAATGTTGCATTTGGTCTACGTTGCCAAAAATTACCTAAACAAGAAATGAGTGAACGTGTCGCTGAAGTATTAAAAATCGTTAAGCTAGAGAAGTACGCACAGCGAAAGCCAGAACAACTCAGCGGTGGTCAACAACAACGTGTCGCCATCGCGCGTGCCGTAGTCAATCGCCCACTGGTTCTATTGCTTGATGAACCATTAAGCTCACTGGATTATCGTCTACGTAAAACGATGCAAATTGAATTAAAACAATTACAGCGTAAGCTAGGAATTACTTTCATCTTTGTTACCCATGATCAAGAAGAAGCATTATCTATGTCAGATCGTGTCGTTATCATGAATGAAGGCGGCATCGAACAAATTGGAACGCCGCGTCAAGTGTATGAAAAACCGCAAAATCTTACCGTAGCCACGTTTATTGGCGAAGTCAATATCTTTGAAAGTGAAATCATTGCGATCAACGACAATAAAATTACAGTCGTCATTCAAGGTAAGCCGCGTATCGTCAAAAGCAAAGCTGAATTTAACATTGGCCAAAAAGCACATATTTTGGTACGACCTGAAGATGTTCGCGTCTGGGACAGCTCAGAAGTGGATGATACTCACGATATGTTTCCTGGTGTCGTAGAAGAAGTCATTTATAAAGGCACCACGGTTGATCTGATGGTGCGACTTGCCAACAATCAGCTCATTGCAGCTACCGAATTTTTTGACGAAGATGATGACCGTCTAGAATACGTCATTGGCGAACAGGTATGGACTACCTGGGCTTCAGGATGGGAGGTCATCTTGCCACATGAAGCATGATAGCTCATTTAAACATTTCTCTTTGTCAGTCATCTGGTTTTGGCTGCTGGTGTTTGCCCTATTACCCTTCGGATTGGTGACGATAGCAAGCTTCATGAATCATAGTGATAGCCACTTGATTGAATTACCCTTTACGTTCACTAATTATTTCCAGCTCAATAATTCTCTTTATCTGCGAATCTTTAAAGAATCTTTTTATGTTGCTGGCATGTGTAGCATTATTTGTTTAATTCTAGGATATCCTTTTGCTTATATAATCGCGCGCATGCAAAACCGTTTCAAGGGATTGTTCATTTTACTCATTATTATTCCCTTTTGGACGAGCTCGTTGATTCGATGTTATTCCATGATCACCATTTTAAAATCAAAAGGGGTCATTAATTCTATTTTAATGTGGCTAGGTATCATTGATAAACCACTCCCATTACTTTTTACGGACACCGCGGTCATGATTGGTTTAGTTTATAATCTGCTGCCTTTTATGGTTTTACCCTTATTAACTAATATCGAACGTTTGGATGACCGTTTAATTGATGCAGCACGTGATTTAGGTGCAAACCGCGTGACGACATTCCGCAGAATCATTTTACCCCTTACCTTGCCTGGCATTTTATCCGGCTGCATTCTAGTATTTTTGCCTGCCATGACAATTTTTTATATTCCCGATTTGCTAGGAGGCTCAAAATCCATTTTGCTAGGCAACTTAATTCAAAATCAATTTTTAATTGCGCAAAATTGGCCGCTAGGCTCAACCATTAGCATTGTGCTGACATTGTTATTGGCAATATTATTATTTGTTTATTGGCATAGTATGCGACGTAACAGTCAAGCCTCGGATCTCTTATGAAATACTTGCCTACAGCTTCCTATCTAACCGCAATCTATTTATTTTTTTACATACCCATTATTGTGTTAATCGTATATTCATTTAACAATGCACAATACTCTTTACTTTGGCACGGGTTTTCATTCCGTTGGTATTATGAATTATTTGCAGACACGGATTTATGGATTGCTGTGAGCCATTCTTTGATACTCGGCGTGTTAGCTGCGACAATTGCTATGTGCATTGGTTCACTTGCTGCAATCAGTTTATATCGTTATGTATTTTGGGGACGCAACGTTTTATACGGATTGATTTTTATTTTAATTTTGTCACCGGATATTGTGATGGGTATTTCTCTTCTCATCTTGTTTAGCTTAGTCAAAGTTCCCTTAGGTTTTGGCAGCCTTTTACTCGCGCATATCACATTTTGCATTCCGTTCGTAGTCGTCACCGTTTATAGCCGCATCGTGAGCTTTGATCATTACATTTTTGAAGCAGCAAAAGATTTGGGTGCAACAGACACCGTGATTCTCACGCGTGTGATCTTACCCTTATTATGGCCGGCATTACTTGCAGGATGGTTGTTGAGCTTTACCTTATCGTTAGATGATGTGATTATCAGTTATTTCGTCGCAGGCCCTGACTTTGAAATTCTACCACTCAAAATCTATTCTATGGTAAGATTGGGCGTCAAACCAGAAATTAACGCTCTTTGCAGCGTTACATTTATGTTAACGCTCATATTAATCATCATCTCTCAGCTCTCACTAAGGAAAAAGCTATGAGAGGTTTGTTGTCTTATTCAGTAAAACACATCATTCTCATCTTGATCGGCCTATTTTTCACATCTATTGCTTTCGCAGACAATGTTTTGAATGTCTATACGTGGTCTGGTGTTGTTCCTGATTCTGTCATCCAACAATTTGAAAAGGAAACAGGTATCAAAGTTAATTTTTCAACCTACGACAGCAATGAAATCATGTATGCCAAATTAAAAGCCAGTAAAAATGCTGGGTATGATATTATTGAGCCTTCCAGTTATTACATTGACCGCATGCGCCGTCAAGGCATGTTAGAAAAAATAGATAAAACTAAACTCTCCCATTTTAAAAATCTTGATCCCGCATTTTTAAACCAAGACTACGATCCACACAGCCATTACAGTGTACCTTTTATCTGGGGCACAACTGGTATTTTTGTTAACAAAGATTATTACGCGCCCAACAGCATCACGAAATGGTCTGATTTATGGGACAAAAAATATGAAAATCAATTATTGTTATTGGATGATTCGCGTGAGGTGTTTGCTATCGCCTTAAAAATCTTGGGTTATTCCATTAATGACAGCAATCCAGAACACATTAAACAAGCCTATTTAAAGCTCACAGAATTACTGCCTAACATCAAGTTATTCAAAAGTGACGGCGCCATTACTATTTTAATTGATGAAGATGCTAACATTGGTATGGCCTGGAACGGTGATCTTTATAAAGCACAAAAAGAAAATTCGAATTTAACTTTTGTTTTTCCTAAAGATGGCTTCGTCATGTGGGTAGACAATTTTGCTATTCCACGCAATGCGCCCCATCGCGAAAATGCTTATAAATTTTTAAATTTTATGTTGCGCGCTGACGTAGCAAAAACCGTGAGCTTAAGCAATAATTTTCCCACCCCCAATTTGGCTGCTCAAAAACTCTTACCTCCCGAGATTCGCACCAATCCTCTTGTTTATCCCTCCCACGAAACTTTACGCCGCGGTGAAATTCAAATGGACGCGAACGATACTGCACTTGAACTCTATGAGAAATACTGGGAAAAGCTCAAAATGGGAGGATAGTCCTGAATATTAATTTAGGTATAGACATTCCATATCATTCACACCATAATGAAGCCAGTTGATCATCACAACCAGGAATTATGGATACCAACACTGTTCAACAACACAAAGCAATTCAGCTTATTTTTAGCTGTAAACTTCTACTTTACAGCCAGCGACTCTCCCCCTCTTCGCGTACTTTAAAGGAAAGATCATGCCGCGCTTTTTATGCGTTATTTTAGCCATCACGGCACTCCTTTCCACCCAAGCTGTTTCTGCAGCTCAAGCGAATGTCGTTAATGTTTATACCTGGTCACAAGAAATTCCAAGCTCTATTATTACACAATTCGAAAAAGAAACAGGTATTCGAATCAATTATACGTCTTTTGACAGCAATGAAATCATGTACGCTAAGCTACGCGCGGCAAAGCATTCTGCCTATGATGTCATTACTCCATCGAGTTATTACATTGATCGAATGCGTCATCAAAATAAATTGGAAAAACTAGACAAAAATAAACTACCTGAATTTAAGAACCTAGATCCGGAATTCTTAAATCTGCCTTATGATCCGCATAGCATGTATAGTGCGCCCTTCATTTGGGGCATTACCGGCATCTTCATAAATAAAAATTATTTCACTAACAACGAAGTCACGCGTTGGTCAGACTTACTTAAAAAGAAATATGCCAACCAACTCATGATGCTGGATGATCCGCGCGAAGCATTCTCAATGGCACTACTTATGCTGGGATACTCTATTAATGACACTAATCCTCTGCATATCAAGCAAGCTTACCTAAAGCTGCGTGAACTCATGCCAAACATTCGTTTATTTAACACCGATGCGGTAACTTCGATTTTAATTGATGAAGACGCTACCATTGGTATTGCATGGAATGGTGATCTATTTAAAGCAAGCCTGGAAAACTCCAATCTCTTGTTTGTTTATCCTAAAGATGGGTTTGAAATTTGGGTAGATAATCTAGCGATCCTAAAAGATGCGCCTCATAAAGAAAATGCTTATAAATTTTTAAATTTTATGCTACGCCCGGATATTGCAAAAACGATCAGCATGAACGTCAACTATGCAACCGCCAATCTTGCAGCAAAAAACCTCATGCCGTCAGGCGTAAAAAACAACCCAGCACTTTATCCTTCCTATAACGTGCTACGTCATGGTGAATTTGAAGTGGATATCGGCGATACGACTTTCGCCTTGTATGAAAAATACTGGGAACAGTTGAAAATGGGCGTATAGCCGCTTTATTCTATTATGTATTACTTACCACCTTCATCATCACATAGGGATTATAGGGCTCTGTTTTAAAACCATATTTTTGGTATAGCCCATGCGCATCTTCCGTCATTAAGAACCAACGAAAAACGCCTCTCAAACGTGGATGCTCTAACACATATTTCATTAATGTCTTACCTACTCCTTTGCCACGATGCGCGTCGTCAATAAACACATCCCACAATGAAGCAAATTCAGAAAAATCCGTAATCACTCGGGCAAATCCAACCTGTTTATCATGATAATACACACTAAAACAAACCGAATGCTCTATGACTAAAGCAAAGCGTTCTAGAGGCAACCCAGTAGAATAACGTGAAGGAATACATAACAAGTTATAAACATATTGCAAATCCAGCTTTTGTTTATTAGCTGTTAACCTATATTCACCAAAAGATAACTCTGGATAAGGCGCATGATATGTCATTCGCTCATCTCCTCTGCTCATCGTTATTTTCACTTCGCAAAAATGTTCTATTTTTGATCAAAAATAGATTGGCATAACAAGAATCTCAGTATATCATAGAGGACGATTTTTCAATCCTATATCTTTGGAGCAAAATAAATGATGAATAAAATAGTAACTGCATGCATCGCATTAATCACCAGCATCAGCCTTGCTGGATGCGCAGATATGACAAAACAGGATGTTGGAACCGTTTCAGGCGGTGTCATTGGTGGTCTTGTAGGTAGTCAATTTGGTAAGGGTGGCGGCCAATTACTAGCCATTGGCGCAGGTGCCGTCGCTGGCGCAGTGATTGGTAATGCTATTGGTAAAAACATGGATGAAACCGATAGATTGAAGATGAATCAAGCACTGGATAACAATTCAGTTGGGCAACCCGCTTATTGGCGCAACCAAAAAACGGGCGCTAGCTACACAGTTGTTCCAACACAAAATGTGACGGTAGATGGCAACCAATATTGCCGTGAATATCGCTCTACCGCCAATGTTGCTGGTAAAAAACAACAAGTTTATGGGACTGCCTGTCGTCAAGCTGATGGCACCTGGAAAATGGTAAGCTAAAAATCTAAATCAGCTTAGTAAAAAGTTACTGAGCTGATTTTTTCTGGAAAAAATAATTATATCAAGGAGGTAAACAGCCAAAAAAACGAGGTTTATTGCATCATGAGCACCGCCAGAATACACACCGAAGTGAAAGAAACCTCACTCACGGAGCGTTATAAAAAAAAATTAGAGAGACGACTTCTTAATCCTATTCATGCTGCCAGTCAAGTCAACATACGAGAAATCATCGTAACGCACACTGATCCTATAGAGAAAGGCGAATTTGGCATGAATCATTTTGTGCAAGAATCTGAAAACCAAGTTATCGCTCGTATATTTTTACAAATTCAAGATCTGATAAAACGAGCCGTTCAATTACACCATCAAGACAATTTTGATACCGAAAATAACAAGATGAAACCAGAATGTAAAAATAATATTACTCGTCTTACTACCAACGAATTTTTCTTTTATCCTTGCAAAAATCGTGGCCCCTTAACCAATGAAGGATTTAGCGAATTAATTGGTCAAATAGAATCTTACGCAGCAGAGTTACCAGACAATCTTCATCTGGCATTCGGCACCTTTCCTGTAAAAAATCAACAAAAAGAAGTACATAATATCGCACTCTATATACAATGTGGCCCTACGCCACAAATTAATGCAACAACAAAAGCTTTTCCAGCTAAAATAGATATCATTTATCCTGACACTACAACCATTTTTTACAATGGTTACACTGCGGCAGAAAAGTTTTCTTCTGAAATCACGAATCTAAAAAATCTTATCATTGCCTGCGCATTAAATCATTTACCCCCTCAAACCATATTGCGGAATGTAGAGAAATTATTAAAATTCTGCAGACAAAATTTGTCTTTCAACCATACAGAAATGGAACAAAAGCAATTCTCTCAACTAACTCAAGCGTTAATTGAAAAATTACAAACTATTTCTTCTAGCTTATCTGCCCAAAAACGCGCTCCTTATCAAGTAATTAAAATGGTTGATAAAATGATTCCATTACTAGAAAAATACATCATGGCCGTAGAGGCTGCGGCTCACAAAACAAGACATCACCTTGAAGAAAACCCCGACCATTTTACTGGCTTCATCACGCAAACAGGTGGACAAATAACCTGTAGGACACCTGAAGCAAGATTTTATACCATTGTTGAAATTTGTTTAGATCACAATTTGAATACGGGTCAAATTGGCATCGAAAAAAGTTTTTTACACTATCAGAAAAATTTTAATCAAGCATTCCCAACCCATCTTTCACAGATTGTGATCTCTAATACAACCAGTATTAATGAAGAAAAACTGCTAACAGAAAACAATATGGTTCTGCATGCCGACCCGCAAAAACCGGGATTAAAAAAGCATAATGCATCATTTAACAAATTTAAAAAAATATCGCCCGAAAACCGCGAAGAAAACATAACAGCTATTTTTGGTAAAAAAATGGATATCTATACTTATGAACCCATAAAATTATCTTCTATTAGAAAAGACTTACTTGAGTGTATCTTATCTTATAATAAACTAACACTGATCATTAACGTATATGAAACGCTCTGCATCCATTATCCATTAGAATCCCACGTACTTCTACCACAACTCAATCAAGCAGTTCATGAAAAATTAATGAATGATTTAATGACACTCCATTTGGAATTCATGGGGGCTCAATTCACTCGCAATAAAATAGTGAGACATTTACGCGCAATGAAAACCGACTCACCCGATTATTGTGAATCACTTGCTACCTATCTTATCTTGGAGTTGCTTGAATTAGAACACAATACTGCAATCAAAAAACATTTGAATCCTGTGTTATCAGCAACCTGTGAATTGCTTGCAAAAATAAATGCATTGCAAAAAAACGCAAAAGAAAAATCGACTAAATCGATAATGTGCTATCATCAAAATCCGCATTTATTTTTATCTTCTCATGCAACATCACCTGGGCAACGATCTGCTTCATTAGAAATAACAAAAGATGTCATACCCGCTGTAACACGGCGTGACAGTATTTGAACCTTATGTTATTAGCCCTTCTCACTACGGTTACAACTGCCGAATTTAGGATTATGATATGCCATATAAATATATAAACACGAATTAACATCTCATTAGGGAAGGTCAACTATGCAACATATCGGTTTTATAGGTTTAGGTATCATGGGAAAACCTATGGCATTGAATTTAATTAATGCAGGTTATTCTGTCGCTGTTTACGCACGACGCGCCGAACTGGCTAAAGCATTAACGAGAGCAGGTGCAAAAGTCTATTCTTCTCCTAAAGAATTAGCTTCTGCAGTGGATGTACTCATTACCATGGTGCCGGCAACAACCGATGTAGAAGAAGTATTACTCAGCAAAAACGGCATTATTCATAACGCAAAAACGGGCTTAATTGTCATCGATATGAGCACTATTTCTGCTGCTGCGACCAAACGAATCGCCGCACAGCTCGCTAAAAAACACATTGAAATGCTAGATGCACCTGTTTCCGGCGGTGAAAAAGGTGCAATAGAGGGAACATTAACGATTATGGTAGGCGGTAAAGAAACAGTACTTGAAAAAGTACACCCTATTCTAAAAAAATTAGGTAAACAAATTACACATATTGGAACACATGGCGCTGGCCAAATTGCAAAAGCATGCAATCAAATTATTATTGCGGAAACGATTATTGCCGTCAGCGAAGCCTTATCACTCGCTAAAGCATCCGGTGTCGATCCAGCCAAAGTACGTGAAGCATTAATGGGTGGATTTGCCAACAGCCGCGTGTTGGAAATTCATGGCAACCGTATGTTAGAGAATGACTATAAACCAGGTTTTAAATCTGTTCTGCATCGAAAAGATATGCATTTAGCCCTAGAGCAAGCCCATCAAGCAGGCTTGGATTTGGCCAGTGCCCAATTAGCCATGCATAATTTGGATCGCCTCGTATTAAAAGGCCATGGTGAACTAGATTCATCTGCCTTGCATTTATTAATAGAAGATTAAACCCCCTATGACAAAAACCAAAGTCATCCATACCTGCCAAACATGTGGTGCACAATTTCCTAAATGGTCCGGTCAATGCTTAGGTTGCGGCGCATGGAATAGCATTGTAGAAGAAGTGATTCAAACAGCATCGCATCCACGTTATCAAGGTTATGCAACTGGCGAACCCGTCATAACACAGATGACAGAAATCACGTTGCAAGAAAAAGAAGCTCGTCTCGCAACAGGGTCAAAAGAATTAGACCGCGTGCTGGGAGGTGGGCTCGTGATGGGTTCAGTGGTATTGCTGGGTGGTGACCCAGGCATTGGCAAATCTACACTATTACTGCAAACCCTTTGCCATCTTAATCACTATGTAAAAGTACTGTATGTCACAGGCGAAGAATCCTTGCAGCAAGTAACGTTACGCGCACGTCGCTTGGGTTTACCTGAAAAAAATTTACTATTACTTGCTGATACCCATGTGGAACGCATTTTAAAACTAGCACAACAAGAACAACCGCGTATCCTCGTAATTGATTCCATTCAAACCATGCACACCGATTTACTGCAATCCACGCCAGGTAGCGTGGGACAAGTGCGGGAGAGCGCCGCACAATTAGTAAAATTTGCTAAACAAACCCAATCTGCCTTGTTTCTCGCTGGTCATGTTACCAAAGAAGGCACGCTTGCAGGCCCACGTGTGCTTGAACATATGGTTGATACTGTGTTGTACTTTGAAGGAGAACAAGACAGTCGTTACCGTTTAATTCGCAGCATAAAAAACCGCTTTGGTGCAGTGAATGAATTAGGCATTTTTGCTATGACTGACAAAGGATTACGTGAGGTCAATAATCCCTCTGCCATTTTCTTATCGCGTTATTCCCAGCCTGTTTCAGGCAGTGTCATTACAGCAACTAAAGAAGGCAGTAGGCCTCTGCTAGTGGAAGTTCAAGCGCTGGTTGATCAAAGTCATATGGCCAATCCACGCAGAATTTGTGTTGGGATGGATCCACAACGATTATCCATGTTACTCGCAGTATTACATCGCCACAGTGGTATTGCCACGTTTGATCAGGATGTATTTGTGAATGCAGTAGGCGGAGTACGCATCACTGAAACCAGCGGCGACTTAGCACTATTGCTGGCTGTTTTATCTAGTTTACGCAATCGCCCGATCCCGCACGATATGCTGATTTTTGGTGAAGTAGGTCTCTCAGGCGAAATTCGGCCTGTACAAAATGGTCAAGAACGTTTACGTGAAGCAGCTAAACACGGATTTAAACACGCCATCGTACCGCATGCAAATACCCCTAAAGAAACAACGGATAGCATGAAAATCTATGCCGCCCAATCCCTCCAAGAAGCTGTGGAATACTTTAAAAACTTGAACACTAAGCATGCGCTTTGAAAGGCTCACACACAATACGCACACGCTGCGTGATACGTGTCAATAATTCGTAGCCAATGGTATTGCTGTGTTTTGCTACGACTTCCACAGGTAACCCGGGCCCCCACAATAATACAGGGTCGCCTATTTTGGCTTGCAGTTGAGTACGTAAATCAACAGTCATCATATCCATCGAAACTCGACCTATTAACGAACAAGGACGATTGTTTACTAAAACAGGTGTACCATTTTGCGCATGCGCTGGGTAACCATCGCCATACCCAATCCCAACAACTCCGACACGCATGTCTTCTGGACAAGTCCAAGTGCCGCCATAACCCACTCGCGCACCTTTTGCTAATTGATGAATGGCAATTAATTCTGAACTAAGCGTCATGACTGGCTGCAATTGATGTTTAATACCGTTTTGATCTGCAAAAGGAGATGCTCCATAAAGCATAATGCCGGGACGTACCCAATCTGCATGTGTTGACGGCCAAGCGATAATGCCACCTGAATTTGCGAGACTACGCGGCCCTGACAGCATTTTTGTAACTTCATTAAAAATTTCAATTTGTTGTGTCGTGACTACACGATCAGGCGAATCCGATTGAGCAAAATGCGTCATCAAACCAATGGGTTTTTTGACTGTAGGGCAATTCATTAAGCGCGAATAAATGTCTTGCACCTGGCCTGGCTCAAATCCCAAACGATGCATACCTGTATCAATTTTCAACCAAATCGGAATAGAACCCTGATTCGGATTTTTTTCCAGCATTTCAACTTGCGAAACATGATGCACGACAATAACAAAATCATACGCAACCGCGTTGATTAATTCATTTGCCGTAAATAATCCTTCCATTAATACGATTGGATTTTTTACACCCGCCTGACGCAGCATCAATCCTTCTTCTGAACAGGCCACCCCTAATGCTTCTACATCGGTTAATGCTGTTGCAACACGCGTGAGTCCATGGCCATACGCATCTGACTTCACCATGGCAATCACCGAACTATGCGGGGCCATCTTTCGGACCTGTTGAAGATTATGCTTTAATGCAGCTAAATGAATTGTAATTTGTGTTGGACGGCTCATAAATTCTAGTAAGGATTTCGAGTAAAATTATCAAAACGAGTATACTGGCCTGAGAAAGTTAAGCGAACTTTGCCAATAGGACCATTACGTTGTTTTGCAATATTAATTTCTGCTGTGCCTTTGTCTGGGCTATTTTCATTATACACTTCATCACGATAAATAAATAAAATCAAATCTGCATCTTGTTCAATAGCGCCGGATTCACGTAAATCAGACATGACTGGCCGTTTATCTGCTCGTTGTTCTAAACCACGATTTAATTGTGATAACGCAATAACAGGCACATTCAATTCTTTGGCTAATGCTTTTAATGAACGAGAAATTTCAGAAATTTCTGCCGTGCGGTTTTCATTAAAGCCAGGCACTTGCATCAACTGCAAATAATCCACCACAATCATGCCAATTTGCCCCTGCTCTTTGGCTAATCGTCTGGCACGCGCACGCAATTCGGCGGGACTCAGCGCTGGGCTATCATCAATAAACATCGGCGCTTCTGTTAATATGCTGACTGACGACATCACGCGTGGCCAATCTTGCTCTTCAATTTTACCGGTACGAATTTTAAGTTGATCGATCCGTGATAACGATGACAATAAACGCATAACGATAGCTTCGCCAGGCATTTCCATGCTAAATATCAACACAGGTAATTGACTCTTCATCACCACATGCTCAGCAATATTCATAGCAAACGTGGTTTTACCCATTGAAGGTCGGCCTGCAATGATAACCAAATCAGCTTGTTGTAAGCCGGAGGTTTTTTCATCCAAATCATGATAACCAGTGGGAACCCCCGTAATCGGATCATCCAGATTAGCTAACGTGTCGATGCGTTCCATGGTTTTAGCCAGGAATTCATTAATGTTAACTGGCCCCCCATTGCGGGCACCTTGTTCACTAATGGCAAAAACCTGTCGTTCCGCTTCATCTAATAATTCTACACTCGTGCGTCCTTGCGGATTAAATGCACGGCCGGCAATATCATTTGCTGTCCCAATCAACTGCCGCAAAACAGAACGTTCACGTACAATGTCAGCATAGGCCTTTATGTTTGCTACACTGGGTATATTATTGGCTAGTTCAAAAAGATAAACGTCCCCACCCGCGTTCTCTAATTCATGAATTTCCCTTAACGCTTCAGCAACAGTTAACACATCAAGCGGCTTTGTGTGATCTGCCAGTTTGTTCATCACACGATAAATCAAACGATGGTCATGACGATAAAAGTCATTTTCGTGTACCCGATCAGCAATTTGGTCCCACGCCCGATTATCTAGCATTAAACCGCCCAGTACCGATTGCTCAGCTTCAATAGAATGCGGCGGTACCTTTACGAAATCAGTATTGGCTGTACGAGATTTAGCACGCTTTATGGGAGCTTGTGTATCCATAAGTACTCACATATAAAAGCTAAATTTTCTCATTATTAGAGAAGGTTGTCCAAGGTTATGGTAACTGTTTGGCAAAACCTGTCTACTGTTCGCGCTTTGAAGTGGACTGGGCGTTATTGCAGGAAGGAAGCAAAGAGAGATTTGTTATAAACCTCTCAAAATTTACAAAAAAGAAAACGTTACAAAACAATCACGCTTCTGGAGTAATATTCAGTTTGATAACAGCACTGACATCACTGTGCAACTCGACTTCAATTTCATATTCGCCTATTTGACGCAATACACCTGATGGCAAATGAACTTCACTTTTGCTGATTTCCACACCAGCCTTCGTGACTGCAGCAGCAATATCACGCGTACCAATTGAACCGAACAATTTTCCTTCCTCGCCCGCTTTAGCAACAATATTAAGCACTTTTAATGCTGCAAGCGCATTCTTTCTTGCTTCTGCTGCTTTGACATTTTCTGCTGCTGCTTTTTCAAGCTCTGCACGATGCGCTTCAAATTTAGCGATATTATCCGTCGTTGCATAAACTGCTTTACCTTGCGGCACAAGATAATTACGTCCGTAACCCGCCTTGACTTTAACTTTATCGCCCAATGCTCCTAAGTTACGAATTTTTTCTAATAAGATCACTTCCACTTTATCACCCCATTTTTTAAAATTAATCTCAATTCATTGTTCCCAATCGCTTGCGAAAATCCAGCAAACTATCTAATACCCCTGCCATTGCAATGACTACAATACCCATCCAAGATAAAAACATGACGCCCAAATAAACAAGTGTTAGCCAAAACCATCCTGCGGTATTTGACATAAGCAAATTATGTATCAAACTCAATCCACCCGCACAAAATGCTGTTACTACAATTGGCAAAATGTCTAAGCTAAATGCCTGCCCTGCGTAAGCCAATCCTGCAACAACAATAAAAACCACAACTGCGAGAGAACTTAAACGAATCTGATGCAACTCTTTACGTAACCCTCCAGGGTTAAATACAATTGCCTGCCACCATCTCGCTAAAATTAACTGGAACACGGCATTAAATAGGATAGAAACAACCAATATTCCAGTTGCATATCGCTTAAATTCTTGAACACTCGTCGTGATGCCTGCTTGCATCTCTTCTGGAAGCGCTGCGCCATCCGCTGCAGCTTGTTCCATCATTTTGTTTGTATACTTGCTCAGCTCTGCAAGCCACCAACTTTGCACATCAGGATAAATAAAGTAGATAACACCTACAGCAATTATTCCTGATAATGCCGCTATCTCTATTACCAAACTCCAGTTGTTATAACGTCGCAAAAGAAGCGCGTACAACCATGTTAATATGTTAATCGTGATAATAATTGTTGTAGCAATTAACATAACCTGCGTCTGTTCTGACGCACTATACGCATAACTCAATAAGTACGGTACAATCGCTGCACATAACACCAACGTGCCCGCAAATGCACCCTTACGTAAAGTTACTAAGGCTGCAATCAAAATACTTAAGCTGCCACCGACCAACGGAATAAATGACAGTAAAAACGCCACTCCCATTGCCTGCAAGTGGCTTTGTAAAATAAAATCCGTAAACCGACGCAGCAACATATACCTCTCACACCTGAATTTTAGGTTTTTAACAACACGGCTTACATCGATCTTGAAACGTTCCTCAATCGAAA
>CAZAEO010000012.1:7762-29774 GCA_964484285.1 uncultured Coxiellaceae bacterium | reverse complement strand
AGATGCGTGTCAAATGTGATGCTATTTGTGACCTATCCCATGTTACCTACTATATGGGTTCAACTATGAAAAACCTGTCTATCAAACTGCGTATTCCCTCTGAAGAAGCTATGCTGGCGTTCGGCAGTAAGTTAGCTACTAGCATGGATAAAACAGCGGTAATTTTTTTATATGGACCGCTTGGTGCAGGCAAAACCACCCTTTCACGCGGCTTCTTGCAAGGGTTAGGCTATCGCGGCCGCGTGAAGAGCCCTACTTACACATTAGTTGAACCGTATGAATTGGCTAAATGCAAGGTGTATCACTTTGATTTCTATCGAATACGAGACCCGCATGAGCTACACGACATTGGCATTCAAGATTATGTTTCACCGCATGCTATTTGTTTAATCGAATGGCCCGAACAGGGCGCAGGCGTATTACCTTCACCTGATATATCTTGTTATATTGAAGTAGACTCGAACGAACGGAATGTTAAACTAATTCCACATTCCACGCGTGGAGAAACTATTTTGCATCGGTTTGAGCAAAATGAATAAGTTCAAAAAAATCATTGCATGCTTCATTATACTGTTTTCTGTCATAACGCATGCTGAAAATACCAAACTCATTGCAATGCAGATTGCACACAAAGAATCTGCTACACAAGTTACTTTTGTGCGGAACCAACTCGACACGCAACGTATATTTAGCTTATCTCGTCCCAAACGTCTCGTGATAGATTTTCCACGCACTCGTTTCACAACATCGATAAAAACTATTTCTCTGACTAACACCCTCATAAAGAACATACGCTATGGCTACCCGAAATCAGGTACATTACGTGTCGTATTAGATATCAATGCAAACAGCCAATTTAAAATATTGTCACCTTCGTATAATACAAAATTAATCATTGCTATTTATTCTTCTGCAACCCAAACCACCCTTATTAAGCCATCTGCCCCCCCTCTTCGTCCTATTGTAGTCGTCATTGATCCAGGACATGGTGGCAAAGATCCTGGTGCACTTGGTTTTCTTGGCACTAAAGAAAAAAATGTCACGTTAGCAATCGCGAAACAACTCGTTGATTTACTTAATCAACAACCTCGCGTGCGTGCATTGCTGACCCGACGTGGCGATTATTTCGTGCCCCTACGCGACAGATTAAAATTAGCCAGAAAAGCCAATGCAAATTTGTTTATTGCAGTTCATGCAGATTCTTATTTCAATACCGAAGCGGGTGGCGCATCGGTGTATGCCTTGTCTCAACACGGTGCGACCAGTGAAGCTGCGCGCTGGCTTGCAAGACGTGACAACTATTCTGAACTAGGCGGTGTTGATTTAAGCGAACTGACTGATCAAAGTTATTTGTTGCGTTCTGTATTAATTGATCTTGCACAAACAGCAACAATCACCGATAGTTTGCGTTTAGGCACCATTATGTTATCTAAATTAAGAACAGTGACCACACTCCACTACTCCCGCGTTGAACAAGCACCCTTTATGGTTTTAAAATCGCCGGATATTCCATCTATTTTAGTTGAAACAGGTTTTTTATCTAATACCAAAGAAGAACGTCATTTGCGCGACAAGAATTATCAAACCAAAATCGCACAGGCAATATATGATGGTATTCGTATTTATTTACAAAAAAATTCTCTCGATCACACAGGTACCTAGCAATGTCCAGAATTCAAAAATTAACAACCACATTAGCCAATCAAATTGCTGCCGGCGAAGTCATCGAACGGCCTGCTTCTGTTGTGAAAGAATTAATAGAAAACAGTCTCGATGCGACTGCCACAAAAATTGATTTAGAAATAGAAAACGGCGGCACACGTTTAATTCGCGTGCATGATAATGGTTGCGGCATTCATGCGGACGATTTGATTTTAGCATTAGATCGCCATACAACCAGTAAAATTAAAACACTTGCAGATCTAGAACGTATTTTTACGCTGGGTTTTCGTGGCGAGGCATTAGCAAGCATCAGCTCTGTTGCTCGTCTCACGTTAACATCATCTGTTGTCAATCAAACAGGATGGCAAGTCAAAACCTGCACGACTGAATCTTTACCCGAGTTAAATCCAATGGCACACCCGCAAGGCACAACGATTGAAATACGTGATTTATTTTTTAATACGCCTGCTCGCAAAAAATTTTTACGCACCGAAAAAACGGAATTTGCTCATATTGATGAATTAATTAAACGCGTTGCATTAAGCTGTTTTCCCATTCAATTTACCTTGAAGCATAATCAAAAATTAATTCGCCACTATCGCGCAGCGCATTCTGATAAAGAACGGGAACAGCGCATAGAAAGCTTATGTGGATCAGCCTTTCTAGAAAATGCTTTACATATTTCCGCCGAAACCGCCGGATTAAAATTATCTGGCTGGATTGCATTACCTACTTTTTCTCGCTCACAAGCTGATCTGCAATATTTTTACGTGAATAGCCGCATCGTTCGCGACAAATTAGTAAATCATGCAGTACGTCAAGCCTATCATGATGTGTTATACGGTGATCGACATCCTGCGTTTGTATTGTTTTTAGAAATTTCGCCAGAACAAGTGGATGTCAATGTACATCCTACCAAACATGAAGTGCGTTTTCGTGAAAGTCGTTTGGTGCATGATTTTATTTATCGCAGTTTGCAAGACGCTCTCGCACATATTCGTCCAGGAAATAATACACCTGCAATAACACAAACAATGCAGACGTTTACTGAAATACCTGTTAAAAAATATGACGCCCAAGCTAAGCCACTCGAACAATTCAAGATGCCCATGAAAGTACATGAACAAATGGCCGTTTATCAACAACTACACGCGGATGTTAAAATAGAGGTTCAGCCTGCACCACAAACAGACATCCCGCCATTGGGTTTTGCTATAGGTCAATTAAAAAATATTTATATTTTAGCAGAAAATACCGAAGGCTTAGTGTTAGTAGACATGCATGCTGCGCATGAACGTGTTATCTATGAACAATTAAAGCAACAGATCGCAGAAAAAAAATTAACGGCACAACCCTTATTAGTTCCTTTGACCATTAATTTCAGCGAACGCGAAGCAATTGCTTTGGAAAATCATCAAGGCACATTGCAACAACTCAGTGTTCATATTGATCGTCTTAGTCAAACGACGATCGTAGTACGTGAAGTTCCCGATTTATTACGTGATAGTCAGATTGAACCTTTACTGCGTGATATTGCGGCTGATTTAGTTCAAACAGAAAAAAGTGAGCGCATTGACCATTTTATTCAACATATACTGGGCACAATGGCGTGTCATGCTGCTGTACGTGCACAACGTAAATTAACTCTTCCAGAAATGAATGCGCTATTACGCGCCATGGAAAATACTGAACACAGCAGTTCGTGCAATCACGGACGCCCAACATGGACGCAGTTTTCGCTCGCAGAATTAGATAAATTATTTTTGCGTGGTCGTTGATGATGCAACCAATTATCTGTTTAATGGGGCCGACTGCATCGGGGAAAACACAATTATCTGTTAAATTAGTCCAACAATTTCCTTTCGAAATTATTAGTGTTGATTCTGCCATGGTATATCGCGGAATGGACATTGGCACAGCAAAACCGACTGACGATATTTTAAAAATTGCACCGCATCGTCTCATTAATATTCGCGAACCTGAAAATGCTTACTCTGCAGCACAGTTTCGTCAAGACGCGTTACGTGAAATTCATGCTATTTTAGCACAGGATAAAATTCCACTGTTGGTCGGTGGAACTATGTTATATTTTCGTGCATTACAACAAGGATTATCTGATTTACCCTCAGCAGATGAAAATATTAGAAAAAAAATATCTGCAAAAGCAATAGAATCAGGTTGGCCTGCCTTACATGATTACTTAACAAAAATAGACCCTATTGCTGCTGCACGCATTCATCCGCATGATAGTCAGCGCATTTCACGCGCTGTAGAAGTATATGAGTTAACCGGCAAGAATTTATCTACGTGGCAAGAAGAAAGCGGAGAAGCATTAGCAGGTTATCAAATTTGTAACATTGCTATCGCACCATCCAATCGCGCAATATTGCATACACGCATTGCAGAACGTTTTAAACACATGTTAGCGGAAGGATTCATTGAAGAAGTAAAAAAATTATATGCACGTGGCCATTTAACAGAAGCAATGCCAGCGATGCGTTCTGTCGGTTATCGACAAGTATGGCACTATTTAGAAGGAAAACTCACTTTTGCAGAAATGCAAGAGCGCGGGATTATTGCAACACGCCAGCTAGCAAAACGGCAATTAACTTGGCTACGCAGTTGGCCAAACGTGATATGGTTTGATAGCGAAATGCAAGGATTATACGACCACATAGCAAGTTATTTAATATCTGTCTTATCTTAAAAGCCCGTTTTTGTTGTATAATAATACTATTAAATAAATATTGAAAAATCCCATGAACAATAGAAATGATGAAAATAAACAAGAAAGTGAACTCAGTGAACTAAAAGAGATTAGCGTTTCGCTGAGTCCACTAGACAATGCTTCCGATTTCCATGATCTTGCGTTTTTAAATAATATTTTGCGCAAACAAGATGTTCGTATTGTCGGCGTAGGAGAAGGAACTCACGGAACACGCGAATTTTCCCAAATGAAACACCGCTTATTTGAATTTTTAGTTAAGACAATGGATTTTAATATTTTTGTAATTGAAGGGGGAATGGTTCGAACAGAAGAATTAAATAAGTATGTATTAGGTGCACCAGATAATCCGATAAAATTGCTTGAAAAGATAGAGCTTTTTCCTTACGCAACAGAAGAGATGCTCGATATCGTGGAATGGATGCGAAAATACAATCAAACCGCAAAAAATAAAATACAATTTAGAGGGTGTGATTGTGATGTTCAATTTTCTTTGCCTGAAGCTTCACTTGCATTGCTTAATAACTATTTTGTGGAACAAAAAGATTCTAATGCGATCAAAACCATTGGCGCTATCACTACACAATTAAAAACCATCCGTACAAAACTTTATAATGCTGATTATATAGATTTTGCAAAACAGCAGGAATTAAGAAAAGAAATCCAAATAAGCCGTGATTACCAAACATTAATCACTCACATTGATCATCTTGCAAATCAAGTTCATGATCCCTGGATTAAACAAAATGTCATGTTAGTGAAACAATATGCAGAATATCATTCTGATTTTACTGCTCGTGAACGTGCAATGGCAGAGAACATTTTATGGCTGCAAGCACAGACGCCAGGATCAAAAATATTTTATTGGGCACACAATGGTCACGTGCAAAAAGATGTGTGGCCTGACAGTACCGATCTTTGGACGGGAGGATATCTTGCAAAAAAACTAGGAGAACAGTATTTTGCCATCGCATCTACAACATATACAGGAACATACACAGCCATGATCCCACGTTTTGGTCTAACAGATCAACTGATGTTAAAAACTCCTCCGCCAGCTTCTTTTGAAGCGCATGTTGCACAATTAAACCAACCCATTACAGCTATTGATTTGATTGAAGCACGTAAGAAAAAAATACCTACATTTTTACAAAAACCTATCCTATGCCGGACAATTGGCTGGGAAGCAAGCCCTGAACCTTTTACATTGCATAAGTTACTTTCCAATTTTGATTTGGTAATTGATATTCATCAAACATCCGCAAGTCGATTGATCGGGAAATACCGATCTGACATAGAACATATGAATAAAGCAAAGGTCTATTTTGCTTATCTCCATCAATACCGCGATCGCCATCCTTCTGTCCAAGAGGAATTTGATAACCACTATGGACTGATTCGTCTTCCTAAAAAAAAATAGAATCCTTTCAAGGAATCAGATAATACGGATTCGGTAATTTAAATGTTTTCTCAGCATATCCGCCGAGCAAATCACTTTGTTGATCGCCGATATTCAATACGATTGTATAGCCTTGTTTTTCAATATTACTGCGCGCATCCGTTTTATAGAATGCAGCGGATTTTGGTTGATAACCATCTGGTTTCATAATCAAACCATCCCAATGTTGGAAACCCGCATTGATAAGATTTTTTTCAGTGGCAGCACGTTCTCGTTCAGTACGGCCGGTAATAAAGAAAACTGCAACATGATTCGCTTTTGCATAACGATAGAGTTTGAGAGTAGGTTTAATGACAGGATCGGCACCTTGATCTTCTGCAGCAATCATTTGTGATAATGAACCGCCAAACCGCATACGAACCATATCTGGATAATTCGATAACGATGTTTCATCAATATCCAGCACAATAGCAAATTTTTTACCGCTTTTAATACGCTGTTCTTTTTCAAGCTGTGTTTTTAAATATTGCATGGCTTGGTCAATCACTTTTGCTTGATCTTTCTGATACTCGCCTGAATCATGATATTTCATCAGTGATGATTTAATGACATCAAGATTCGCGGGTTCTCTAGCAAAACCAACATTAATGTTCAAGAAAAACCCGACCAGAATAAAACAAATAATAATTCTCTTACTCATATTGTTCCTTAAATGGAAAAAAGTACAAAATCAATATAATTGATCAACATTCAATTTAACAAGCTATTTTATGAATACTCACGTTATTATGTGCGCCATGTTATAATGGTACCAGTAAGAACGTTTTTATCTACATGAATTTATAAATTTTGCTTAGGAAGGGAGGATAATATGTCACTGAAACGTGCGCGATTAAGCGCTGTTGCGCTAGGCGTTGCTCTTGGTGTGCTCTGTGGCGGCTGGATGCTTGCTATAGGAATATCTGCAGCGCAAGGTGGATTTGGAGCGGATATGATGACCCGCTGGGCAACAATGTACCCTGGCGTCGAAGCATCTATGAAAGGAGCTTGGATTGTAGCTGGATGGGGATTTTTAAAAGGATTTTTCAGCGGACTCATTTTAGGTTGGATCTACAATCTTTGCTTGTGCTGTTGCAATCGTTCTCACTGCGCATGCTGTAAAACTTCTGCAGGTTCATGCAGTAGCTGCGGTTGCGGAGAAACGCAGAAAAAATAAAAAAATCTACTCAACCATTCATTCAAATTTGAAAAATGCGCAAGTTGTTGCGCATTTTTTTATATTTTTAAAAACATCACCCTTTAAACATAAGACATAGCATGGATAAAAAAAACATTATTGCTTCTGGACGTAAAATTACTTTATTTACTCTGCAGCTCATCGTATTAATTGGCTGTATCGCGTATATCTATTTTATTTACTACACAGATATCTACCCAAATAAACAAGTCAAAATTGCTTACGAACAAACAGAATGCAAAATTGATAATGCAAAGCTTGAAACCACTGGCAAGTTTATTCAACGCTATCGCGTTGTTTTTCTTGTAACTTATGTCGCGCAAGGCGCACATTATCAACAGATAGCCGCCTCAGGACATGGACTCGATCATTCTTTTTCAACAGGCAAAACAAGCCAACACGCTATGCTTGATCAATTTACCATTGGCTCAACCTATACATGCTGGTACAATCCAACCGATCCTCAAATTGTAGTCTTGGCACTTAAACAAACTTGGTCATCTTCTTTGCCATTATTTATTCCTTTTATTATTATTGCTGTCATGCTTTATTATATGATTATTGCCATAGTAGAATTTTTAACCCTAGTCAATACAAAAAGAAAAAGTACAAAAAATAAATGAGGTCATTCATGCGACAAGCCATCCACACAGATAAAGCGCCCGCGGTAATAGGAAATTATTCTCAAGCAATCAACGCGGGAAACATCGTGTATCTTTCCGGACAAATTCCTCTTAATCCGAAAACGATGTCGCTCATTAGCAACGATACTAAAGAACAAATAGATCAAGTTTTTAAAAATATAAAAAATCTGGCGGAAGCTGCCGGAGGAAACCTAGAAAAAATTGTCAAATTGACAGTGTACCTCACTGACTTATCAGCTATATCGATCGTGAATGAAGCCATTGCACAGTATTTTAAGCAACCGTATCCCGCAAGAACATCCATTCAAGTGCACGCTTTACCTAAAGGGGCATCCATTGAAGTTGATGCGATAATGGATTTACTGTAATTCCTGCATTGCTTTACGCAATATGCAGGTTTAATTACTTTTCGGCACTGCAGTAGCAGCAGCATTCTCTGGGGCCGCAACAAAAATTGGATTAGTTGTTATAGTGGTGCGATCACCTAGCATACGCATCGTCTTTAAAATTTCTAATGCTTGATAGAGCTGAAAATCCGTGCGCGCCAAATCAGCTAAGTTAGGTTTAATACTAACAACTTTGTTTTCAGGATCTTTATCTTTAATACCAGGTAAATGTCCTTTTAACTCAAATTCTCTAATAGGAGCAAGCATCAGATTGTTAGCTTTATTCCCCGAAACCTGTAAATCTTCCACCACAATATCAGGAACAATGCCTTTATTTTGTATCAATCTTCCAGAAGGCGTATGATAAAGTGCGGTTGTTAATTTTATTGCATGATCATTATCTAAAGGTAAAACTGTTTGTACCGAGCCCTTGCCAAAACTGTTGATCCCCACAATAACGGCACGATGATAATCCTGCAAAGCACCCGCAACAATTTCTGAAGCAGACGCTGAACCTTCATTCACTATCACAACAATGGGGGCACCCTCTAATAGATCACCAGGCGTTGCTTTCGCACTATAAAGCGCGCTGGGTAAACGTCCTTCAGTATAAACAATTTGATTGTTAAACTTATTTAATTTTTTGCTATCTAAAAATACATCAGCAACTTGCACTGCCGTTTCTAGTAATCCGCCAGGATTATTACGTAAGTCAAGAACAAGTCCTTTTATATTACCACCTGCTTCTTTCTTTAATTTATCAATAGCAGCAACAAGAAGCTCTGGAGTGGGTTCTTGAAATTCGCTAATTCGCACATAACCATATCCATCCTCTAACATCTTGCTTTTAATCGTTACAATACGAATTTCATCGCGCGTTAATTTCAAAATTAAGGGATTTTTTTCACCTTTACGAATGACCGTAAGCGTAACAAACGTGCCTTTCTTACCACGCATACGGTCAACCGCTTCATTGAGCGTCATGTCATTCACGAGCTTGCCATCAATTGCCACAATATAATCACCTGACTTGATACCTGCTTTTGCTGCAGGCGTATCGTCAATAGGACTAACTACTTTAAGTACTCCATATTCGCCGGTCACTTCTATACCTAAACCACCAAAAGCACCGCTTGTAGTCATTAATAATGTTTTATAAGAATCTTTATCAAGATATTCTGAATGAGGGTCCAAGCCACTTAGCATGCCACGTATAGCATCTTCTAATAACTTGCTATCGCTAATAGGCTGAACATAAAAATCTTTAATTTGGCCAATCGCATTGGTAAAACGCGAAACATCGCTTTCTTGTAATGCTTCAACTTTTTTGTCTTTTGCAGGAAGCAATACAGCTGTACTGCTATTGTCCTCTCTAAAAGCGAACACATTTGAACACAAAAAAATAGCGAGTGGGATACTGAAGAAACGAGCAATAAAGGTAGGATGGCATTTCATAGGTTTTTTCCTTAAAAGCTTTATACCTTATTTTTTAATTATAACGCATTTTTTGGAAGAACAGGGTAATTCATTTATTGCATAATTCAAATAGGGACTCTCCTGTCATTTCTTTAGGTTGAGCAAATCCTAACAAATACAGCATGGTAGGTGCAATATCTGATAATATACCCTCTGTTTTAACAACTCGTGCTTTTCGACCCATATAAATTAATGGAATCTGTTCATGCGTATGCGCGGTATGCGGCTGGTTTGTCTGTTCGTCAAACATGATCTCTGCATTTCCATGATCCGAGGTAATCAACGCTTCACCGCCCACCTCTTGTAAAGCAGTCACGATCTTACCGATACACTGATCAAGAATTTCGATTGCAGAGATCGTAGCTGGCAAATTTCCAGTATGTCCAACCATATCGGCATTAGCAAAATTACAGATAATGACATCATAAGAACCCTTTTTAATTTCAGCCACTAATCGTTCTGTTAATGGCAGAGCGCTCATTTCAGGCTTGAGATCATAGGTTGCCACTTTCGGTGAAGGAATAAGAACGCGCTCTTCGCCCGCATAAGGTTTTTCAATTCCACCATTAAAAAAAAATGTCACGTGCGCATATTTTTCTGTTTCAGCAATGCGTAGTTGTTTTAAGCCAAGAGAGCTTAGATATTCTCCTAAAATGTTTTCTAGCCGTTCCGGTGGAAAAGCAATAGGTAATAAGAAAGTGGAGTCATATTCAGTGAGCGTAATAAAATTTACTCTTGGCCAAACAGAACGAACAAATCCAGTAAATTGTGTATCAATAAATGCATGCGTGATTTCACGTGCACGATCCGCTCTAAAATTCATGAAAATAATAGTGTCCCCATCCTGGATAGTAATAGGTTTTACATCATCTGGATGAATGGTGGTCGCTTTAACAAACTCATCTGTCTCACCACGTTGATATGCCTGTTCTAATGCATTGATTGCATCAGTCGCATGATAATCTGCCTTTCCTTGAGTAAGCAAATCATATGCGACTTGGATACGTTCCCAGCGCTTATCACGATCCATTGCAAAATAACGACCGATCAAAGATACCATTTTTCCACATTTTAATTTATGACACTGTTCAGTTAATGCAGCAAGAGACGCTTTTGCGCTGCGCGGGGGCGTATCACGGCCATCTAAAAAAGCATGAATATAAACTTCTGTTGCCTGCTGTTTGCTCGCTAATTCGACTACAGCTTGTATGTGCCGTTCATGACTATGAACTCCACCTGGCGAAACAAGCCCTAAAATATGAATGGCTTTACGTGATTGTACCGCTTGATTAATTGAATGAATTAAAACAGGGTTCGTAAAAAACTCACCTTTAGCAATAGCATGATCAATGCGAGTCAAATCTTGATAGACCACCCGCCCTGCACCCATGTTTAAGTGTCCCACCTCAGAATTACCCATCTGACCATCAGGTAATCCAACTGCATGACCACAACCTGAAATTAACGTATGTGGAAAAGACGCCCAACATTGATTCCAATGGGGTTTGTGAGCCTCTGCAATAGCATTTGCTTGTTTCTCTTCTCGATGGCCCCATCCATCCAGAATAATTAACACCAATGGCCGCGGTCGATTTAACATAATTGGTATTCTCACATTATTAGTCACACTTGAGTTATTAACCTTGTATTATTGAAGAAAAACAGTTTTAATAAAAGAGTAAATTTGAGGCTGTTTCATCTTTAAATCCTTGAAGCAATCTCATTTGCATAGAAACTTCCTGCATAACCTCTATGAGATAGGTCGCAGAGAAAATAACAGGTATCCACATGATTATTGATAAGCAATTCCCGAAATTCTTGTTACTTGGTATGTTGACTATTCTGTTCAATGTAGCCGGCCAAATAACTCTAGCTGCTCCAATTAACCCCCAAGACCCTTATGAATCTTTCAATCGAGGGATATATGAATTTAATGAACTCTTAGACAAGGTATTATTAAAACCTATCGCTACCTTTTACAATGCAGTTGTACCTAGACCTCTCAATAAAGGTATTAGCAATTTTTTTGCTAATATTGATACCTTGCCCACCATAGCAAATGATATTTTACAAATTAATATTTATCAGGCTGCTAACGATGGTTGGCGATTTGTCATTAACTCTACAATTGGAATATTAGGTTTTTTTGATGTTGCTTCCGAAATAGGCCTTGAGCCAAACAAAGAAGATTTTGGTTTAACATTAGCAGAATGGGGATATAAAAACTCTAATTATCTCGTTTTACCTTTCTTTGGACCAAGCACACCACGCGATGCTATAGGTTTGCCTGTCGATTATTACCTTTTTTCTATTTATCCATATATTCATCCGCTATTAGATCGATATGCACTTTACGGGTTAGGCGTTATTTCAAGACGTGCGGCTTTATTAAGTTTTCAAAATGTGATGGAAGAAGTTGCTGTGGATAAATATGTCTTTTTACGTGATGCTTACATGCAGCGCCGTGCTTATCTTATGCAACGTAATAAAGAATTAGGCGATCCTTATTTAGAACAAAATAAGACGCTCGAAGAAGAACAAAGTCAGACAACTAAAGAAAATTAGCGAGAAATAGTGTTGCACGTTGCATTATTCGAACCAGAAATTCCGCCTAATACCGGTAATATTATTCGTTTGTGTGCAATACGATAGTGAGTGGATAATATGGCAATAGCAGATATGAACGCTGCAAAAAATACGTTACATCAAATTGCAACTCAAGCATACGGGCTCGCTATGGGCTTGCAAAATGCTGCCCCTTCTCAAGTAGGCGGCCCTCCCAAGTCTGTGCAATATCTTCTTGAAACATCATTAAATATTAACAAGCTGAGTAAAGTCATTGAAGAATTAATGATTATTGATTCTTCAAAAAGAAAGCTATAACTAACATCCGTATTTGTCTATGATAAAATTATAAAATCTAATTAAGAGTTAATAAATTGCATGCTGATAGATGATGAATTAAAACAACATGAAAAACTCGTTCAATTGATTCGCGAAGCGATTCAACATGATGTTGAATTAAGAGAAAAATATCACGTAGGTAACAAATTTCGTTTCGTACAAGATCGATTACACACATTATTAGACACTTTAGAAACTCAAATAAAATCGGTAAAATCCGCAGAAAAAGAAAGTCAAAAAAAAGAAGATTCTATTCATCATGTTTTAGTGTATGTTTATCTTTATAATGCTCAAGGACTGATGTTACGTAGCTGGTCTGCGATGTTAACCCCTAAAGTATTTTATGAATATAGTGTAAATCGTCCTGTTTATGCGGAAAAAAAACATATTGAAGCACTCATAAAGTCCAAGACAAATAAACAACAACATGGTTATCTTACGATAGCTGTTCATCGCGATACTATTCTTACTGTACCTGATACCGCTTTAAAAGACACGCTAGGGAATTCTTTAATCAAAGTACGGGAAGGCTCATTACACTTTACTCATCTTGTCGCATTCACACATAATGGCCAAGATTATGTTGTTAATTCACAAGGGGAATTGGTAAAGAAAGCAAATGAATTGTAAATAGATCCTAATCAGACGTTTTTTTATTATGCAAAAATTATCTCGTGAATTTTATGATCGCGACACACAACTGGTTGCTAAAGAATTGCTTGGCAAATATATCGTGCATGTATTAAATGATATTGAATACATAGGTAAAATTGTGGAAGTAGAAGCTTACCTTGGAGCACATGATCTTGCCGCACACTCAGCAAAAGGCTTAACTAAACGAACAGCCGTGATGTTTGGCGCGCCAGGATATGCTTATGTTTATTTGATTTATGGAATGTATCATTGTGTTAACGTTGTCACAGAAAAAGAAGGCCATGGATCTGCAATATTATTACGTGCGGTAGAACCCATCAAAAATATTTACGCCAGAACAAAAGGCCCTGGACTTTTATGCAAGGCGATGCATATTGATATGCACTTAAATGCGCACAATTTGTTAAGCAACAACTTTTACATTGCAACTCCAGACTCCCCCACCCCATTTACTATCATAAAAAAGCCTCGCATAGGGGTACACTATGCACAACATTGGGCAAAAAGGCTTTTACGATTTTATATTAAAAACAATCCTTTTGTTTCAAAAATATGATCTAAACACCTAAAAGTGGGTGGAGAATCGCCAATACCTTACCCCCATCAAATGTTATACTGAAACCATGAACTTTAGAATGTTGTCATGAACTACCCAAGCTCCGTCACCGGAGGGTTGCGTATGAGAACAAAACTTATCATTTGCCTAGGATTTTTGGGGATTTTATTCAGTAGTTATTCCTTTGCCGCTTGCAGAACCTGCATCTCAACACAAACGGCGTCCTATAAAAGCGGTAGTTGCTGTACTGATACTTATCAAGAAAATAACTGTAACTACGGCTACACTTGTCAATGTGCCGATCCTGGTTGTAACGGTTCAAATAATTGCCTAAGCCAACAAAAATGTTGCCGTTATTTTGGCAATATAGGCAAATATTAGAGCGCGTCTTTATGTATCGATTTTAAAAAATTTAGCGTAGAATAGCGCACTCTAAGAGGAGTGCGCTCATGAAAATCCTGTGTGTTATTCCTAGCCGAATAGCCTCGACTCGTATCCCACGTAAACCTCTGCTGCCTATCCAAGGCAAGCCGATGATTCAATGGGTTTATGAAAATGCTTGCCGCTCCAAAATACTTTCAGATGTAATAGTCGCGACCGATAGTGAAGAAATTGCCTCCGTTATTCAGCGCATTGGGGGTAAAACCATCATGACCGACCCTCACCTTGCGACTGGCTCAGATCGCGTTGCCGAAGTCGCCGAGCAACATCCAGAAATGGACGTCATCATTAACTTGCAAGGTGATGAACCCTTTATCCAACCACGCATGCTAGAACAACTGGTTGAACCCTATCTGGCTGGTGAACAACCTGATATGACTACACTTGCCTATCCGTTAGATATACAAACCAACTATCATGCACCGGGGGCAGTTAAAGTGATTACTGACTTATCAGGTAATGCACTGTATTTTTCACGCTCCCCTATCCCCTATTTTCGTACATCCGTACAAGCCCCGGTCTATCATCATATGGGATTATATGCTTTCCGTCGTGACTTTCTCTTGCTTTATAAAAACCTTCCGCAAACACCGCTTGAAAAAACCGAAAGCCTCGAACAATTACGCGTCCTAGAACATGGATACAAAATTCGTGTTTGTTTAACAACACACAAGACGCTTGAAATTAATACGCCTGAAGAATATGAGTTAGCACAAAAATTCGAATATATCGTTTAACCTTAATTCAGCAGTTACAATCATATGGGAAGCCTTCCAATAGGCAACAACCTATAGTTATTTTAATTAGGCCATTGGCATAAAGTAGGATTAACCGCCGTTGTAACACACGCATAAGAATTTGCTGCATTACCACCTGTATACTTAAAAGGAGGCTGTGCAAGATCACCCCGTTTATCAGAATAAGTCACTACATCGATTTGTCCTCCAGTAGAAACTTCATATCTGCAAAACACATGCCATCGATTAAAATCTCCTTGCTTTAGAAATACCGCAAGTTGAGCGTCTGAACTGAGTGATGTAAGATCGCTATCGTTTGCTAACTTAATCATATAAGGCGTATTGTTTGGATCATCCAAGCTAAGATCAATTAAATAACCTTCTTTTGCCACCCAATCCGTATCTAACGTCCAATTTTGTCCTTTAATGTGATGCAAAGCTGAAGCAGGGGGACATATTTGTGCTTGTGCTGTCTTAAAAAAACCTAATAAAGAAATAGTCATAAGAACAAGAATAAGAGTAAATTTTGCTTTCATTTTATACCTCTCAAGTTAAGATTGCGTATCTTAAGATCAACATGTGGATAAGTCAATCCTATTCATGTGTGCAAGGATTCGACGGCAAGGAGCGGCTTAGCTCGCCTTGTAGATTAAAAGAGAGGGGTTACGACAAATGAATTTTTAACCTACTCTAGCCATCATCTACTTCTTTACGCTATGATAACTTCCCTTACAAGAATATAATTGTTTGTATGAACCAGCATGCATCCACCCAACCCATTGGTATCTTTGATAGCGGCATTGGCGGCCTGACCGTTGCAAGCGCTATCGTAAAACACATGCCTAAAGAAGATATCATTTATTTTGGCGATACCGCACATTTACCCTATGGCGATAAATCACCCGCCACCATTCAAGCTTATTCCATTAAAATTGCACAAATGCTTTTACAACAGCAATGTAAATTAATTTTAATCGCGTGCAATTCTGCTTCCACTGCTGCCTACGAGTTAATTAAGGAATACGTTGCAAGCAAAGCGCTCGTCATGAATGTGGTTGACCCCACGATTCAATTATTACGTGAAAGTTATGCCAATAAAAAAATTGGTTTAATTGGTACGCGCCAGACTGTCAATTCCAATATATATAAGAAAAAAGTGGATGACTTAAATTGCGGCATTCAACTAACATCTCATGCAACTAACTTACTTGCATCCGCTATCGAAGAATTCGGCAATAACGGTATCACTGACCGCTTGGTTGAAGAATACCTGTCTCATTCTAATTTAGAAAACGTTGAAGCATTAGTGCTCGCATGCACGCATTATCCTGTTGTCAAAAACAAAATAGCCGGTTTTTTCCAAAATAAAATTGAAATTATTGACCCATCGGATACGGTAGCCAAAGCTGTCAAAATTCGTTTAGAACAAGATAAACTTCTCAACCCGAAAGGACAAGGTTCAAAACTTTTTTACATTTCAGATTATACTGAATCTTTTGCGGCTGGCACCAAAATATTTTTTAATGAAGAAATTAAATTAGAACATTACCCTTTGTGGGAATGACAATTATTCTATGAATTACCGCCACATTTATCACGCTGGCAATTTTGCCGATACATTCAAACATATTATTTTAATCGCGCTGATTCAATCCTTAATGCGCAAAGAAAATGCGTTTTGTTATCTCGATACACACGCAGGCATAGGTTATTATGATTTGTATTCTGAATTCGCGCAAAAAAGTAAAGAATTTGAAAATGGAATAATAAAAATAATCGCCGCAACAAATCCACCCTCTTTGATCCAAGATTATTTAACCTGCGTAAAAAAATTGAATGCAGCATCCGAGCTGCGTTACTATCCAGGATCGCCTTATTTCGTTAAATGCTTCTTACGACCACAAGATCGCATGATCTTAGTCGAACTCCATCCAGAAGACATTAAAACGCTTAAGCATTTTTTCAAGCAAGACAAACACGTTGCGATTCATCATCAAGATGGCTATCAAAGTCTAAAAGCGCATTTACCTCCTAAAGAGCGTAGAGGTTTGATATTGATTGATCCACCCTATGAAAAATCGGATGAACTACTTTCTCTCCCTGCCGTGCTCGCGTCAGCAATAAAACGCTTTGAAACAGGCATTTATGCGGTATGGTATCCCATTAAAAACCGCTTGCAACTTGCGCGTTTTTATCGCGAATTAAAAAGCAACATTCAGCGTCCCAGTTTAATAACTGAATTTTGTATCCATGCAGAAGCAATGAGCGCCATACAATTAATCGGCTGCGGAATGGTTATCATTAACCCACCTTGGCAATTAACGCCTCTATTAGAAAAAAATTTGACATGGTTATGGAATACGTTACGTACGCCTAACCAAGGACGGTTTTTTATTCAGCATGAATGAGATTGTTAAGGCGACGATTGCACTTGAGAACCAGGCTCGTTTTCATCATCGACCACAACCCACTCCTCTTGACTACCTTGACTATCCAAGAATGACCAGCTATTGGATCGGCTAAATAGACTGCTGTTCTTAACAACAGAAACAGAAGAGGATGCTCTTGATTGACTTGGGCTCACATCATTACTTGATGAGTTATCACTTTTTGCTTCAGTTGTATCTACAACATACCTTTCATTTTCTAATAAATGTTGGCTAAATGCTTTTTTGTAAGGAGATAATATACGCATTAATATGCTGTTTTGATCCCTTACCCCAATATCCGCATAGCAATCATTTAATACCGCAGCATAGTCATAGTCTCCCTTGCCCATCGCCACATCTAGCAATCGATTTAGAATGTCCATTTCAATTGATGGACATTGACTGAGAGAAAATGCTTTTTCTTGAGTGAATCGTGCAGCAACATATTGTTGCACGATACAATCCACTGACATTTTAAAATGACAGTGATATTTTGCAATGTTATTCTTAACCAAATCGGGATTTAAATTGAATTTCTCATTTAGAGTAATCGTCAATGCGTCCATTGTTCTGAAAAAAACCCAGTCTTCTTTGTTTTTTTCAACTAACTGATACTTTATCTGCTGAAAAGCAGTCACACAATAAGAACTGATTATTTGTTTTATCACTTCAGGATTATTTGTTTCTTTCTCCAACTGAAACAAAACAACAAACCACTTGCAAAGATTTCCGCTCCCATCCAATAAACTTTGACAACCTCTATTAATAATTTTATCTAAAAACAATTGAACACGATGATCCAATTCTTCTGTTTCAATAGATCTCTTAAGACACATCATCAACTGTTCTTCAGATTCATTACAGTCTTGGTTTTGTAAAGAAGCATTTTTTTCTAGGACACTTTTTTGCAAATCATTTGCTATACATTCCATTTCTTTACTTAGCAAATCATCATCAATCAGAGATAAGTTATCTAATATGCGATTATAAAGGCCATGACTGACTTTATCTTTTGCATATGCGGTATATTTAGCTTTCTTATCAGGGTCTATGAATTGCGATGTGAGTAAGGTTTCTAATCTGCTTTGCATTTTTTATTTCCTCGTTTTCGGTCTTATTATAAACCCTGTTGTTTTGATGGGCTTTTATACCATAAACGCAAGGGTATGGTCAATTATTGGGCTAGTCTATCCGGATACAAACCCCTCCTTATGCATAAATTTGCTAAGATAAAAGAGTCTAGCTAGCACTTAAAGGAGGCAGATTATGAACAAGATATTAGCCACTGCAGGCACAGCTGTTGTTTCAGCAAGCTTGCTTCTTAGCGGATGCACATGGGACAAACAAGATACCGGCACCGCTGTTGGCGCAGTAGCAGGCGGCGTAGTCGGCCATGCTGTCACAGGTGGCAGCACCGCTGGAACTATTGCAGGCGCCGTAGGCGGAGGTTACATTGGTAGACAAGTATCCAGATAAGCGCCAGAAGTATATATAGATTCGTTATATCATGACAAGCCCTTTTTGTGAAAATAATAAAAGGGCTTTTTTTCATGACAACGCTATCGCAACTCACATTATCTATTTCCTTAGACAATACTGACGTGTAAAATCTGCAAAGCTTGCCATCAATAAGGATACACTCCACTATGACACTGAGCATCGGCGATCGCGCTCCAGAATTTACGTTACTCTCAGATCAAAATCAGTCGGTCACGCTAAAAAGCCTACGCGGCAAAAAAATTATTCTGTATTTTTACCCTAAAGACAACACGCCCGGCTGCACACGCGAAGCCTGTGATTTTCGTGATTCTTTTGCACGTTTTGCTTCACACGACACTATCATTATTGGTATTTCGAAAGACAGCCCAACTAAACATCAAAAATTTAAAGAAAAATATGCCCTGCCATTTACTTTATTGGCCGACGAAACAGGTGCTACTTGTCAAGCTTATGGAGTCATCGATAAAAAAAATCTGTTCGGTAACACGTTTTTAGGCATCCAGCGCTCAACATTTTTAATTGATGAACAAGGTATTATTCGTGCCATCTGGCGTAAAGTAAAAGTAAACGGTCACATTGAACAACTATTAAAAGAATTCAGCGGAGCTTAAAAAATCATGAAAACAGCTATTACTCCCACGCGCGAGCAAGACTACCCAGAGTGGTACCAGCAAGTTATCAAGGCCGCTGAGCTCGCTGAAACATCGCCCGTACGTGGCTGTATGATTATCAAACCCTGGGGATATGCATTATGGGAAAATATACAACGCATTCTAGATGATCAACTGAAAGCAACAGGGCACAAAAATCTTTATTTTCCCTTGTTAATCCCAGCCAGTTTTTTAGAAAAAGAAGCGGAACATATTGAGGGGTTTGCAAAAGAATGTGCGGTCGTCACCCACACTCGTCTTGCTAAAAATGAAAAAGGAAAACTGGTTCCCGCAAACCCCCTTGAAGATCCTTATATTATCCGCCCCACCTCCGAAACCATTATTGGGGAAGCCTATTCGCGTTGGATTCAATCTTATCGTGATTTACCGATGCTCATGAATCAGTGGGCTAATGTCATGCGCTGGGAAATGCGCACGCGCATGTTCTTACGTACTTCCGAATTTTTGTGGCAAGAAGGCCATACTGCACATGCATCAGAAAATGAAGCGCGCGAGGAAACATACAACATTCTGAATCTTTATGCCCGTTTTGCAGAAGATTACATGGCAATGCCCGTCATCAAAGGCGAAAAATCAGCAAGTGAACGGTTTCCTGGCGCAGTAAACACGTATTGCATTGAAGCCATGATGCAAGATAAAAAAGCCTTACAAGCAGGCACATCACACTATTTGGGGCAAAATTTCGCGCGCGCATTTAATATTTCTTTTTTAAACGCTGAAGGCACGCAAGAATTCGCCTATACCACATCATGGGGAGTCACGACACGTTTAATTGGTGGATTGATCATGACGCACAGTGATGATGATGGCCTCATTTTACCGCCCAAACTCGCGCCCGTGCATATCATCATCTTGCCTGTCATTCACAAGGAAGAACAACGCGCAAATATTCTAGAATATTGCCAGAAAATTGCGGAAGACTTACGCCATATACAATACGATAATAAAAAACTGATAGTCGAAATAGATCAACGGCCTCTTACAGGTGGAGAAAAAGCGTGGGGTTGGGTAAAAAAAGGGGTTCCGATTCGTATCGAAATTGGCGCAAAAGAACATGAAGCAAATACCGTTTATGTTGGACGCCGCGACAAAACATACAAGGAACGCGAGTCACAAGATCTGCGACAATTTCTTGCTACCGTCATCTTGCAACTTGACAAGATTCAGACATCTCTTTTCAATCGCGCGCGCGCATTCCAACAACAAAATACTGTCAATATCGAATATCAAGATGATTTTTATGAATTCTTTAATGAAAGTGATGGTGGGTTTGCGTGCGCTCATTGGAATGGTGATCCTGAAATTGAAGCAAAAATAAAAAAAGATTTAAATGTCACCATTCGATGCATTCCCATGCTTGCACAACCTGAAGCAGGACAATGTATCTTTAGTGGTGGGAAAAGCACTCAACGTGTCATCTTCGCAAAAGCATATTAAATTGAATGAGTATCGTCACTGACATATTAAGTATGTTAATCTTGGCAATATTTTTTAAATTAAGGATCCATTTATGAGCATAACCAACATCAATGAACTAGAAAGTACGATCAGTAAACTTGCTGTAAAAGGCAAAGGTATTCTCGCTGCGGATGAAAGCGGAGCAACCATTGGAAAGCGATTTGCTGCAGTCAATGTCGAATCAAATGAAGAGACCAGACGCACTTACCGCGATATGTTAATTACCACACCTGGAATTAATGAATTTATTGCTGGTGTCATTTTGTTTGAAGAAACGTTACATCAAAATACGCTGGATGGCACACTCTTTCCTGAAAAATTAAAAAAATTAGGCATTCTGCCAGGTATAAAAGTGGATAAAGGACTCGTCATATTGCCTAACACTCAAGAAGAGCAAATTACCCAAGGCTTGGACGGACTCGCAGAAAGACTTGTTGAATACAAAAATAAAGGCGCTTGTTTTGCAAAATGGCGTGCCGTTTATGCTATTTCAACACATACTCCAAGCACTCTTGCCATCCATGCAAATGCAGAATGCTTAGCTCGTTATGCGGCAATTTGCCAAGCAAATGGCATAGTGCCCATCGTTGAACCTGAAGTCTTAATTGATGGTGATCACTCACTTGAACGTTGCGCTGAAGTCAGTGAACCTGTACTACACGCTGTATTTAACGCATTACGCATCCACAACGTTTCTCTTGAACACATTGTATTAAAACCTAGCATGGTCATCAGCGGCAAAAAATGTGCGGCAAAAGCAACCGCTGAACAAGTTGCAAAATCTACCATTAAAATATTGCGCCGCACTGTGCCAGCTGCAGTTCCCACGATTAATTTTTTATCTGGTGGACAATCTCCCGAAGAAGCTACAGCTAATTTAAATGCAATGAATGCAATGTCGCCTCACCTGCCCTGGAACGTCAGTTATTCCTACGCTCGTGCTTTGCAAGACTATGCAATGAAAATTTGGCAAGGCAACAATAAAAATATTCCAGCAGCACAAAAAGCATTCTTCAAACGTGCTAAGCTAAATAGCTTAGCTGCAATTGGAAAATATATTTCTTCTATGGAAAAAGAAGAAATATCGATTGCGTAACTCGCTATCAGTTATGAATGGCCCCTGAACAAAAGCA
>CAZAEO010000012.1:0-7752 GCA_964484285.1 uncultured Coxiellaceae bacterium | reverse complement strand
TTCAGGACGATATTGATCTTAAAGGGAATTAGCGCATGACCACAACCTCAATGAATACCATAGAAGCAAAGGAACAATTCACTGATTTAGTGAATCGTGTTGCTCACCAGAAAGAGCGCATTATATTGACGCGCCGCGGCAAAGAAATTGCTGCGATTATTCCGATAGAAGATTTAACATTATTATCTGCATCGCAAGATAAACAGGATTTGCATGAGGCTATTGATTCACTGAAAGAAGCACGTAGCGAAGGGAGCATGACTCTAGAACAATTGCAAGAAGACTTAGGCACATAATCATGGCCACCGCCCCTTATTACATTAAAATAGCACCTCGTGCTGCGAAACAAATTAAAATGCTACCGCTTAAAAAACGTAAGTTAATTTTTAAACTAATTGAGGCACTTGCGATCAATCCTCGCCCGCCTGGCGTCAAAAAAATTGAAGGCATGACGGGTTTATATAGTGAATCAATCAATCACTTACGCTTAATTTATAAAATAGAAGAACAGGAATTGCTATTGCTCGTCATAAAATAGCGCCCGCACTCTGTGGTCTTTTAATCTGTTATAATTTATTTATAACAGGAGAAACCCTATGTCCTTTTTTCGTCATAAAAGCCGCAAAAAGGAACAAATTCGCAAACAATTTGAAGATGCGCTTGCTGCACTTAATCAAAATGAAGCATTAAAAAAAGAATGCGCGAAAAAATTAAATGAAATCAATCAAGAAACCAAGGAAGATGCGCATCATGTAATGGCAACCTTTCCAAAATCGGAATACTGGCGTTTTTTTATTGATGGTATATTGCAGAAAGAAGATGGATGGATAGGTTTTGATAAACGAGAACCTGGTTACCTCACCCCCTTACTAACGCAATTAGAGAGTCTATTTATTGATGAAAAATTTCAGAATGAAAAACTAACGCCTTTATTTATTAAACAACTACACAAAAACGCGATCACTGACGTAGAAAAAACGAATTATGATCTTCCTTCATATGATGATGATCTTGAGGAAATTAAAAACTCTCCGGAAGAATTCAGACATGGAAAATTTGTTCACTTTAATTTAAACGAGTCAAGCGCAAGTCTTGCGGGAATACAAGAAGTATTACATAGAATCGAGACACAAACCACAGTAGCACATGCTAATCGCTTGAGCATTAACATTACTGGTTCTATTAACAACCAAACCATCGATATCATGATCAGCAATGCCGAAGAATTAAAAAATGCAAAAAAACATTGTACAAATAATAATATCTCACTTGATGCTTTCATTTGCAATCAAATAAAAAATATTCGCTCTCATGGTTATAAGATATTGATTCGAAGTTCCTTTGATACCAAGTTTCTCGATGCCGTGGATCGTGTTGAAAAAAACGTAGAAAAACTAACAAACTATGCCATAGAAATATACGAAGATCTTCTAGAAAAAAATAAAAATAATAAACTCGAAAAAATAGTGCTTACAACCACACTCATCCATTTTTTAGAACAATTACATCCTTTTATTGATGCCAACTGCAGAACATTATGCATGTTGCTTTTCTATCATCAACTCATGCGACATAATTTTATTCCCCCTATGCAAGCTGATCCAAATCGTTTTAATTGCCACACGCCCCTGGAATTAATGAAATATGCAATCGATGAAATGCCCCTGACATTAAAAGCAACCCAAGGAAAAAAAGAATTTTATGACGTGACGACTGAGCAGTTGATAAATAAAAATCCGGAATCAGCATCTTTATTAGGTGATTTCGCTCCGTCAAGAAGCGATGAAAAAATACAAGAATCACAAAAAATGAAGCCGAAATAAAAAATTAAATGATCTCATTAAAAACTTCTATTTAACTGGATAAGCTATGTAACATCCACAGCCAAGCTAGGAGGCCCTGGAAATACAATACAACGATTAGTTTGATCAGGGAGAACCACAAATTGCATTGCATTAGTTACATCAAATTTCAATTTAATCGTTGGAAGTCCTCCAGTGCCACTGATAGTGAAAGTATTCGGTAAAGTCAAAACACCCCTAAATGAAGTACCTAGATCAGTAAAATCGGACGAAGCCTCTACATCACTTCCAGATGGCACAGTTACTGTTTCTGGCTCAGATGCCGCACCATCACGTGCTCCCAAATAACCGATATCTAAAACACCCGCACCAAAAGGATTAGTCACCGTTTGTGCATCGCTCTCTGTACGGCATGGTGCTCCACCATTTAATGATGCCGTTGCGCCCTGAATAGTCATTGTTTTTGAGACAGTAAAACGAATCTTATCATAAGTACCCGCGGGTAAAGATTTTGTTGACGACATTGTTCCGATATTAGCATCTGGATTTGCTGAGGCAATATCCCACTCTGCGCTTGTATCAACAAAAGGAACAAAAACTGTAGCGCCATCACCCACTTTGTGAAACTCAATTGCACTGATGGTAAGCACATATTTTGTCGGTGTTGCATTTCCTGCAAAATTACCACCTGATGTATGTGTTTCCGCTGCGTAAGAGCATGCAGACACTATTAAACTTCCAGCCAATACAATTCTACGCATTACTTTATTCAATGTCGCTTCCATGTGTTAAGTTCCTCTTGCAACAATAATACTGCCTGAAGCACCGCTACTTGAACTGGTTTTTTCTACCACAATATCATTATGACGAATAACTTTTTCTAAACGCATATCTTCAAGATTTTGTCCGGCAAATGCAGTTTTTCCTTTTCCTGATGTGCTTGCACTCTGTTCGATAAATGCAGGATCACCAAAATATAAATCGGCTTTCAAAAATGCTTGAGCATGTTGACTATTATCATAAGCCACCCCTGCATCGACTTCTAACATACGTGTTGGAAAGATGCGTAAATTAGCCAAGCCACCATTCACATTTGAAGCAGTGACTCCATCCCAATGATAGCCCTGCATATTGAATCGCATCCAAGGAATATAGGGAACAGGTGTTTCAAGGCTAGCATCAAAGCCATCTACAGCACGTTCGAAAGTACTGACTCCAACTTGTTTCCTACCTGATATAGCATCATAATAATTGGCACGAAACGTGACATATGACGTAAACACTTCGCCACCTATACCAATTCTCTTGTGAAGAAATCTCACGTTCTCATCATAAAATGTATTCACACCCCACATCCATTTGTCGCTATCAGCAAGATGACGATATCCCAATCCTAAGTTACCCGTGGTACTGACATTGCTGTAAGCCAACCGACCTTGCCAAAAAAAAGTATGCTGGCTATTTTGATACAGTGGCTGAATCGTTTCGATCGAACCCACTGGCTTATTGTCCGTTTGAATCGCATAGTTAATATCCGTGCGTGACAACCAATTTGCTAATTTACTATTGATAAATGAATTAGAATAACTTTTAACGACGTTAACGGCGTCTTTCGTTGAACCTGCATTAGCTTGATAAGAAGGTGTTTTTGGCCAAGGAACTTGTTGGGTCGCTGCAATGGCGGGTATAGCAATAACAGTTAGCCCAACACAGACTAACCCTACGCGAATCCTTCGCATGGCGTTCTCCTTTACAGTTTTACCCTTTTTAAAAGGCTAAAGCATAGCAACAAAAAAATCAAATAAAATTTCTGAAAAACGGGTTAAAAGCTTTATGCAAAAAGTAGCATGATTTTAGACTAGGCTAATACAGCGCCAATCCATTTGCCAATCAAGTATGTTATTCCGCCAGCCGCTGCGCCAATGAACAACATCCGCATACTACCTAACCAAGCACTTCGATTAGTGTAAAGACTTAAAATGCCGCCAATAACAAATAGAGATAATCCCGTTAAACCCATGCTATAAAAAATAGCATTTTTTTCATTATAGATAAAAGGTAAAATCGGAATAATCGCACCCATAGCAAATGATAAAAATGATGCGCTCGCTGCACCAACAGGTGAACCCAGTTCATTTGGATTCAATCCAAGTTCTTCTCGCGCCAAAATATCTAATGCTTTTTCTGGATTACTAATAACAAGATTCGCCATATTTTTTGCTTCTGCAGATGGCACTCCACGTGCACGATAAATACAAGCTAATTCATGTGCTTCTTCTTCTGGATAAAGATCAAGCTCTTCTTTTTCTAATTCAATTTGATATTCAAAAAATTCTCGTTGTGAACGCATCGAAATATATTCACCTGCTCCCATCGAACAAGCACCTGCTAATAAACCCGCTATGCCTGACAACAACACAAAATGATAGTCAACATTCGCCCCTACAACACCCAATACCAGGCTCATATTAGAGACCAATCCATCATTTACCCCAAACACTGCAGCACGTAAATTACCTGCAGTATTTAAACCTTTGTGGCGTCGTTCAACATGCGAAGCCGCGGGATGACTGCTAGGCGCACCGGAATAAATTGACATGCCTCGCACTTTCATAGCGGACAAAATAAAACGCACTTGTTCTACGCCAAAAATATTAACCAGAATGCCAACGAGACGTGTTCTAAAAGTAGGCTTAAACACTAAACCTGCTTGATCCCTATTTTTCTTTTTGATTTTTCTTTCCCAAATATGTGCTTGTTTTTCTGCCGTATTTTTCAATTCAAGAAATAAATTCTTACGAACAGGGTCACGCTCACGACTCGCCATCAATTCATATAAATAGGCAGCCTGTTTTTCTTCACGCCAATTTGTAAGAGACGACATAGTTATTCCTCTAACAACAACGCGCCAAATCATCAGGGCTCGGTACAGTAAGTACACTTCCTGTCACTTCATTAGGCCGGAAAATAGTACACCCCTTTAAACCTGATTTATATGCCATGCTATACACTTCGCTTAATTGATCAAATGGAAAATCAACGGGCAAGTTAATTGTTTTAGAAATAGCATTATCTACATAAGGCTGGATCACTGCTTGAATCCGCAAATGTTGCTCAGGCGTTAAACTATGCGTATCAACCCATGCTGGCGGTAATTTTTCTTCAGGCTGCCTATTTTGCCATTCACGTAATGCATAATCCTTTACTAAAAATTTAACGGATGTACCGTTTAGACCGCGTACTGTACGCTCATATTCCACACTAAATACTGGCTCAATTCCATTTGAAACATTATTTGCTAACAAGCTAATCGTTCCTGTTGGCGCAATGGTATTATGATGGCTATTGCGGATACCATGTTTTTCAATGTCATCGCGAATTTCTTTTGGTAATCGTTGAACGAAATTTCCTTGCGCATATTTTTGCGCGTGAAATCCAGGGAAAACCCCGCGTTCTTTAGCTAATTCAATAGATGCTTGCCACGTTGTTTCCATTAGCAATTTCATGACGCGGTTAGCTAATTTTAATGAAGCATCGCTACCATATTGCACGCCCAACATAATCAACATATCTGCAAGACCCGTAATTCCCAAACCAATACGTCGTGTTGCGTACACTTCTTGCTTTTGCATTTTGAGTGGATAGTGTGAAATATCAATGACATTATCTAAAAAGCGTGTCGCAATGATAGCTGTTTTCTTCAGCCCTTCCCAATCTACATTTGCATCATGGGCATATGGATGAATAACAAACTGAGTTAAATTAATAGAGCCTAAATTACAAGCCCCATAAATAGGCAAAGGAATTTCGCCGCAAGGATTGGTGGCACTAATCCATTCTCGATACCATAAATTGTTTTGCCGATTTATAGTATCTTCAAATAAGACACCCGGCTCAGCATATTCATACGCAGATTTAATGATTTTTTGCCATAGTTCGCGTGCATTAATTCGTCGTATAATTCGACAAGCTACCGGTTCCGCGCTATTGCTCCAATGACGCAAAATCGTATCAGTTAAATCTTCTTCTTGCGCAGGAAAAATTAATTCCCATTCGCGATTTTCTTTCACGCACTGCATAAATACGTCTGAAACAAGGACTGAAACATTAAAATGACGCAACTCATGTGGATCAGATTTTGCAGCAATAAATTCTTCAATATCAGGGTGATCGCATCGTAATATCCCCATCATGGCGCCACGTCGCGCACCCGTTGATTCCATCGTGGCACACATCGCATTCCAAATACGCATAAATGAAACCGGGCCTGATGCAACCGCACCCGCATGCATCACTGGATAACCTCGTGGCCGTAAAGTAGAAAAATCATAACCTACACCACCGCCTTGCTGTAATGTCAAAGCCGCTTCCTTAAGTGAATCAAAAATGCCAGACAGAGAATCTTCCAAAAGCGGCATGACAAAACAATTAAACAACGTAACCGATTTTTTTGTTCCCGCCCCGGCAAGAATTCTACCTCCCGGTAAAAAACGAAACCCCGTCAATAAATCGTAAAATTCTTGCTGCCATCGCGCAGCATTTTTAGTTTGTTCCGCTTTTGCTACTGCTTTGGCAACACGCAACCATGTTTCTTCGATCGTTTGATCAACAATTTTTTCCTGCAACCGATAGCGATATTTGTGATCCCATATTTTTTCTGAAATAGCTTCGCGAAAAATAGTCACTGCATAAACTCCGAAAAATTATGTTATCTACTATGGATAGTGGGTAAATGGTGTAGTAAAAATTCTGGCACACGATGTTCCAACCAATAGTCTGCACGCCATGGGAAAGACCCTGTTACAAAACCAACATGTCCGCCTTTTTCTGTTAGATCAAACGTAACATAAGGTGAAAGCTCATATTCTTTAGGTAATGCATCTTCCATCATAAAAGGATCATCTTTGGCTTGTACTAATAAAGTTGGAACGTGGATTTTGTCGAGAAATTGGCGGCAACTGGATTTTGTATAGTATTCATCTACATTCGCAAAACCATGCAGCGGGGCTGTTACAATATCATCAAATTCACGGATAGTTTGTACTTGATCGAGTGATCGCAACTCAAATGGCGCGGATCGTGCTTTAAATTTCTCGTGTACCTTTTGGCGTAGTTTTTGTAAAAAATAACGTTGATATACCCGTGAAAAACCCTGTTGAATACGTTCAGCCGACTTATGCAACTCAAAAGGAACTGAGATAGCAACTGCTGCTTTCAATGGATTTTGTTTACCCGATTCTCCCAGCCACTTTAATAAAACATTTCCTCCCAATGAAAACCCTACTGCAGCATAGAGAGAAGTCGGTTCACGTGCTTGAAGTGCAGCTATCACTGCCGCCACATCATCTGTATCACCCGAATGATAACTACGCGCATAGCGATTCGCTTCACCACTGCATCCGCGAAAATGCATTAAAACACCCCGCCAGCCAAGCCGTGACATTGCGAGCAACATGCCTTTTGCATAAGCTGAATCCACTGAGCCTTCTAATCCGTGCAACATTAAAATAATGGGCCCGCTACCTTGATTTACCACCCAATCCAAATCAACAAAATCACCATCGCGCAATTCAAAACGCTCTCGTTTTAAAAAAATGTTTTTTACAGGGCGCCGACACAACGTAGGCCATAATGTTTGTAAATGCGACCCGGGGAGCCACCAAGCTGGTTTGAACGGATTTTTGGTAAAATAACTGGTTTTTTTTCGAACAATATCTGTTTGTAGGGTTTCTAGCGGCTCATGTGTCTTTACTTCCATATCATTTTCCCTTAAATTTCAGCATTCTGCTAGTCACTGTTCAGATCAAGTGGCGCTCTATAAAAGATCATTTTTTAACTCGATCCTATTCAAAACTTGCAAAATCTCATCTATTATCCTAAATTCGGCAGTTGTAGCCGTAGCGAGAAGGGCTAATGTATTGAAGATAAGAATTTTTTTCCTGCTTTTTTA
>CAZAEO010000011.1:0-31410 GCA_964484285.1 uncultured Coxiellaceae bacterium | reverse complement strand
GAATTGTAAACAGCCCCTAACCTAAAGGAGATGACCGTGCTAACGAAAAACAAACGATTGACTTCATTACTATGCGCCCTATCATCGTGCATATTACCTACTTTCATTCAAGCAAAACCGGTTCCTGACAATTATGTGCTAGTTGCGCCTAAGTGCTTGCTCAAAGCTAGCGACATTCACTATCAATCGTTATCTACTCTAGACCAATTATCTTTAATCAAAACCAATGAGCAGGGATTCAATCAATTAATCGCTGCAAAAACCAAGCAAAAAACCGCATGCGGAGGTTTCATTAATGTAACTGACACCTGGAAAACATCGTCTACCAAAGAAGCTAAATCCTTTTTACGAAAATATGCGCAACCTTATCCATTCTCTACCCAAGATACATCGTCTTATGCAATCAATTATCCTAAAGAAGTCAATCAATTATTAACTTCATTGAATCCACAAACTATGTGGGGCAATTTAACGACGTTATCCAGTTTTCATGATCGCTATGCTAATTCAGATACCGGTGTCAAAACAGCATACTGGATCAAAGATCAAGTTGAAAACATGGCAAAAATAAATAATCGTGATGATGTCACTGCTTATTTTATTGAAACAGGTCATTATTACAAACAACCTTCTCTAATCGTGAAAATTGGAAATTCCAATTTACCTGGCATTGTAGTAGGCGGTCATATGGATACCTTGCATGCCGCGTTTGGCAATATGCCGGGAGCAGATGATGATGGATCAGGTTCCGTCACCGTATTAGAACTTGCAAGAATATTACTATCCAGCCATATGCATTTTAAAAAACCTATTTATCTTATTTGGTATTCTGCAGAAGAAATGGGATTAGTCGGTTCTCAATATGTTGTGACTGAATTCATAAAACAAAATATTCCAATTGAAGAAGTCATTCATTTTGACATGACAGGCTATGCACCTCATAATGATCCTACAATGTGGTTAATGACAGATTATACCAGCAAAGAACTCACCAATTATTTAGCGACATTAATCAATACCTATATTAAAAAACCAATCAATTATTCAGCGTGTGGTTACGCTTGTAGTGATCATGCAATATGGACACAACATGGTTATAAAGCTGCGATCGCATTTGAATCGAAAATGGGAAGTGACAATCCTTACATCCATAGCTCAGAAGATACGATGAGCGCATTATCACTGGATCATATGACAGACTTTGCTAAATTAGCTGTTGCATTTACAGTGGAATTGGCAGAGCCCATTGGATGAAAACATCCCTTTTCCAGCGACTAATAAGCCTTGATGGAGCAATAGCGACATCAAGGTTCGCTGCAAGAAAGGGGGTATTTTAAAAAAGCATCTTAATAATCCCGGAAAAATCTACTTCGCCATTTCCTTGATTAACAAATAAGTTATAAAGTTCTGTAGCTTCAGCACCTAATGGCATAACAGCATTAACACTTTCAGCAGCGTGCTGTGCTAACCGCAAGTCCTTCAACATCATTTTCGCCATAAACCCTGGTTTAAATTCGTTGTTAGCAGGCGCTTTATCAACTAAACCAGGTACGGGACAATAACTTGTCATGGACCAGCATTGCCCAGATGCATTTGAACTAATGTCAAAAAACTTCTTGGGATCTAATCCTAATTTTTGCCCTAACTGAAACGCTTCACTGACTGCAATCATTGAAATGCCCAAAATCAAATTATTACAAATTTTCGCTGCTTGACCGCTCCCTGCAGCACCTGCATGCACAATTTTTTTACCCATTTTGGTAAAGAAGGGTTTACCGCGATTAAAATTTTCTTCTGTGCCACCTACCATAAACGTTAAAGTGGCTGCTTCTGCACCTGCAACCCCACCGGATACCGGTGCATCTACCATCGCAATGCCCCTCTTTTCTGCTATTTTATGTAATTCACGCGTCGTAGTTATTTCAATCGATGAAGAATCAATATAGAAAACATTTTGTTTTACATGCGCAAAAAAACCATTTGGCTCCAGACATACTTCTCGAACTTGTTGACCCGTTTGCAACATCGTGATGATCACATCTGCGTCTTGAACTGCTTCTTTTACCGAATGTGCTGCAATCGCACCTTCCGTAACCAAAGATTGCATGGCTGCTGCCAACACATCAAACACGTGCACTTTAAAACCCGCTTTCAATAAATGTTGCACCATGGGATGCCCCATGTGTCCTAGACCAATAAAGGCAATATTTGTCATAACGAATCCTTTTAGATTTAATGTGTCGGCATATTAAAATCCAGGCTACGTAAATTTTTCGGCCAACGTTGCGTAATGATTTTTAATTTTGTATAGAACTGCACACCTTCTCTGCCATGCATATGAATATCGCCAAACAAGGAACGCTTCCAACCACCAAAACTGTGATAAGCAACAGGAACAGGGATAGGAATATTAATGCCTACCATGCCAACTTGTACTTTAGCCGCATACGTACGCGCTGTATTGCCATCACGAGTAAAAATAGCAGTGCCATTACCATATTCATGTTCACTCACTAACGTGAGTGCCGTATCAAAATCAGGTACACGAACAATCGATAAAACAGGACCAAAAATTTCTTCGCGATAAATCCGCATGGAAGGTTGCACTTTATCAAATAAAGAACCGCCCATATAAAATCCTTTTTCATGTCCTTTGGGTTTGTAATTACGCCCATCCACGATTAATTCCGCGCCTTCTTTTATTCCTAGATCAATATAAGATTTAACACGCTCCCAATGTGCTTCTGTAATCAGCGGGCCCATCTCAATCCCAGGTGTTATGCCTGGTCCGATTTTTAATGCGCTGACACGCGGTTTTATTTTTGCAATCAATGCATCTGCTAATTTATCACCTACCACGACTGCCACAGAAATCGCCATACATCGTTCCCCTGCTGATCCATAAGCTGCCCCTACGATGGCATCCGCTGTTTGATCCAGATCTGCATCTGGCATCACAACACAATGATTTTTTGCGCCGCCAAATGCCTGCGCTCGCTTCCCTGCTGCCGTTGCTGTTTTATACACATGCTCAGCAACGGGTGTCGAACCCACAAAGCTCACTGCTTTAACATCAGGATGAGATAATAATAATTCGACTGCTTCTTTATCTCCTTGTACAACATTAATAACACCATTAGGCACGCCTGCATCGGCAGCCAACTGTGCTAAACGAATAGAACAGGAGGGATCTTTTTCTGAAGGTTTTAAAACAAATGTATTACCGCAAGCAATGGCTAGTGGAAACATCCATAAAGCAATCATGGCAGGAAAATTAAATGGTGTAATACCTACACAGACACCCAATGGTTGACGCACTGAATAACTATCAATATGTGTACCTACTTCTTCTGTGTAACTTCCCTTCAGATGCTCCGGAATACCGCATGCAAACTCCACCACATCAATGCCACGTTGCACAGAACCACGCGCATCCTCTAACGTTTTGCCGTGCTCTATGGTAATTAATTTTGCTAACTCATCTAAGTGCTGTTCTAATAAACCTTTAAACTTAAATAAAATACGTGCCCGTTTTAATGGTGTCATTGCAGACCAGGCTGGGAACGCTACCTTTGCTGCAGCAATCGCTTGCTCAACAATCCTTTTATCTGCCGTCATGACATGCCCAGCCACCTCCCCTGTTGCAGGATTGAATAACTCGAGTGCACGTCCTGCAGCTGCAATAGCTTGACCGTTAATAAAATGTGTCACTTGATATGTCATGGTTCCGTCCTTGTTAAATGAGAACAATTTCTTTTGCGAATAATATACTTTAATGTCATTATCTGGATCCCGTCATAAAAATTGCTTTGCAATTAGACAGGATAATGTGAATATTGCGTAAGCGTAATAACTATTTTACGCTTACGCAATAGTTACTTTATACTCATGTCAAATAATGGAAAAACAACATGGACATATTTCGTACCAAAAAACCGACAACTGAAGCACACGCTGACCCCTCTGCGCTACGCCGCTGTTTAACAGCAACTGATTTAACGTTGATGGGTATTGGTGTAATTATCGGTGCTGGTGTATTTGTGTTAACAGGCATTGCTGCTGCAACAAAAGCAGGTCCCGCTATCATGCTCTCTTATGTAGTCGCTGGATTAGCTTCCATGTTCGCTGCATTGACCTATGCCGAACTTGCCACTTCAATTGGCGGTTGCGGTAGTGCCTATAATTATACTTATGCCGGATTTGGCGAATTAATTGCCTGGATTATTGGCTGGAACTTACTCTTTGAATACACGCTGGCAGTTTCAACTGTTGCCATTGGATGGTCAGGTTACGTAAATGATGCATTGATTGCATTTCATCTACATTTACCTCACGCATTACTAAAAAGCCCTCAAGAAGGCGGAGTCATTAATCTTCCATCTGTATTAATTATCGCATTGCTAGGCTCATTACTTTATGCTGGCATTAAACAAAGCACGCGTTTTAATGCAATTATCGTCTTTATTAAGTTAATCACCATCGCCATATTTATTGGCATTGCCGTAAGACATGTTAACCCCGTTAATTGGCAGAACTTTTTTCCATTTGGCTGGCTCGGAGTAACGCAAGGTGCTGCATTAGTTTTTTATGCATATATTGGGTTTGATGCCCTGTCAACAGCAGCAGAAGAAACAATAAACCCACAACACACGCTTCCTATCGGCATCACTTTATCCGTCATGATATGTGCTGTGATTTATGTCATTGTCGCTGGATTATTGACAAGTGTTGTTCCTTATACAACTTTAAATGTACAAGCGCCTGTCGCGGATGCGTTGTTACATCTGGGTTATCGTATTGGTGCTGGTATCGTTGCAGTAGGTGCGATTGCAGGACTCACAACCGTTATGCTGATTATGTATTATGGACTTTCCCGAGTCTTACTGGCTATTTCGCGCGATGGATTATTGCCATCTGTATTTGCAAAAATAAATCCACGCACTAAAACACCCACGACAACCATCGTCTTAAGCGGTATTATCATTGCTGCCCTGGCTGGCTTCTTACCGTTGAATGAAGCAGCTGAACTCGTTAATATCGGTACACTTGCTGCCTTTACTATCGTGTGCGCGGGTGCCATTTTGTTACGTTATACTCAACCTAACTTACCACGGCCTTTTAAATTACCTTTTCATCCCTTAATTCCAGTACTTGGCATTATTTTTTGTGTTGCTTTAATGTTAAATCTTCCTGCAATCACTTGGTGGCGATTTGTGATCTGGATTATACTCGGTTTCGTCATTTACTTTGTTTACAGTTACAAGCATAGTCTCTTAAACCAATCCAGGTAATTTAATACTTAAGCGAGGACTAGACCCATGTTCTTCGTTAACGGAATTTCTATTGCTTGGCACTAAAGTCACTGGTTTTTTTATATCATCATTTTTTTGATCTTTTAGTTTTAGGGGTGTAAGAAAACGGATGCCTCCTAATTTTACAATCACCGTTACTGTAGATTGCTGTGTTGTCTGTTTTTCTGTACGTTGTTGTTTTAAACATTCCTGTATGCTTTCCATCCGTAGTTTTTCTGCTAACTTAATCTTTTTTAATATGTCTTGTGTTTGTTGAACTTGTTTTGGATATTTTTCAACATATTCTTTTCGATAATTCTCCAGCTGAGAAATGATTGTTTTCATTGACGGTCGTTTATCAGGAGAATCATGCTGCATATCGTGTATCAGCTGGTTAAGGACTGTCGATTGATGAAAAGCCGTTTCTCCATAATAAAAAAAATATCTTTGTTGATAAGCGGGATCGGTATCTGAGAATCTAAACATTGCACTTCTTTGATTCATCAGTACTTCTTGTAAAAGAACGCCTAATGCAAATATATCGGTTTTGGCACTGTAAGTGTTTTTTTGATCAGGCAATAATTCAGGTCCTATATATTCAAGCGTGCCGCGCTGCTCACGCAGGAGAACTGACCCTTCCACAACACAATGCATCGCACTACCCATATCAACGAGTTTGGCTCGCTCTGGTTCATCTAGAAAATTAATAATGATATTTTCTTGTTTTACATCACAATGCAAACGACCTCGTTCATGAAATGCATTCACAGCGTTCGCAATCAAAATAGCAATGTCTAGCCAGAACAAGTCAGGCCATTGATATTCAAGTTCAAGCTTCAGTTCAAATTTAATTTTGTTTTCCAATGGATCATTATTAAAATCAATATCTTCATCATACGTATATCGAAAAAGTCGATTATTCATCAAAGTATATAATTCTATGCCTTTCACATAAGGCATGAAAAAATTTCCTTTTTCTAGCATGTCTCCATTTTCACACTTGCTTTTCTTGCTAGACCGTATAATTGCTTTTCCTGTTTCGTCAAAATCACTCAAGTTTTGATGTTCCTGTGAAAATATTTTTTTACGTCCAGGATGTATGAATTTTTGCGTTTTTAATACTTTCCACTCACCGGTTTCAAGGTTCTGCCCCAGTTTAACGGCTCCAAAAGTACCGCCTTTATTTAAGAGAGCTTCATTTTTTTCACGATAAATTGCATAGAGTCCATCATGATCGACAATGATACCGTAAGGAAGACGCATTCCTAATGTTTCTATATCGTTTTTGGAAATACGGCAGGGTTCATACTCTTTTAATCTTTCCTTAAGAAAGTCGATGATTACATCAGGCAATAATTTTCCATTAGCGCAAAGATATTGTATTTTTATTCGCGGAGGGATGAACGGCAAATGATCTACTGCTTTTACTTCATCAAGTGTGCTATTGCGTGGCTGTGACATGGCAAAATTCCTCGTTTTAATATTTAATATTTATTTAATCTTTGCACATCATTATATGCAGTCAAATAAACAAAAACTATTAAATTTGAACCACTGACCCAAATCGGAAATAAGAGATTAAAAAATAAAGTAATTTTTAATAATTTGCAAAATGTGTTTGTTATACTTCGCCAGATAAGGTAAAATGCCTGTACACAAAACGAACATATAAACGATAACTACTCATGTTTAATAGATGTATAGCTGGAATCAAATACGCTGGCAATCGACTTAAAAGTGCAGGTAGTGCAGTTTTAAGAATCACAAAAAGAACTGTGCACATCGTTCGCAGAGACACTCCCGGTACCGCTCTCGTATCATCAAGAGGTGGTTCGGCTGTTTTTAACAGTTTTCATTTTAGCCAATATTGGGCTGATTATTTAAAAAAATCTGAAATTGGATACAAGTCCCCTATTGGCATTGCCCTTGCTGTTCTCAGTTTAGTCGGAGCAGCAGGGACTAACATTGTCACTCGATTTTTCAATCTACGTCGTAAAACGAGTGCTGACCTAGCAAAACAATCTGAAAATCCAGCAAGAACAGAACCTGATGAAAGAATTGAGCAAGATGATATCAACGAAAAATTACTTGCAACAACACCCGAGGCAGCACAACAACCCATTTATCACACAGACAATCAACCTCAACCAGCCTCTTGTTGTTATCCTGGTATTGAAACGAGTTCCTGGCATCGAGTAGGTTATGTAAGTTCGCAAGTATGGAATAGTATATACGGTATAGGCAGCGGATTAAGCGGTATTTTAAGTGCGCGTAACTTAGTAACACTTATACAATTATTAACACATTTATATGATTATGAAGACGAATGCAATAAAAATGAAAGCAATATAACAGCAAAAGCAATAGTTAATCTATTCATGTTCTTATTGATGTATGCAAATTCAAAATCATTCAAAAAATATAATCTCCTTGCCCTCCGAGAATATTATCCGGAATTGTTTATTGAAGATGGATGGCGCGAGATCAGCTATTGGGATCGCTTTAAAATATTCACAGGCGCCACATTGAGTTCAATTAATGTATATTATGCCAATCAAATATTGATGGAATTTATTAAAGATAACATGCTTTGTCATGTATTCGAATATTTCAATCCAGCATCTGCGCTTATGCTTGATAAGACGCTTTTTAAAGGAATCTCCAAAGGAATATCTGGTGTCAGTGCAACAGCTAATTTTATTGTTACATCCATGATGACTAGCGGCGCTATTTATAATAGACAGAAAAATGAACGCTTGCTGACACAAAATGCAGAAGAAGGAAACGAACTTGCGAGACAGCAATTAGCAGCCGATCCTGCTGTGGAATTTGGTTGTTATAATGTTTTATTACGCGGCAGCATTATTGTGAATGCAGGTAATGCGGGGTTAGGCACATTTGTTTCAACTGTTCATCTTCCTGAAAAAATAACAGATGAACTAAAATTTCTTACTACTAACAACTATATGATCGCAGGGAGTTCTTTCGCTGCCATCATTGGCACTTTGCTTCAATACGACCTTGACCACGAAGGGGTTAGAAGAGAAATACGTGCAAGAATAGGAGAGCGTTCAAAAAACCAACCTATACCACAAGAAAATGTCCTTCCACATGCAGCACAACAAATTCCTTCTCAAGATAGTCACTACGTTCTAATTAATCAGGAAGAAGAAAAAGCTACCCACAATAACGTTACAATATCTATACCCACCACCACACCCTCAAAAAATAGATACGAGCCACGACTCTCACGACGTTTTACACCACCCTCCTCTCCTTCACAACATACTTTGAAAAATCATGAAGACTTAGGTATTGGTTTATTAACAAGCCCTTCGTAATATTTTCTATTTTAAGATCAAAGCCAAGTTCACCTTTGATTGAATCGGTTTTTCCAAATATTGTGTAATATATCGACCTACATCAATTAATTTTTTTAAATCTACACCTGTTTCAATATGCAAGCCATTCAACATATACAATACATCTTCAGTCGCGACATTGCCTGATGCACCTTTTGCATAAGGACAACCGCCAAGACCTGCCACAGAACTATCGACCACCTGCACACCCAATTGCAATGCAACATAGATATTCACTAATGCTTGCCCATAGGTATCATGAAAATGCACTGCGATTTTTTCAACAGGCATTTTTTGCATGACTGTTTCTAATAACATTTTGGTTTTGCCTGCTGTGCCAATACCAATCGTATCACCTAGTGAAATTTCATAACAGCCTAGTTGCATCAGCTGTTCTGCTAAATCCGTGACTGCTTTCGGTGTAATGTCACCTTCATAAGGACAGCCTAACACGCATGATAAATAACCACGCATACGAACATGATTTGCTTTAGCTGCTTTTGCAATTTCGCTGATTTTTTGCAGACTTTCCGCCACCGTGCAATTGGTATTGCGCTGACAAAATGTTTCTGACGGCGTTGTAAACACTGCAATTTCTTTGACGCCAGCAAGAAGTGCATTATCAAATCCTTGCTTATTGGGCACAAGCACAGGATAAGAAATCGATTTTTTTTTCGTAATGCTGCGATAAACTTCATCATGATCTGCAAGTTGCGGAATCCATTTAGGTGAAACAAAACTGGTGGCTTCAATGACAGTCAAGCCTGTTTCAGATAATCGATTAATGAATTCAATTTTAATGGGTGTGGGAATGGTTTTGGTTTCATTTTGCAAACCATCGCGCGGGCTAACTTCAACCAATTTGACGAATTTAGGTAGTGACATAGGTTCTTTCCTTCGCAACACTCAAGATGAAACAGAAGATTTCCACACGGGTGCTCTTTTTTCTAAAAATGCGTTTAATCCTTCTTTTGCATCATCAAAAACTCGCATGTCTGCCAAATGTTCTGCAGTAAATTGAATTAATTTATCAGAGAATTTTTCTGCTGCAATATAGCGAATTAATTTTTTCGCTTCAATAAGAGCATGCGGACTATTTTGTAATAGTGTACGCGCTAATGTTAAACCAGTCGCAGATAATTTGACTGGCGTAACAATTTGCTGAATCAATTTGAGCTCTAGTGCTTGTTGTACAGCAAATTTTTCGGCAGTTAAATAATAATAACGTGCCGCACGTTCGCCAATGACTGGAATAACATAAGGACTAATGACGGAAGGAGTCAAACCCATTTTCGCTTCAGAAAAACAAAATACTGCATTATCTGCTGCAAGCACTATATCACAACACGCAATGACACCTAAACCGCCTCCCATCACGGCTCCTTGCACTAAACCAATTATAGGTTTTGGAAAAGTGTAAATCGTTTTAAGCAGTATTGCCAATTGCATGGCGTCTTGTACATTTTCCACGTGCGTAGACTTCGCCATTTTTTGCATCCAAGCAATATCCGCGCCTGCGCAAAAGTGTTCTCCATTTCCTGCTAAAATGACTACACGTATTTTTTTATCTTTCGCCATTTTTTTTAACACCGTCATCCATTCGTGAATCATGACACCATCCAGTGCATTACGCTTTTCTGGACGATTTAATGTAAGCAAGCCAATTTCTTTATCTGGATGAGTTACAATGATATGTGCTTGATCAGTCATGTGATTACATCCTGAATAGACCAAAGTCTGTAGGCAAAATAGGTGCATTGAGTGCAGCAGATAAACTTAAACCTAATATTTTGCGCGTATCAACAGGATCAATCACACCATCGTCCCACAAACGCGCGCTCGAATAATATGCATGTGTTTGTTTGGCATATTGTCCTAGGATAGGCGCCTTTAAAGCATCTTCTTCTGCTTGAGTCCATTTTTTACCTAAACGTTCTTTCTTTTCACGTGTCACTTGCGCTAATACATTAGCTGCTTGTTCGCCACCCATCACAGCAATTTTGGCGTTTGGCCACATCCACAAAAAACGTGGATCATACGCGCGACCGCACATCGCATAATTTCCTGCACCATAACTACCACCAATAATAACAGTTAACTTCGGTACTTTAGCACATGCCACCGCCGTTACTAATTTTGCTCCATGTTTTGCAATACCTTCTGATTCATATTTACTGCCGACCATAAATCCCGTGATATTTTGCAAAAAAACAAGTGGAATACCGCGTTGACAACAAAGTTCAATAAAATGTGTTCCTTTCAATGCCGATTCTGAAAACAAAATGCCATTATTCGCCATCATTCCTACCGGCATCCCATATAAATGAGCGAAACCACATACCAATGTTTTACCGTACAACATTTTAAATTCATCAAATTGTGAAGCATCCACTATACGAGCGATCACTTCGCGTACATCAAATGGATAGCGCGGATCTGCTGGAATAATGCCGTATAATTCTTGTGGATCAAGCAGAGGTTCCTCTGGATCACGCAATACTAATGATGTTTTTTTCTGATAATTTAAGTTAAACACAATTCGGCGAATGATTTTTAAAGCATGTTCATCATTATTCGCATAATGGTCCGCCACACCTGAGATACGACAGTGAACATCTGCCCCGCCTAATGCTTCCGCTGTCACCACTTCACCGGTTGCTGCTTTTACGAGCGGAGGGCCCGCAAGAAAAATGGTCGCTTGATTGCTTACCATCACAGATTCATCTGCCATAGCAGGTACATATGCACCACCCGCTGTACATGAGCCCATAACAGCCGCAATTTGTGGAATACCTAATGCAGACATATTCGCTTGATTAAAGAAAATTCGGCCAAAATGATCTACATCAGGAAATACTTCATCTTGCTTTGGTAAAAAAGCACCGCCTGAATCCACTAAATAAATGCACGGCAACCGATTTTCTTGCGCGATTTTTTGCGCGCGTAAATGTTTTTTGACTGTGATAGGATAATAAGTGCCACCCTTGACAGTTGCATCATTCACAATCAACATGCACTCTATATTATGAATTTTGCCAATGCCGGTAATAATGCCTGCAGCCGGAATATTCTCATCATACAATTCATAACCTGCCATCGCAGATAATTCTAAAAAATCAGAACCTGGATCCAGTAATAATTGAATGCGTTCGCGCGGTAATAATTTTCCATGCTGCCGATGACGGTCACGTGCAGTTTCATTACCACCTTGATAAATCATGTTAAGTTTTTGTTTGAGATCTTCTGCTTGCGCACGCATTACATCTGCATTACGCTGAAAAACATCGCCGCTCGTATTGAGTTGTGTTTGATAAGATGACACAAATTTTTTCCTTGTAAGCTCGGTCATTGCTTCGCTACTCTCGCAATGACATAGGTTAATTACCTTCCCTCTTCAAACAATTCCCTGCCAATTAATATCCGGCGAATTTCTGATGTGCCAGCACCAATCTCATATAACTTAGCATCACGCAACAATCTTCCTGTCGGGAATTCATTAATATAACCATTCCCTCCCAAGCATTGAATAGCTTGTAATGCCATCATGGTTGCTTTTTCGGACGTATATAAAATAATTCCTGCAGAATCTTTACGAGTAATTTGACCACGATCCGCTGCCTGAGCGGCTGCATACAAATAAGCACGCGAAGAGGTTAATCCTACATACATATCGGCTAATTTTGCCTGGATTAATTGAAACTCACCGATGGATTGGGCAAATTGTTTTCGTTCATGCACATAGGGAATAACAACATCCAAACACGCTTGCATAATACCAACCGGGCCCGCTGCTAAAATTAAACGCTCAATATCTAATCCTTTCATTAATACTTTTGTGCCGCGATTCACTTCACCCAATACATTTTCGATTGGCACTGCGCAATTTTCAAAAACTAATTCACAGGTATTGGATCCACGCATGCCCAATTTATCGAGTTTTTGTGCGGTGGAAAATCCGGAGAAGTTTTTTTCAATAATAAACGTCGTTAAATTATGTGAACCTGCTTTTTTATCCGTGCGTGCATATACAACCAACACATCGGCATCAGGACCGTTCGTGATCCACATTTTTGTTCCATTTAAAATATAATGGTCACCCTTTTTTTCCGCATATAATTGCATGCTCATGACATCAGAACCAGCAGCTACTTCACTCATGGCTAAAGCACCTACATGCTCACCGCTGCATAATTTGGGTAAATATTTTTGTTTTTGTGCTTCTGTACCATTCAAACGAATTTGATTAACACACAAATTAGAATGCGCACCATAACTTAAACCCACGGAAGCAGAAGCGCGGCTAATCTCTTCCATGGCAATCACATGCTCAAGATAACCCATGCCTGAACCGCTGTATGCTTCTTCTACAGTGATGCCTAACAATCCAAGGTCACCTAATTTTTTCCAGAGTGCTATTGGAAAATGATTGTCATGATCGATTTTAGCCGCACTGGGAGCAATTTCTCGTGCCGCAAAATTGCGAACAGAATCACGTAACATCTCTGTTGTTTCGTTAAATGAAAAATTGAGGTAAGTTGTCATAAGTATTTCTCAATGTTTACTGACTTTCAAGATAATGAATGACTGCTGCTAAAAATCGGGTTGCTTCACCACCTGTCACTGCACGATGATCAAATGTTAAAGATAAAGGCGCAATACGACGAATTTCGATTTTACCTTCATAAGCGCGAACTTCATCACGCAATTTACCACAACCTAAAATTGCGACCATCGGTGGTACAATAATGGGGCTCGCATAGCGGCCCGCAATGGTCCCAAAGTTTGACAACGTAATCGTTGCACCTTGTAAATCACTTGCAGCGACTGTGCGTGCTCGCACGGTTTTTTTAAATTCATCAATCATGCCGCGTAATTCTTGTAATGTTTTTTTAGCAACGTCTTTTAGCACCGGCACAAATAATCCTTCTTCTGTATCCATCGCTAATCCAATATTAATTTCATTATGTAAACAACGTTCCAAATGTTTTCCGTCATACCATGCATTAAGTGAAGGCTCTACTTGAACTGCTGTCACCATTGCTTGAATAAGATATCCTGTAAAATCCCCTTTTTTAGTGATGGACATAACATCTGCATCATCAATGATCGTGACAGGAACAATTTCTTGATGAGCGTGTGTCATAGTAATAGCCATGGTACGACGCACCCCATGCAACGCTTCCACCTTGCCAGGTAATTTGGTTTTTTGTCCTGCGGCTTTTTTGACATCTTCTACGGTAATTTGTCCTGAAGGGCCTGTTGCAACTACGCTATCCAAATTTACATTCAGTTGTTTAGCAAGTGCGCGCACAGCAGGCATAGCTTTAATCGTTGATGTTGTTTTTTTCGCAGCACCAATAATCATTTCACCTTCATTGAGAACTGACGTACTTTCTTCTAAACTGCCAACGACGGTTCCTTTGTCTTTTTGTGTTGTTCCTTCCTCTGCAAATTCCACTAAAGGTGCATGCGTTTGAATGATATCGCCTTTATTGCCGTATAATTTGGTAACTTTTCCAGCTTGCGGTGCAGGTACATCAACAACTGCTTTTGCCGTTTCCATGCTAACCATAGGCTGGTCCACTTTCACCACATCACCTACTTTGACATACCATTCATGAATTTCAGCTTCCGCCAAACCTTCTCCTAAATCAGGCAAATGAAATATTTTCATGCGAACTCCATTACGCGTTGAACAGCTTCAATAATTCGACTTTCGCTAGGTAAATAAAATTTTTCTAAACGTGCGTATGGCACGATCGTATCATAACCCGTCACACGTTGTACCGGTGCTTTAAGAAACATTAAACCACGTTCGGCAAGTTGCGCAGAAATATCTGCACCAACACCGCCTGTGCGTGCTGCTTCATGAATAATGACACAACGTCCCGTTTTTTCGACCGATGCTAAAATAGTTTCAATATCCAGTGGTTTGATGGTCGCAAGGTCAATGACTTCTGCATTGATTCCCGCTGCAGCTAATTTTTCTGCTGCAGCAAGTGTTTCTTTAACTAACGAACCCCATGTGACGAGTGTCACATCGTCACCGACACGCAATGTAAAACAGACATCCAACGGTAATGCTTTACCATTATCAGGTACTTCTTGTTTTACCCAACGATACAAACGTGATGGTTCAAGAAAGACGACTGGATCAGGATTGCGAATAGCAGCAAGTAACAGGCCATACGCACGTATTGGTGACGATGGCATGACAACACGCAAACCAGGTATATGTGCGAACAATGCTTCTGTACTTTCAGAATGATGTTCAGGTGCACGAATACCGCAACCGTACGGAGTACGAAAGACCACAGGACAACTCATTTTGCCGCGCGTACGATTGCGAATACGCGATGCGTGATTAATGATTTGATCAAGCGCCGGATAACTAAATCCCATGAATTGAAATTCCGCCACAGGTTTTAATCCTTCAATCGCCATGCCAATGGCAAGTCCGCCAATCATGGATTCAGCCAACGGTGTATCACGTACCCGTTCAGGACCAAATTTATCAAGCAATCCGACTGTCGCACGAAATACGCCGCCATTTTTAGCAATATCTTCACCTAATACGACCACATCTGGATCAGCTTGCATTTCATAATGCAATGCTTGGTTAATGGCTTCAACCAGTGTTATTTCAGCCATCTTACTCTCCCTCGCCCTTTAACAATTCGCGTTGTTCTGCATAAATATCAGGTAACGTTGCATACAGATGATCAAACATCGAGACAGGTTCAATTGGAGTCACTGCTGTATATTTTTGCACGATTTGTTCGACTTGCTGATTACATTTAGCAAGCCACTCATCTTCTTGGACGGATGACCACGCATTGATATTTTCTAAATAACAACGCAAGCGCATAACGGGTTCTTTTTTCCATTCTTCTGCGCGTAAATTTTTGGGTTCGTAACGGCTCGCATCATCTGCAGTGGTATGATCTCCCTGGCGGTAACAAATCATTTCCAATAAAGTCGGCTCGTGTTGGGTACGCGCTTTTTGTAAAGCCTCCGTTACACGCGCATGTACTGCAATAATATCATTGCCATCGACCTGCTCGCCTGGAAAACCAGCAGCAATGGCTTTTTGCGCGAGTGTTTTGGTTGCCGTTTGCGCGCTACGCGGCACGGAAATCGCCCATTGATTATTACTCACGACAAACACCATAGGTAATTGCCACACGCCTGCTACATTCATGGCTTCATAAAAATCGCCTTCGGATGTTGCGCCATCACCGCAAATTGACAAGACTGCGCGTTGTTCTTTGCGAATTTTTAATGCGGTCGCGGCTCCCACGGCATGTAAAACCTGTGTACCAATCGGTACAGAATAAGGAAAATTGTTTTGTGGATCCGCAAAACAATTACCGCGTTCATCACCGCCCCAAAACATCAAAATGTTAATTGGATCCACACCACGCTGCATTAATGTTGCTGCATCACGATAATAAGGAACAAAAATATCATCTTGCGGAATCGCGCTGCCGACACCGACAAATACCGCTTCCTGACCACGGGTAGATGGATAGGTTCCCATTTTGCCCGTACGTTGTAATGCGATCGCTTTTGCATCAAATGTCCGGCTGAATACCATTTGCTGATAAAGTTTTATCAAATATTGTACATCTTTGGCGAAAATAGGCGCATCGCTTGCAAGCTGGCTTTGTTCATTTAAATATTGATAATAAGGAATTTCAAATTGCGCAACAATTTTCATTTTGAAGCATCCACTTCCATTTGAAGTGAGTATCAGGTTAGCTGTCACTACTTATTGAGTCAATACGTTTTTACTTTAAGAATTCCTTAAGAAAGATTCGCTACTATCCAAAAAATACTTAATGAATTCCTCTATACAGGGAGAATGTATCGTGCCATTAACACCTGCTGACTATTCTAAAATAGAAACCTGTTTTGGTTCCTATCTTACAGACAAACGGAAAAAAGAGGACAATGACTATCGCACGAAAAACGGGATATGTGTTAAGATTGAGCAAAAAATAAAAGCTGCACGTACCGATGAAGAATTAATACACGTTATTGTTGAAATAGGACAAACCGCTCATCAAAATCAAGATATTGGAACATATCTGTCCGATTGTACAGAAGTATTATTTGCAATCATCCACTTTATTCGTCAGAAAATTGCATCGAATGTTTTAGAAAAACATATAGTAATAGAAGAAGAACTATTGTCTGACTTAAGAAAAAGATATGTCAATGCGCAATATGGCAGTCAAGAAAAAAGCACCGTAGATGATTTAAATAAACAAATCGATGCACAAACACTTAAATTGGTTTACTTAGGTAATCTTAATCCATTATTGGAACGGTATACATTAGAAGAAATTAAACAACTGTATACAACCACATCTTCCATGACAAGTATAAAACGCTTTGGCGCCTCTACATATCAAGCATTTAAAACTCGCTTAGGATATAAAACAGAAAACAATACAACAGGATATCGCTTCTCGCCAGCCTCATTTATGGGTAATCATAAAGTCAGTATCTTTATTCCTCTTGCTTGGCAGCTTTCTTTTGCAGAAATTTATTCTGAACAGCCGTCTCAAAAAAATATTTCGGAAGTGAAAGTTGAATTACCACAAAGAAATAGCGTCTTATCACAAGATCAAGCAACTCAAGCAACTAATGAAAGCATCTTAGCAAATCAACACTTCGATGAAAAAGAAACAGGAGAAGAAAAAAGAGCTTCTGTTGTTTCGCCAGAGATTATTCATCAAATTAAAGATGAGATTACGCATTATCTTCTCAATAGCAATGAACAAAAAGATAGCGAATGTAATATTTTGAAAGATAAGCTCGATCACAATGTGCAAGATGCGTCAAGATGGATAAAAATACTCTTCGAAATAGGTAAGGATGCTGACGATATTCAAAAAAGTGGTTATCCGCGCTGTACTGAAACATTTTATTTAGCCATCCATTTCATACGACAACAATTAAGAAAAAACGCTCCTCACGCTCTTAAAAAAGCGATAGAAGATGCTAAAAAAGAATTGGATAAACTACGCAAAGAAAAAGCCTTCGCCATACTCAATTGTACCGCGCAAAGTTCAATTGAACATATTCAAAATAGTATCGAACTCATTATTCAAAAATTAGCCCACCTTGGTGAATTCACTCCTTTTGTAGAGTTAAAACCTGAAATGCAGCAAAAATTATATCCTGGTAAGGAAGTATCTATTGCACAAGGACTCGTTAGCTACATGAATGGGAAAGTAACAACATTCGAATACCCATTGCTTGCTAAACATTATGGCTATAAAGTCTCTACTTGTATCCCCAATGTTTTACAAGAAGATTTTATAGAAAGACATAAGAAAAAACATGAAGAAGAGTATATTTCACAAAAAATTAAACTATTGAGTGATCACATTAAATCACTAGCAAGTTCATTGATCTCTATTCGTATTCCTTCAACCGCCAATAATCCAATAGAAAAGACGACAACACAACTCACTACTCTTGAAAAAGAAGCAAAATTAATTGGTGAGAGTATTATTATTGCTAGCAATGTTAAAATAAACAGTTCTCTTAAACAGCAGTTGGATTCGCAAATTCAAGAACTTACGCGCATACGTAGCACTATTGAAAAAGAACTTGCTGCAATGGCAGAGCAACCAGAAGAAAAAAGCATTTCTGATAATAATAAAAGAAATTCGAATGTCAGTGCTCAAGTAGAATTATCCGTGAATACCAGTATCACTACCACTTCTACTCCTATATCGACAAGAGAATCTATGCCTGTGCCATCTCCGACGTCAACAAGCAGACATAGTCGACAGAGTAGTACGTCGAATATGCTAACTACTTTTATCCAGGCTCCTGATACTTCTACAGAAAATAATGTGGAATCAAAAGTAGAAATAGAAACAAAATCTGAACCAGAACGACTTGTTCAAAACAAAATAGAAGAAAAACAATCTGCCCATGAAAATAACACAGATTTGTTGAAACGATTTTTCATCGAACTCGCTAAATCCCGTAAGGTAAAAAATCCTCAGGATAAGGTGAAGATATATTCTGATGTCATTCGGGCAAAGCCTGCCGCATTTAAGGGAATGTTGAGGGAATTTGCGAAGAACTGTCCAACAAAAATGCAAGAATTCGAGTCTTTACAACAATATTCAAAGTCTCCTCAAACTAGTTTAAAACATTAGTTCAGCTTTGCTTACCCTGCCAAAGCTCGAGAAAAATAGGTTATTTTTATAAAAATTAACCTTAATTTTTTAAATTGATTATTACGAATGCAATTCCTGCCTCATCTTGCTGCCTATGCGTGTTAAAATAACACTATAGAGGCACCTACCTCAGAACAAAAATGGACCGGGCAACATAGCGTCACTGCCCTCTTTCTCCAATGGACTGAAGTTTTGTAAACAGCAGTATTGGAAAAATGGAGTGCGCTATGAGCCATCTACGATTCTGCATACGCTGCCTGCTGCTGATACTGATAAGCTTACCCTTTACTTCTTTACAAGCACTCACCAACGAAGAATCTCCTCCACCCTATTACGCAAAAGATTCACTCAATAATAACCGGTTTTTATTAGAAGATAATGTTCCATTAGCGGATAAAAATTATCAAAAATTACGCGAAGCGTTGCCTTTATATCAATACGCAGCGCTACATCCCTGGCCTACTATTCCTGATAACAACCTATTAAAACGCGGGGCAAATAATTCTGCCGTACCTTTGCTACGTGCACGTTTACAAGCATCCCATGATTTGTCCCCAACTTATTATTCTTTCAATAATGTCTTTGATGAAGAACTCGTTTTAGCCGTTAAAAAATTCCAACAACGCCATGGTTTAAAAGCAGATGGTGTCGTTGGCCAAGCAACCAGACGAGAATTAAATATTCCGCCATCCGTGCGAGCCCAACAAATTGCTATCAACATGCAGCGCTGGGCGCGATTATCCTCTGCTCTGCATGATCGATTTATTATGGTAAATGTTCCGGATTTCAAACTCTACGTATTTGAAAATAATCACGAAGTATTAAGTATGAAAGCCATTGTGGGTAAACGTGATCGACAAACACCGGAAATTATCTCGCGCATCACTCGCTTAGTATTGCATCCTTACTGGAATGTGCCCCGCATGATCGCAAGTAAAGATATTATCCCTAAAGTGATTAACGATCCTTATTACCTCGATGACATGCACATTAGAATTTTCACTGTAGAAGGCGGTGATTCAGTTGAAATGAGTCCTTATGAAATTGATTGGGAAACCGCGCAAAAAAATGGATTTCAATACTTTTTTCGCCAAGATCCGGGAGATGACAATGCGTTAGGCCAGGTAAAATTTGAATTTCCTAATTCAAAACATATTTATCTGCATGACACGCCAGCAAAAGAGTTATTTGATGCCGATGTTCGTACTTTTAGTTCTGGCTGCATCCGTCTTGAAAATCCGTTTGCCTTGGTTGATTATTTAATGAAAACAAATCCAAAATGGGATGAAATACGTCTGCAAGATATGCTAGATACCGGTGAAACGACCTACGTAAAAGCAGCACGCCCTACCCCCATTGTCATTACTTACATCACCGCCTGGGTAGATGAAAAAGGCGATATTCAATTTCGTGACGATGTCTATGGCAAAGATGAGTAATTTATGGCGGTAATTGTCTGCCATAAGCTATACCAAACAACACTCAAACATTTCACCCCAGGGGAAGAAGTCTCTGTCATAGCATTATGCAGTGTCATAACAAACAGGGAAGGTAAAGCACCTTCCCCGTTTCTCGCAATTACTTCTTCTTCTTTTTGCTTTTTTTCTTAGTGGCCATGGTATCTTCTCCTTAAGATTGAAGTTAATAAAGTCAGCCCGACTGCTCGGACAATTTTTATTATATACCTTTATTCAGATTTGTGAATAGTTTGCTCGATTGCATTTACAAAATTCATTTTCCGTTGCAAAGCATTTGCCAAATTTAGGTTTAATAATTCAATTTTAATAACTCATGCTGCGGTTCTACTGCAGCAAACTCTCGCCATGCTGCTCTGCTTTTTTGCGGCAAATCTTCAATAAACTTTTCTAACGAGATAATTTGTCCTGCTAAGTCTGGCAAGATTTTTAAGGCAAATTGTCGTAATAATGCTTTTATTTGAGGTGATTGCATAACAGTTTCTTGAGTATATTTGTTGCGTTGCAATCTCAATAGTGTACGTATCGAATCTGCTGCATAATCACGGAAATCTCGCATAAAATGCATATAGTCCATTTCAGGCAAATTTTGTATTACTTGATCAATCAGCTGTTCTCGATAAGACAAATAGGCCTTACGAATTTTCTTGACGATGGACTGTAGCTTCTGGATATTGAGTGCATCTGCTGCAACAGCCTGTGGTTGTATTATCCGTTGATTCACTTTGGGAGCTTGATAATCATTCTTCAATGCACTCAAGAGATACGCTGCAAGATTATGTACCTTGCCCTGCTGATAATTCCTGGAAGATTCAATAACCGTAATTTTTTCCAGAATAAATTCTTGCTCATATCCAGCAATCACTTGTTCTGCTTGCTCAGCTGACAAGCCAAAATGATGTACCAATTGATTAATCAACTGAACGGTTACAGTTTCAGTAATAACTTCATTGTCTGTTTTACTGCCTAAGCGAACCTTTTTCGCACGTTCCTTTAAACTGAAACGTACTTTACTGACTATACGCCCTTCCCGATACATTTCAGGTTCGACTATGAGATCAGAATAAGTATTCACCTCTTCAACAGATTTATCTAACACACGCCGTTTAAAATCCCGAAAAATACTATATTTGTCTGGCGGGACACCCATGAGTTTACGAAATACATCCATCTCGAACCATTTAGTAAATCCCAATCCACGATAACGAATGCAGTTTTCATACAAAGCAAGGCCATAACTAGATTTAAAACGCGATTGGATAAATAAATTAATTTTGCCAAACATGGTGGGCGAATGCAGTAATTGCTTCATGCGTGGCGAATAAGCATATAAGCAAATCGGTCCTTTGAGACTGACACTGGCTAAAATAGAACTGGCCGTCCAATCTTCAATACCTGTCGCATCATTCACTACATTCCACTCAATAACAGTGGAAAGTAATCCTTTAAGCGCATCTTTAATGGCTGCATGATTATTACCACTATATGCAATTAGTTTACACAAATCTTTTATGGTAATTTCATGCTCTTCTTTCAACATAAGTTCTTTATAAGCATGATAAAGAAGCGCGTTACTAATTTTGCGTTGTAGTAAACTTAATGTATTTGAACAGTGAATGCTCGCAGCATGTTTTTTTAATTCATGCCCATTTGATTTTTTTTCCAATCCCACATCCGTCACAGTTAGTCCCATAGCCGTCACGTTTCCTTCCCAAGAACGTCACATGTTATCCCACAAGTGTCACCGCTTTTCCCATAGATGTCACAATTCATTAAAAAAATAGCTTTCTTTTCTATCACTTACAAACTCTAAACAAAAGATAAACTATATATAAATAAAAAACACAACCTGGTAGTGTTGTTTTTATTTACCTAACCTCTATCTCAAGACACTAGTTGGATGATATATTAAGACGCGAGGTAATACAACTTAAGGAGTATAGGATATGAAAGTGATTGCCTTTTTAAACAATAAAGGTGGCGTTGGAAAAACCACTTGTAGCAGAACAATGGCAGAATATTTAAGTAAAGTAAAAAAAACACCTACTTTAGCAATTGATTTTGATCCACAATGTAATTTTTCACATCAATATCTCAAAATGGAAATTGATCCCGCAGCTCCTGAAGGATTAATGCCACCTATTCATCCCGATTACAATGATACTGATCCAGATGATGCCAATTGGGATGGCAGAAGTAGCATTGCAGAAATTTTTTATGGACAAGGAGTTGTACCTTACCCTACTTATATTGAACATTTAGATTTAGCGCCAGGACATGCAGAAAAATTACTTGCTGCAGAATCAGTCAGAAGGACTGAAGTAGTTGATAAAGTACACAAGCAGCTTGCTAATTTTTTATCATCTCCTGATGTTAAGGCAACTTATGATTCAGTTGTCATTGATACTGCACCATCCAAGGGCCCTTTAACTGTCAGTGTGATTAAGGCGGCAACTCATATTGTGATTCCTTCAGTGATGGAAGAACAACCTGTGCAAGGTATTTATGGCATGTTGCAATTATGGATGCAGGAATCGTTAGCGAGAGAAAAATCACGTCCTTTGAAACTCATTGGTATTTTACCCAATATGTTCAAACAGACACGACTACATAAAGATATTTTAAAAAGCTTGCAAGACAACGCATCAATTGGTAAGTACATTATGCCAGTTAAGCTAAGTCAACGGATCGTATTTGCTGAAATTGATTCTGAAGATGCAAATCCCCATTCTATATTTGATTATCAGGGGAACCATGTTGCCAAGGAAGAAGCGTTAGAAGTATGTGATTATATTGCTGAGAGGATATTTGTATGAGCAAAAGGAAACGTTTTGGGGTATCGCAAGCACTGACTCGTGGATTAAGTGAAACAATTCACGTGGTAGAGAACAATGCAGGAGTGTTTCGGAATGTTGTATTGCCATTATCACGTATCGAACTTGATCCTGAGAATCCGCGTAAATTGGCCATTTCTTTAGACGACGTTCGGCAGGGGATTAATAAAAGTGATGTTGCTTTTGAACGTAAAGTAGCTGAATTAGAAAAATTGAAGGAACTTTCCGAGACTATCAAAAGTAGTGGAGTGATTAATCCCATCGTTGTTTATAAGCGTGGCGAATCGTATCGTGTGGTTGCTGGAGAAAGGCGCTGTTTAGCTTCTCTCTTGATAGGTAAAAACGAAATTGATGCACGCATTTTTAACGAAAAACCACGTGGTTTCGAACTCAAACTGATTCAATGGATTGAAAATACCGCCAGAGAAGATCTGACCTTAGACGAAAGAATCGGGAACATTCGAGAAATTATCCGTGAATATCAATTGCAGCATCAGGAATCCAAAATAACCGCAACCTTGCTGAAAGATATTATTGGCCTATCATTGCCTCAGGCCAGTTATTATATGGCGGTATTAAATGCGTCGCAAGATTTAAAGAAAGCAATTGCAGAAGGCAAAATTAGTAGTTTGGATAAAGCCGCAGTGATTGCTGGAATTGATTCAGATGAGTTACGCGCACACGCATTAACAGCTTGTATTGAGGGATGTAGTTTAAAAGATTTACGTAAAATTATCGCAAAATCTAAATTGATACAAAAACAACAAATGCTGCAACCAAAAGTCAAGCGGGGTAGAGTTGTTTCGCGGGTCAATATGGGATTCACATTAAATACTCAGGTAGTAGAAACAATAGTGTATTCTGTGTTAAATCAACCAGAATTTAAAAAATATGCTGATGTATTTTCAAAAGTGAATTGGGTCTACTATGATCAGGTAGGTCGAGCTTTTCAGAAATTAATTGAAATTTTAGAACATGAACATGAAAAAGTGAGATAATTTGCAATGAATAAAAAAATTATGACGTCAATTAAACTACAAAAATTATTACATTTTAAAATGCAACAGCAAATCATTGGTGACGGATATGGGATGCGTGGTAAAAGTAAGTGGATTATTGAAGCGATAGAAAATTTTTTGCAGTTACCTGATTATCCATTATTAGTCGATATTGCAAATGAAATGGAACAATTGACTGAAATCGTGAGTATACGACTTTCAGAAGGCTTAATGGATCAATTGGATCAAGCTGTCATTAAAGTGCGTAGACAATACCCTGCAATGGAAGGAGTAAAAAGCAATCTTATTCGGGCTAGCATTATACAAAGATTAATTCGGGTCTCAACTTCGGTCACCGAACATGATGTAACTCATTGAAAATAAACTAAATAAATTCAAATTTAATCTATTTTTAGATAGTTTTAATAACTTAATATGTGACGTTTATGGGATATTATGGTATTTCTGCAAGGGGCTATGCTACTAACCACATGAGGAATTGTCTCTTGGTTAGATGTGACGTTTATGGGATTTTACATATCTTATTAAAGCTTCTGTTTTGTAAGGCATATATTCCGTATTTTTCAGGGTGAATCAAGCATTTATATACTAAGTATTTGATTATATTGCAAATAAATTGTTCTATGTGAAACATTCTTAGAGGATTTTGGAATGAACGCCCGATTTTTTAACTCTTTTCGCTGCATAGTAGCCATTATTCTAATGGGTTATCTATCTCCCGGTATTACTGCTCCATTATTAACAGATAAATTTATTAGTTTTGCGGATATTCACTTTAATCCATTTTCTGACTGTAAATCTTCATTTAAAGCATGCCCTCTAGCTAATAAATTACGTGCCGCAAATTATCAAGAATGGGAGGCTATTTTTAATCAGTATGGTACAAAGAAATTACCCGCAACTAAACATGACACTAACTATGCTTTATTTAATTCCGCATTAGCTGAATGGCAACGAATGAACCAACAGGAACATCCTAAATTTGGTTTGATCCTAGGGGATTTTTTAGTCCATCAATTTCGTACACGTTATATCCTTTATTCGCACGATACTTCACGCGCGGGCTATCAGAATTTTGTCAAAAAAACACTGCAATTTATGACGTATAAAATTCATCAGACATTTCCTGAAATAGATGTTTATGCTGCAGTAGGTAATAATGATTCTTATCGTGGTGATTATGCAAGTGTACCTAATGGTAAATTTTTTCAAGAAACCGCACAAACATGGAGTACTTTAATTCACGATCAAGCTAATCAGAACAGTTTATTGCGCACTTTTCCTCAAGGAGGCTATTATGCAGTATCATTATCCCACAATCAAAAGCAGCGTATTTTAATATTGAATACCGTGTTATTTTCAGCGCGTGCCAAAGGCCCACATATTGATCTTGCGGCTAAACAAGAATTGGCATGGTTACATCAACAATTAGTGACTGCAAAAGAACAAAAGCAGGATATAATATTGGCGTTTCATATTCCTGTGGGTGTTGATATTTATGCTACTTTACAGAATATGTTAACCAAGGTGGTCATGTATTGGAAACCTGTTTATAGTGATGCGTTTCAGGCAGAATTAAAAAAATTTCGTTCTGTAGTAAGGGAAGTTTTGCCTGCACACATTCATATGGATGCATTTCAATTAGTTATGGTGAATCAACTAGGTGGAATTCCAGTGAGTTTTACCCCATCTATTAGCCCGATATTTGGCAATAACCCTGCTTTTAAAGTCTTTAGTTATCGTTCTGAGACCATGAATCTTACGCAGTTTGAGACCTACTTTTATTCACTAAAGAATCCAAAGAATTCGGGGTGGCAAAAAGAATATAGTTTGAATCTACCATCTAGAAAAGTTACCTCAAGAAAGGGTAATAGTGAGCGAGATAGATATAATTTTTAATAAAATTCAATAGGTTATATGTGTTTTCGCATAGAAGCTATGCAAAGGATTTATTCGCTTTTCCTCATATCCAAGAATGTAGCAACTCTATTGATAGTTTATACAATATGGTCTATATTATATAGACCATTTATTATGAACTTTTGGGCGTATCATCTAATATGGATACAGACTTTGATTTGTTCCCTCTTTCGGTTGCAACAGGACCTGCTTTTTGCAATCGCAAAACTGAAATAGATCGTCTAAAGAATTGTATTGAAAATAGGCGACCGATTTTATTAGCTTCGCCTAGACGCTACGGCAAAACAAGCTTGGCGTTGAATACGATTCAACAAACTAAAATACCGTATGCACAAATTGATCTTTTTTCAGCGGTTGATGAACAAGATATAGAAAGGTGCATTTTAAAAGGCATTGGCAAGCTGATTTCTCGTATGGAAAGTGTTCCTAAGCGCGCACTTGCACTGGCTAGCGAGATTTTTGATAGCTCTCATATTCGCGCAGTGCTTAGTAAAGTTGGAGTATCGATCGAAATTAGTAAAAGAAAAGAAAAACCTGCCTATCATGTATTGGACATGTTAGAACGCTTGGAACGGTTGGCAAAAAAAACAGATAAAAAGATTATTTTGTTTTTTGATGAATTCCAATGTATAGGTGAAATTTCACCAGACCATGCAATGGAAAGCGTATTACGCCAAGTTGCACAGCTGACTCAATCCATTTCTTTCATTTTTTCTGGGAGTAATCGTCATCTTTTGCACGAACTATTCGATGATCGCAATCGTCCTTTTTATAAACTTTGTGAACGTATTACTTTGGAACGTATTTCACAAGAGGCTTATGCCAAGCATATTCAAAAAGTTGCCTTAAAGATATGGAAAACAGCGTTATCCCAAACCGTGCTTGATACATTATTTAATTATTCTGAATGTCATCCTTATTATATGAATTTACTTTGTTCACGACTTTTATTAGCAAGTAGGGCGCCTACTAGTGACTTGGTTGAAAAAAATTGGTTTCAATATGTGACGGAAGAGCGATCCAGCGTTGCCTCTGAAATAGATTTATTGAGTAAAAATCAACGTAAATTATTAACAGTGCTATCACGTACGAATGGTACAGATGCTCCATTAGGTCAGAAATTTATTCAACAAGCGAATATGTCGAAAGCAACTATTGACCAATCATTAACTTTTTTAGAGAAAAGGGATTATCTTTATAAAAATGAACACGGGTACATGAAAGTGCTAGATCCACTCATTAAAGCTGTGTTATCTGAGAGCCTGTTTTGATATTATTTGACTGGCTCTGAATACGATCATTCCTCTAAAGATATCTCATTTTTAAAGAGTAAAGAAAAGATGATAGCAATTGTTGAAGCTTATTACGCTGGATTATTAAAATACAAAAATTGGTGGCCTAATTTACTCGCTGGCTTAATTGTGGGTGTGGTTGCATTGCCATTAGCGATGGCATTTGCTATTGCATCCGGCGCGAAACCTGAACAAGGTTTATATACAGCTATTATTGCCGCACTTTTTGTTGGTATTTTTGGTGGTAGTCGGGTGCAAATTGCCGGGCCCACGGGTGCTTTTGTTGTGATTTTAGCAAGTATCACGGCTCGTTATGGAATAGAAGGATTACAGATTGCGACATTATTAGCAGGATTTATTTTGCTATTTATGGGCATGATCAAATTGGGCAGTGTAATCAAATTTATCCCTGATCCTGTTATTGTAGGATTTACTGCTGGAATAGGATTTATTATTTTTATTGGTGAATGGAAAGATTTTTTTGGATTGCCTGTACATATGGCGTTGAATGCGCATTTTTATCAAAAGTTATTGGTTTTATTATATGCTTTACCTCTACTAAATTGGACTACCACACTACTAGCTAGTTTAAGTTTGTTACTTGTATTCGTTACGCCAAAAATTTTAAAACGCATTCCTGGACCTTTAATTGCGATGATAGTTGTTACGACATTGCAATTTATTTTCCAATTTCAAAATGTCGCAACGTTAGGCAGTACATTTGGCGGTATTCCGCATGAATTACCGCGGTTTCATTTACCTAGTATCACATTTCACCATACAATAGACTTAATTGGGCCAGCTTTTACCATTGCACTGTTGGGTGCTATCGAATCTCTTTTGTCAGCCACAGTTGCGGATGGCATGGCAAATACTCGGCATAATTCAAATCAAGAATTAATCGGGCAGGGGCTTGCTAATATTTTTTCTCCGCTTTTTGGTGGATTTGCAGCGACAGGTGCAATTGCGCGTACTGCAACTAATGTTCGAAATGGTGGTAATAGTCCTATTGCTGCAATGATTCATTCAGTCGTTCTAATCTTGGTAATTTTGTTGTTAGCACCACTGGCGGCCTATATTCCACTTTGTACACTTGCAGCCATTTTATTTGTTGTAGCTTACAATATGAGTGATATTCATCATTTTATTTATATACTAAAAAATGCGCCACGGTATGATGTCATTGTGTTATTGGTAACGTTTTTCCTAACCATTTTTACTGATTTGGTTGTAGCAGTAAATGTCGGCGTTATTTTGGCAATGTTATTTTTTATTCGCCGTATGAGTCAATTTGTTACGATCGAAGAACAAACAGTTGAAAAATTAAAGCCCGAATTGGTGATTCATGGGTTATCTGAACTACCGAAAGATACTATTGTTTATACCATCCAAGGGCCTTTCTTTTTTGGCGCAGCAGAAAAAATTGAACATGCTTTTGCGGTAACACATACCGATCCAAAAGTGATTATTTTTCGGTTAAAAGATGTTCCTTTTATGGATATGACAGGCTTAGAAACATTTCATGAATTAATTGAACAATATCATAAACGTGGAGTAAAGATTTATCTGTGTGAAGCAAATGCTAGAGTTCTGCATAAATTAACAAATATCGGAATAGTACATTTGATTGAAGAAAAGAAAATATTTAATACATTAGCAGAAATATTAAAAAACTGTCATGACCAATGATATAATGAAAATAATCTACCTTAGAAAGTGAGGGAGCATATGATATGGGTTACTACGGCTAATTCAAATATCTGCCGAATTTATCACTTTGACAAACATCCAGCAAAATTAACTTTATTGAAAGAAATTAGCCATCCAGAAAATAGATTAAAAAAAGCAGAATTTTTTACTTCAGATAAACCGGGACGTTATCACGTAGACCCCTCTGCACATGGAACTTATTCACAGCGCACTGATCCTAAAGAGGTGGAAATTGATCATTTTGCCCGGGAAATTGCGGATGAGTTGGATCGAGGAAGAAACGCGCAAGAATACAAGAAGTTAATTATTGTTACTGCTCCACATATGCAAGGTTTAATATTCCAACATTTAGATAAACATGTGCAAGAGTTAATAGTCAATGATATTCAAAAAGATGTGATGCATTTAGCGCAACATGATTTATTAGATTTTTTAAAAACACACGCACAATATGAGCAAAGCTAACGTATGCGATACCGGTGCCGCGATTGTTGTTCCTTAGGGTTTTGTTTGAATAATCGTTGATATTGACCATAACCTTTTTCTTCTAAATCTTCCGCAGGAATAAATTCAAGTGCTGCTGAATTAATACAATAACGTTTAAATGTAGGCGGTGGGCCATCATTAAATACATGCCCAAGATGAGATTGCGCATGTTTGGAAACCACTTCTATACGTGTCGTGAACCAACCTCGATCTTCTTTTAATACAATATTGCTTGCGTCAAGTGGTTTGGTAAAGCTGGGCCAACCTGTTTTAGAATCAAATTTATCAAGCGAACTAAATAAAGGTTCACCACTTACAATATCAACATAAATCCCGGGTTTTTTATTATTCCAGTAAGCATTATCATAGGGTGGCTCGGTACTTTTTTCTTGGGTAACTTGATATTGTAACGGTGTGAGTTTTTGCTTAATATCGGTGTCACTTGGGCGTTGATATTGATTTTCAGCAAACACGGTTAAAGAAGAGAAGATGAGTATTAAAATGCCTGCTGCTTTCCATTTCATGTTGGCACTCCATTTTTTTACTGAGGTCATTTAATTAGTATATACTTAAATGAATGTCCGTTTTAGCTATTCTTGGAGAAGTAGTGCGATTATTTAAAGTGATTTTTGGAATACTTACTTTTATTGTTTCAATAAGTGTATGGAGTGGGCAGACAGCGACCGCAATATTTGCAGCAGGATGTTTTTGGTGCATTCAACATGATTTTGATCATGTTTCAGGTGTTATTAAAACTATTGTAGGATATACGGGTGGGCAGTTGCATCATCCTACTTACGCTGAAGTGTCTCATGGCGGTACGGGGCATTACGAAGCAATTGAAGTGATTTATGATCCAGCAAAAGTCAGTTATGTCCAATTACTCAATGTATTTTGGCATCATATTGATCCTACTGATGCAAGAGGACAATTTTGTGATACAGGCGATCAATATCGTGCGGCGATTTTTTATCGTAATCAGAAAGAAAAACAGTTAGCTGAAATGAGTAAAAAAGCATTAATGCATTCTGGCCGTTTTAAACAAATTACCACACAAATTTTACCTGTAGTAACGTTCTATCCCGCAGAAGAATACCATCAAAAGTATTATCAAAAAAATCCGCTACGCTATCAGTTTTATCGATATAACTGTGGTCGTGATCAACGCTTGAAGCACATTTGGGGATGAGATTATGCGAGTCTCAAACGAAATCTCTGGATTGTCATTTACCAATTCTGCTTATCAGCCGCGAAATTGGACTATTAGTATTCTTTCTGCTTGTGATACAGAATCAGGGCAAATAGAACAAAGAATGCAGGAAAAAGGTGTTATTGGAGAAGATGTTCGAATGCTGACTTATCCAGAAGCACACGGCATCCGTGGTGAATTAGAAAGTTCTTTTGCTCACATCACAGCGAAATTGGCACATGCGGCGAAACATGAATTAATTAGATATATTGAAGTACCAAAATATTTGGGTAGTAATGAAGTAGTCTCTTATGTGGCACAGCAACATTATCAACGTGCAGTGCAGTTCTTGGGCGTTGATCAAGTTAAGCAACTTTATACATCTGCAGATTTAGGTTTGTTCCGGTCTACAAAGACAAATGAATCTTCTATATCACAATCTCAATCTACAAAACATACCATTGAACTTGGACTTTAAGCCAGGAAGGAGGTAAAATGATTCTATTTTTTTTGCGGTGTTTAAAGCGTGAGATACGCATGTTACGCAGTTTTTCGTAGAAAAACATGGAAACTCGGCTTTGTCATCGCGAGTCTTGCGTTTTTTGCAAGACGTGGCGATCCAGAAAA
>CAZAEO010000010.1:0-31449 GCA_964484285.1 uncultured Coxiellaceae bacterium | reverse complement strand
TGGAGGTACTGGAACCACAGTGACAGGTATTATTGATGATAGCGCTGCATCACAATACAGTAACTTAAAAGGTACCTTGTCTGTTTGGAAAGATTTGGAAACATCGATTAAAGAACTGTTATCCGCTGATGGTAAAGTGATGGTGTCTGAGGCAACCACTTCAGTCACTGTGCGAGATCGTCCTACCAATGTATCGTTAATTTCGCAATTCATTAGCAATTTGAATAATAATTTGTCCAAACAAGTCTTGGTAAAAGTAGAAATATTACAAATTACGCTCGAAAATGATTTTAACTTTGGTATCAATTGGAATGCAGTGCAAAGAGCATTTGGTAATGGCAATATTCAGCTGGTTTCCAATAATGGCGCACCACTTAGTTTGACGAGCGCTTCCCAGCTTACATTAAATACAACACGGGCTGGTCTTAGTAATCCTTTGGTGGATGCCACTAGCGCTGCTGGCGCTACGGGTGTGACTGCTTTAATCAATGCATTGCAGATGCAAGGAAAAGTGTCGATTGTCACTCAGCCGCAAGTGCTTTGCCAAAATAATCAAGTATCACAAATTCGTTTGGTGGATCAACTAGGCTATTTGGCGAGTATTCAAACAACCGCCTTTTCGGGCGGCACAGGTACCACCGCTCCTGGCGTGACATCGCAAATTACACCAGGGGCTGTCGTAACAGGATTGACTTTATATGTATTGCCCAAGATTTTAGGGAACAAGGTTTTCTTACAGGTCAATGCAGATTTATCGACATTTTTGGGACTTACTACCGTGACTTCAAATGGTGTAGAGGCCGGCTCAAGTAATACGGCAGCTTCTGCTATTCAAGTTCCCCATGTAACACAAAAACAATTCAATCAACGCGGTGTAATTGCATCAGGCGATACACTCATATTGGCAGGATTTAGACAGGTTGATAACAGAGCGGGCGCGGCGCAGATGTTTCAATCACAATCGCTGGGAGGAAAAACGGCACAAGAAGTGAATACGGAGACTGTGGTACTGATTACACCTATCATATTGCATGGACTTGCTTAAATATGCCATATATAACCCGTGAAGATGGCGAGCGTTTTGTCATTCCATCTTACCGTGACGTGCTAAGCGCAAAAAAACCAGCGCTTCTGAAAAAAGAAGTATTGCTGTTGAGCGCTAATTATGGCGAATATATTACCTTACAGAAAAAAAATATCACTCAATATGAAGCAGCATTCTCACCTGATGCCGGCTATCTTCTTGGCGAATCCGTGTGGCATTATTTCAAGCGGCCGGCCGATTTAATTTATTGTGAAGCCATTCCCAATACCACAGAAGCTATACTTGTTATAGTGAAATCAGGCAGTGTCTATCTGGATGGATCTTTTCCGACGGATAGCATTCCTGATGAGCTTGTGGTTTTTAGAACACAACAAAATAATTTTGATATTTATGTTCATGGCGATGTCCCTATTAGCCAATATCCGGAGGAGGGCAAATTTGCTCTCGATGAGTCTTCGGTTAAATCGTTTACTGTTTTGCCTGATCCCGTTTTCCAGACCTTACCTACCTTAAAAACATTTCAATTACGGTTAGTTGATACGGTATTAAAGGCGCAAGGTATTGGCGTATTGCCTGTCAAAAAAATTATCGCCACAGTGGTGATAATCGGATTGATTTGGGTGAGTTTTAGTTACCTGTCTACTTATAGAAAAGCATTACCTACTGTCATCTCGGGTCTAGTGAACCCGTATCAATTTTATATCAATACACTTTCTTCTCCTGCACCGAATAAAGAAATACAAGCACTTACGGCGCAAATTGCAAAAATTTATACTATTCCGGGTTGGGCGCCGAAATCTATTGTTTATAGTGGGGGAATGGTTATTGCAAATATGCAATCACTGGGGATAAAAACGAACGTATTATTTGAATGGGCATCACGGAATAATGCAGGGGTGCAAATTTTATCGGATGGTATTTATTTAAATTTTCCTTTGGCAGTCATGAATAGGGCAATGCCTGTCACTATTAGTCCTTTACAACAAGTTGTTGCAGAAGTGATTGATCGTGTATCTACAGTGATGCCAGGAAACAATTTAATATTAGGGCCGACGCTTGCTAAGGGGCGGTTTGCTGAAGCACAATTAACCATTTCATTTATGCAGCTAACATTAGAAACAATGAATTTGCTGGCAGAACAACTGCGGGGTTTACCTTTGGTGTTATCTAAGGTAAATATTGTGGTAGATGGTAATGACGGAAGCTTGTCGGGTACGATTATTCTTATGGCATTAGGAAATTAAGCTATGGCGATGGACAACAAATTTGGAAAAGCAATGCTTGCTGGGAGTTCAACCAGGCAAAAAATAATTGCCGCTGCTACTATTATTATTTTTATAGTACTTATTTGGCAAATAATAGGAATGTTTAGAGGGGATGGCGGAGGGACAGTGTCGTCAAGTGCGCCTGCACCCGCTGCACAACCTGGGCAAATGTCAGCCGCGGGTCCCACCGCTGGTGGTACGGCGGTTCCAGGCGGTGCTGGTCCAGCTCCAGTTGTATCTCCCGCAGCCGCAGTTCCGCCAGGACAGTTGGTTCAAATCAGTCCGCTTGCGCGAAGTGATGCTGAAATATTGAAGGGACAGCAAGAGCAGCAAAAAAATTATCTGGATTCTCTTAATCAATTACAACTCTTAAAAATTAAGCGTGATATTGCTGAAACAAACCAAGCTATTGCTGCAGCAAGATTGGCTACTGCAACAGCAGATAAAAGTATGAGTGATCTTTTAACTCAACCGACAGCACCCCAAGTCCCAACAGGGGCTTATGCTGCAAGATTAGCGGGTACTGCTATAGGCCAAATTCCAGGCACATTGCCTGAAGGCGCGATGTCTCAACTTCCTGCTAAACCGGCACCTCCTCCCGAGCCATCGTATGTTGTTGTTTCAGTTTCAATGCAATTCAATCGATGGAGCGCGGTGCTTGGTTCACAAGGAAAATTATATAATGTGAGTACAGGAGACCATTTAGCAGATGGTTCAGTTGTGAGGTCTATTAATCGAAATGGGGTTACCTTGGAAAAAGAAGGAGAGACGAAAAGAATTAGCCTCATTCCTTCGATATAAAAATAAATAGCATCTGGTTCGGGTTACTTATCTGGAACTCGCGTCAGTAGGATGCCGAACCTGAAAACACGCGTGCCGCTGGACCACTCATCAGAACAGGTCCTTTTGCGCCATCCCATTCAATCCACAAAGTGCCGTAACGTAATTCGACTTTTACTTTATGATCTAAAGAGTGATTTTGAATGCCGCTTACTACAGCAGCACACGCATTGCTGCCGCATGCAACTGTTTCGCCGACACCACGCTCATAGGTCCGTAAACGAATATGTTTGGGGTCTACTATTTCCATAAATCCCACATTTGTGCCGCGTGGAAAAAATGCATGGCGGGCAATTTGGGGTGCAATTTTTTCCACTGGAAAATCTAAGATAGAATCGACTTGCAGGATGGCATGGGGATTTCCCATAGATAAAACCGCCATGGTTAAATGAGCTTGGTTCTCATCGAGCGGAAGTTCGTAACGTTTTTTAATCTGATTTGCTTTGCAAGGAATAGCATCGGGTTCAAAACAAGGATTACCCATATTAACCTGGATGTCATCGTAATTTGTAATTAACACCTGCATTATCCCTGCTTTCGTTTCTATGCGGAGAGATTTTTTGTCGGTTAATTTTTCTTCATGTAAAAAACGAGCTACACATCGCATTCCATTGCCGCACTGCTCTGCTTCACTTCCATCAGCGTTAAAAATCTGACAGGCAACGTCGGCTTTTTTTGTAGGATAAATGAATAAAAGTTGATTAAATCCAATTCCTAAATGACGATCAGCCAGGTTTGGAATGGAAAGCGATTGAATATCAATGGGTTGAGAAATTCCATCTATAATGACAAAATCATTACCAAGTCCGTGCATTTTACAAAAGTTGAATGATGCCATATGTTTTACTCCGAAGATGCGTGTTGTGCAGGTTCATCTGGCAAGTACAGTCTGCCTGATTGTCCGCAACTGATAAGACAACTCAATATAATCCAGAGAAGGAAAATTTTTTTCATGAGCCATTCCTTGAATTTTTATAATATTGAATAAGTCCCTCTGTTGAAGAATCATGTTGCGAGAGTATTGTATCATGTTGCAGATCTGTGAGGATGTTCGTTAATAATTGTTTGCCTAACATCACTCCCCATTGATCAAATGAATTAATATTCCAGAGAGCACCTTGCACAAAAATCTTATGTTCATATAGCGCAATGAGCGCGCCTAGATTATGTGGGGTCAGTTTTTTGATAAACAAAGCGTTGCTTGGGCGATTTCCCGGAATGGTTTGATGCAGTGCTAAATGGGTTGCTTCTGCAGCAGAATACTTTTCTTTCTGTAATTCAGTCAATGCATCTTGATAGGATTTTCCGTACAGCAATGCTTGTGCTTGGCTTAAGGCACTTGCGATTAATACAGGTTGGTTTTGTTGGAAGTAAGCGCTTTCAGCAACCAGAATAAAATCTACCGGCGTTAATCGTGGACCTTGATGTAAAAGTTGAAAATAAGAATGCTGACTCTCACAGCCTTGTTTACCTAAGATGATAGGCCCGGTTGCATATTCTGCTAATGAATTATTGAATGTCGCCATTTTGCCATTACTTTCCATATCCGCTTGTTGGATATAGTCACAAAAATAATTTAATTCGTAGCTATAGGGAGCAATAACATGATTAGAGCAGCCAAAAAAATTGATATACCATATGCCAAGTAATCCTAATATGACTGGGATGTTTTTAGAAAAATCGGTGTGGCGAAAATGCATATCCATTGCATGTGCGCCATCAAGAAATTCATAAAAATTATCCATGCCTATCATAAGCGCAAGAGGCAAACCGATGGCTGACCAAACGGAATAACGGCCTCCGACCCACTCCCAGATGGGAAAAATATGTGAATCAGGAATGCCAAATTGTTTTGCCTGTAGAGGTGCTGCGGTAATGGCGATAAAGTGAGGTGATAGATCGTTCGAACCAAGTGAATCGCGTAACCATGTTTGTGTGATTTTTGTATTTGCGATAGTTTCGATCGTAGAAAATGATTTAGAAGAAATAATAAATAACGTTCTTTCTGGATCGATCTGTTGTAATACTTGGTTGATTTGCATTCCATCTATATTTGAAATGAAATAGCAGCGTAATGTTTGCAAGGCATATTCTTGTAATGCATGGGTAGCCATGTAGGGTCCTAAGTGAGAACCGCCAATTCCGATATTGACAATATCTCGAATAGGTTTGCCTGTTGCGCCCAGCCAATTTCCATGACGTACCTTATCGGTGAATTGATGCATTTTCGCTAGGGTTGCCTGAATATCAGGCATGATATTGTTGTTATTTACATATAATTCAATAGATGTCCGATCGCGTAATGCGGTGTGTAATGCAGCTCGTTTTTCAGTTAAATTGATGGGTTTACCTGTAAAAAGAGCCGTTATTTTTTCTGCTAACTTTGCTTCTTTTGCTAACCCACATAGCAGCCGGATGGTTTCATCGGTAATGCGATTTTTAGAAAAATCCACTAGAATGTCTGAGCACTTCAGCGAAAAGCGGGAAAAGCGCAATGGGTCACTGGCAAACCATTCCTGCATGGAACAGTCCGCAATGGCTTGATAATGTGTTTGTAACGCCTGCCAGGTAGGAAGGTGTGTTAATTTGCCCATTAAGGTGCTCGATTTTAAAAAACAATAGAATACTCGATTTTACCGTATGAAAAAAGGCTACTGGTGAGCGCGCGGCCTTTATTTTCAATGTCCCTCTGCCAATGAAAGGATTGCGGCCATGTGCTTAACCAGAGTAAGATAAGATATTGAAGTGTATGGACATATATCATGGATGAAGTATTTCAACAATTAGAGGCGCGTATTAGGACACTTATTAAGCGTTGCGAACAGCTTGAGCATGTTAATCAAAATTTAATGCACAATAAAACGCAACTGATGCAAGAGAAAGAAATCATCTTGAAAAAAAATAAAATTGCCATTGCACAGATTGAAAGTATGATTTCACGTCTTAGAGCCTGTCTTGATATTACATCTACTAAGAGTATTTAAATGAGTCATACTATGATCGACACGGCAGTTGAAATATTGGGTAAGACTTATCTGGTTAAGTGTTCTGTTGCGGAAGTTGATGCATTGCAACGAGCCGCAGAGTATCTTGAAAGAAAGATACGTACCTTGCAAGAGAGTAACACTGTCATTAATGTGGATAAGATTCTTATTATCACCGCTTTGAATGTGACGCATCAATTACTGGAAAAGGAAAATCATGTTCAAGATGTGAATCAGCGTTTACAGGCTTTGCAAAATAAAATTGAGCGTGCATTAATGCCTGGCATACAACTGGAATTGCAATCTGCAAAGTAAGGGTTTTTGCATAAGATGAGTGCAAATTCAAAATCAACTTTTCGCACAGTATTATTATCCAAACGGCGCGCTATTTCTTTGTCTGACCGCCATCAGGCAGCGGAACAGGCTGCAAAATTATTCGTTGCAATGGATTTATTTCAGCATAGCCAACATATTGCTTGTTATTATCCGATGCAGGATGAATTTGATTGTTTGCCCATTATCCAACACATTTGGCGAGCAGAAAAAAAATGTTATTTGCCTTCGTTAGTAGCAGATGAAAAAAAATTAGATTTTTTTTCTTATCAACAAAATGATTCATTGCAATTAAATCGTTATAAAATTCCTGAACCTGTTAATAAAAAGAAAATAGCGATCGAGCAATTAGATATTGTGTTGATGCCGTTAGTCGGTTTTGATTTAGCGGGGCATCGCTTGGGAATGGGTTTGGGTTATTATGATAAAACATTCGATTTTTTACGTACCTCGGCAAACAAGGCATGTTATCTTTTTGGCCTTGCTTTTACCGTACAGTGTGTGGATAGTTTGCCTTATGATTCTTGGGATATTCCCCTGGATGGCGTCATTACTGAAAAGAACATTATTTATTTTGCAAAGTCATAATGGCCCTATTCATCCACCAGAATAAAATCTGACAATCTGCGTAGTGTGATAAAAAACATAGTGTAATCGACATTAGAGCTGCTATGCAGCATTTCTACTAATTTTGTCCAGTGCTCCTGAATATGATGATTTTCGGTGAGCCAATGTGTAATCAATTTGCGTGGATTGGTTTCTTTTTTATTATATTGCAAGATAACAATCGTTAACCCTCGTTGTAAGCTATCTAATTCATCGCGTAATGTTAGACGGGCCATGGTATTCCAATGACCTTCGCGCGCATCATTGGCGAGGTAATCACGAAACCAAACTAAATTAAACCGCCCGCCGATATCAAAATAAATTTCTGCTGTTTTAATTAAATCGAATTTATTTTTGGTGGCTACCTCAATGACATTGAGAGCAGTATACATACCGCGGGCGATCGTTACTTTGCGTGCAATGTTTTCAGGCAAGCCGGCATCTACGAATTGTTTGATAATAGTTTCCATGTAGGTCTTGGTGATGCCAACCATTAAACGAGGTACGATATGTTCCAGTTCAGCAATCGATTTTGCATAATGCGTAACAATCTTGTTAATATCGCTTTGCATGCGGTTCTTGCATAAAAACCAGCGTGTAGCGAGATTGAGTAACTGTCGGACATGGTGCAGTAATTCATACTGCATTTTGATGGGTACTTTTAAATTAAGTGAATCAATTAATTTTTCTAGATGGGTTGTTTCGTAAGCAACAACGGAGATGGCATGTGCTCGTGCAATTTCAGCGATAGCAGCGCCGGTTTCCATTTGTAAACGATAAACAAACGTAATCCCCATGGTATTTACTATCTGATTGCTTATTTGGGTCGCAATAATTTCTCGGCGTAACTGATGTTCTTCCATTGCTTTTAAGTAAGATTCTGTTAATAACGCAGGAAACGCTGTTTCCAGAGAGGTTGCAAAATAGGGTTCTTCCGGTAAATCTGATTTCAGAATTTCATTTTTGATGTGGATTTTGGTATAAGCGAGTAATACAGCCAGTTCGGGTCGCGTTAATCCTTGGCCTGTTGTTTTGCGCTCAAGTAATTTTTTGTCGTCCGGAAGAAATTCAACGTTTCTATCAAGATGTATTGAGGTTTCAAGTTCTTTAAGGTAGCTTTGATATAGATCACTATAACGAGTAGCGTGTATGGCAGAAAAACTCATAACGAGGGCTTGATTATAATTATCTTTTAATACAAGTTTCGCTACATCTTGTGTCATTTCGCTCAATAATTGATTGCGTTGCTTTTCATTTAACTTGCCATTTATTATTTCTTTATTAAGTAAGATTTTAATGTTGACTTCATGATCGGAACAATCTACGCCAGCAGAGTTGTCAATGAAATCAGTGTTGATAATCCCGCCTTTCAGAGCATATTCAATGCGGCCTAGTTGAGTAAAGCCTAAATTACCACCTTCGCCTACTATTTTGCAGCGTAGTTCATCACCGTTCACTCTGCAAAATTCATTTGTTTTATCGCCTACACTCTCATGTGTCTCTGCGCTTGCTTTAACATAAGTGCCTATTCCACCATTAAATAATAAATCAACCGGTGCTTTAAGAATTGCACGAATTAATTCATTTGGGGGAAGCGAATTATCTTGAATATCTAATAATTTTTTTATTTCAGGTGTAATGGTAATTGATTTGCTACTGCGTTTGTAAATGCCACCACCAGCAGAAATTAATTTTGAATTATAATTTTCCCAGGAAGAAGTCGACAGATTAAACAGGCGTACTCGTTCCGTGTGAGATTTTTCTGTATTAGGATTTGGATCCAGAAAAATATTGCGGTGATCAAATGCCGCAACAAGCTTGATGTGTGATGAATAAATCATGCCATTGCCAAATACATCCCCACTCATGTCGCCAATGCCAATCACAGTAAATGTTTGTTTTTCTGCATCAATATCAAGTTCACGAAAATGGCGTTTAATAGATTCCCACGCTCCTCTCGCAGTAATTCCTATTTTTTTATGGTCGTAACCTGTTGAGCCGCCTGAGGCAAATGCATCATCTAGCCAGAAATGATATTCTTTGGCAATGCTATTTGCTATATCAGAAAATGTTGCGGTTCCTTTGTCTGCTGCTACTACAAGATAAGGATCTGGATCGTCATAGCAAATTGTGTTTTTCGGGGGGATAACTTTTTTTTGTTTTAAATTATCAGTCAGATCAAGTAATCCACGAATAAATGATTTGTAACAAGAGATCACTTCTTGTTGGATAAGTTCTCGAGAGGCTTGTTGGGGTAATGTTTTGAGTGCAAAGCCGCCTTTCGCGCCTGAAGGTACGATGACAGCATTTTTAACTTTTTGTGCTTTCATTAATCCCAACACTTCTGTGCGAAAATCCTCACGCCTATCAGACCAACGAATTCCCCCTCGCGCTACTTTAGCACTACGCAGATGGATGCCTTCGAAGTGCGTTGCATATACAAAAATTTCAAATAGTGGACGGGGTAATGGTAATCCGGGGACTTCAGTGGAATTTAATTTAAATGAAAAATAGTCTTTTGGATTACCATCTTTGTTCAGTTGAAAATAGTTTGTGCGCAAGGTGGCTTTGAATAAGTGCCAGAATTGTCGCAAAATCCTGTCTTCATCAAGATTGATGACGGCTTCCAGATCATTTTGAATTTTGTTTTCTAAGGTTTTGATTTCTTTAGTGGGGATGGTTTTTTGTTTTGGGTTAAATTTTAAATTAAAAAAATCCACTAAATTTTTCGTAATGCCGGCGTTTTTAACCATAGTTTTTTCGATATAAACCTGACTAAAACGAAAACCAATTTGATGCAAATATTTGGCGTAAGCACGAATAATGACAATTTTGCGCCAAGATAATTCCGCGCCTAGAACCAGTTTGTTAAACCCGTCGTTTTCGCAAGCAGAAAAATAGATATGAATAAAAGCATCCTGAAAAATATCTTTTATTTTTGCAAAATCGATCGAGTTTGATTTTGTATAGGCAACACTGAAATCAATAATCCAGATTGATTTTTTTTTATCGAAAGAAATCTCATAAGAGGATTCACTATAAGTGCGTAAATCCATATTTTCAATCATGGGTAGAATGTCAGAAAGAGGCATGGGTTTGTCGTATTGAAATAACTTAAGATGCAAGGGAAATTCAGGATCTTTAGTAGCATAAAAAGCAATTTCTAGAGTTTTTTCCGCAGAGAGTTTCTCTATTTGCACTATATCCTCAAAAGCATGACTAACAGAATTTTGCTCGCAGTAACTAGTAGGGAAGGCATTACCATATTTTTTGGCGAGGAATGTTCCCTTTTTAGATCCTAATTTGTTGATAAGCAACTTGCGCAATTGTTCTTTCCATGCGTTTGTCATAGCTATGTCCTTTTAACAACGAGCAGTCCTTTCTTTTAACGCAGGCTCTAAGCTTGCCATTTTAACCGAGTTGCATTCATTACAACAGTAACAGATGAAAGCGCCATTGCAAAACCCGCAATCATTGGATTAAGTAATATGTCGTACCATGGATATAATACCCCTGCTGCCAGTGGAATACTTAACGCATTATAAATAAAAGCGCCGAATAAATTTTGTTTTATGTTACGTACCGTTGCGTTTGAAATTGTAATTGCATCAACAACATTGTTTAGGGAGTTGCGCATTAAAATTAAATCAGCACTTTCCAATGCAATATCAGTGCCGCGACCAATGGCGAATCCCACATCTGCTTGTGCGAGTGCAGGCGCGTCATTTATGCCATCACCTACCATGCCAACTCTTTCTCCTTGTTTTTGTAACTCAGCGATTTTGGCTGCTTTGTCCTGCGGCAAGACATTTGAAAAAACATACTTAATTCCGAGAGTGTTCGCAACAGCAGTGGTTGTTTCCTGATTGTCTCCGCTTAATAAAATGATTTTAAGTCCCATTCGGTGTAAACGATCAATAGCTGATGACGTGTCAGCTTTGATTGGGTCGGAAATACTTATTATGCCAGCCAACTTTTTATCAATAGCAACATAAACAATCGTGTTTTGTTGCTGTTGTTGTTTTTCAATAGGTTCATCCAATGTTAAATCAATTTGATGATGTTTCATCATGGCTGCATTGCCTAATAAAACAGCGTGGTTTTCAATGATGCCGCTAATGCCTTGTCCAGGATGCGCTTCAAATTTGTTAACTGCTAAAAAGGATAAAGATTTTGTTTTGCCGTAAGCTAAAATCGCTTCTGCTAAAGAATGTTCTGAATGTTGTTCAATGCTCGCTGCGAATTGCAGAACGCGTGTGTCTGTCCAAGGAGGAATGGCGGTGAGGCGCGTGACTTCAGGTTTTCCTTCGGTCACTGTTCCTGTTTTGTCTAAGACAAGCGTTGTCAATTGACGCGTTTTTTGCAGAGCATCACCATGACGAATAAGAATGCCATGTTCTGCTGCTTTATTTACACCGATCATGACAGCGAGTGGGGACGCTAAACCCAGCGCACATGGGCAAGCAATAATGAGTACGCTGATTGTTGTAATAAAGATGAAAGTTGCTTTGGGTTCGGGCCCAACATAAAACCACGTTGCAGCAGTTAAAATCGCAATAATCAATACGCTGGGCACAAAGAAAGAAGCTATCGTGTCAGCTAACCGCGCAATAGAGGGTTTAGCATTTTGTGCATGTTTAACTAACTGGATGATGTGAGTTAAGGCAGTGTCTTTACCTACATGGGTGGCTCTAAATAAAAAGCTACCTGTTTTATTAAAAGTGCCCCCAGTGACTTTATCATTTATCGTTTTTTCTACAGGCATGGGTTCACCGGTTAGCATGGATTCATCAATGCTTGAATTTCCTTCAGTAATGACACCATCCACTGGGATTTTTTCTCCCGGTCGGACATGAATAACATCATCAACTACAATATCGTGCAGGCTGATTTCTGTTTCTTGATTGTTACGAATGACTGATGCTGTGTGGGGGCTTAGTTGCATGAGAAGTTGTAGTGTTTCTTTTGTTTTGCCACGCATGTGCATTTCAATAGCGCTGCCTAATTTAACAAAAGCAATAATCATCAGTGCAGATTCAAAATAAAATTCATGCATGGATTCGGGAAAAATCTGCGGGAAAAGAACAATAATCATAGAAAAAATCCATGCAGCGCTTACGCCCAGAGCGATTAATGTATCCATATTGGCTGTGCGAATTAAAAAACCTCGCCAGGCTTTGCGGTAAATATCACTTGCTGAATAAATCAAAATTCCAAATGACAGTACACCAAAGAATAGCCAGCTTGTTTGACCAGGTGTGCTGCTTAAAGGAGGAATAATTTTAATGAAGCTGATAAATATTAAAAGGATGCCCAGCATGCCAGCTACTAATGCTTGACGCAACAAACGATAATATTCTTGTTGCTCAACGAGATTTTGTTTGGCTTCATCTAATTCAATTGCATCATAACCTGTTTGTTGAATCACGCGAATGATGGCAGCGATAGGGGCGGTTGTTTTGATGGTTGCGCTCTGCTCCGCAAAATTGACAGTTGCTTGCGTGACTCCTGGTGTTTGCTGCAATGCTTTTTCAATTCGTCGTACACAACTAGCGCAGGTCATATTAGTGATTTTTACATGATGAACTTTCAGTGCAGCGTCGTGTTCCATGTGGCTCCTTATGAATCAAAGACCTTGTCAATCAATCCTAAACAAAAAGCACAATACTCACTTATTTTACTGGTTTTTACTATTTTACATTAAGGCTGTTGATCTAAGAAAAGTGCTTTGTCCATCGATGCATCATGCGCGACAGTTGGAGTAATTTCACTTTTATGTACCAGCATTTGTAAATATTGATCTAATGTGCACATACCTGATTCACCACCAGTTTGTATCGTTGAATACATTTGCGCAATTTTATTTTCTCTAATGAGATTACGTATCGCACCTGTTCCTATCATAATTTCAAACGCAGGAATCCTGCCTTTTACCGAGGCTTTTTTTAATAAGGTTTGGCAAATAACAGCTTGTAAGGATTCGGAGAGCATGCCGCGAATAATATCTTTTTCTCCTGCAGGAAAAACATCTACAATGCGACTAACGGCGCGTGGTGCGGAGCTGGTATGTAAAGTTGCCATGACTAAATGTCCCGTTTCAGCAGCCGTCAGCGCTAAGCGAATGGTTTCTAGATCACGCATTTCGCCAACTAAAATGACATCAGGATCTTCTCTTAACGCGGAACGCAATGCAGCATTAAAATTGCGTGTATCACGACCTATTTGGCGCTGATGGATTAAACTTTTTTTATTTTGATGGGTAAATTCGATAGGATCTTCAATCGTAATAATATGGTTAGTTTGATGGGTATTAATGTAATCTACCATGGCGGCTAAGGTAGTGCTTTTCCCTGAGCCTGTTTGACCTACTACCAAAATTAATCCGTTAGGTAAGTTTAACAATTGTTTAAATACAACGGGCATTTGCAGCGCATCTAGTGTTGGAATAGTTTCTGGGATAGTACGGAAAGCCGCTGCTATTCCTTTGGCTTGATAAAATGCATTGACTCTGAAGCGAGATACTGTGGGTAACTCGAAAGCAAAGTCAATGTCTAAATTAGCTTCGAGTTCTTTTTGCTGTGCATTGCTCATAATACTATAAATAAGATTTTGAGTTGTTTGTGCATTCAGCACAGACAAATTTTGCATGGGAAACAAGTCGCCATGAATGCGCAAGATAGGAGGTTCACCAGGGGATAAGTGTAAATCTGAAGCATTTTCTTTGATACATAAGCTTAAAAGTTCAGAGATTTCCATGGGGTGTTTCCTTCACTTTTCTAATGGTTATTATACCACTTCAGGATAGTCATTTCCCATCAAGAAATACATTACGTTACGTTTAGTTAATTGAATGTACATACAAATTTAAGTTTTAATAAAGGTGTATACTGAATGTTAGAAGGTCATCTTAAGAGAAAATGTATGCTATCACAGTCTTCTTCTCCTAAAATATCTTTCATTCAAGTCAATTCGTTAAAGAGCGAAGAAAAATTACAATACCTTGAAAAAATATATCCATTGTATGACAAATTATTCCATGGAAAATCGAAACAAGAATTTTATGAATGTTATATCGACAATCCGTTGGCACAAGTTGATATAGAATTATTTACAGACAATTGTGAACGTGTAGTTGGGTTTGAAATTATGCGTTTTTTTAATGAAGTGTTTCATTCTCATCCTGTTACGCTTTGTTGTTTGCTTATTGGAATAGATAAAGAATATCGTAGAAAAAGTGATGTCGCTAGTTTTGTCTTGCGTGAAAGCGCCAAATTCAAGCTTTTACATCCTTTCCGAAAATTATACTGTATTAATACCGTAATAAATCCTGCAAGTTATAGAATGATAGCGCGATATGCATATGAGATGTATCCTCGATATAATACTGTGCCTGACGATGATCTTGCTAATTTTTTAATTCATGCTGCTGATAAAATGGGGTTTGCAATTGTGGATAATAAAAATCATCTTATCAGAAAAACGGGTAATGTTGTAAAAATGTCTCCAAAAGATCGAATCAAATGGCAGTCAGAAAGTGATCCTCATGTACAATTTTATGTGAATGAAACACATTTAATTCCCGGGCATGGTCTTCTTACGCTCATGCCAGGGACCCTTAAAAATTTAGTATTTTCAGTTTTAAAGTATTGGTTGAATCGATTGTTTTAACCTAATCATGATGGTTTAGGTTAAAGTTAAAAATGGCCTGTGCTGTGATGCTAAGCTGCGCATTTTGCCCGTTCGTGTAATGATGGCACGCAGGGTTCGGATAGTAATCGGTTCTCGCAATATCTGTCCACAGCAAAATATCCTCTTTTTCGATAGCATGGACTTATCCACAGTTTCTGTGGATAACACTGTGGCTAACTCCATTACAACCTGGGGGCAGTCATGTAGAACATAACATTCTCATGCAGACTTTCTTGCGGGGATACGATTAAAGTAAGTTGAAATCAATGTGTTAATTGAGTTTTAGGAAATAGTATCTTTGCTCTTCATGAAGCACACAGAAAAACTGTACGGGATTTAGTCTGTGCACAATTCCTCGCTGCATAGCAGCAGTTTTATAGGCGTGCTAGGTTGTTCACAGGCTAATTCAGGCGCCCAACATTTTGGAAAATAGGTGGCTATTTTGCAATGTGGTTTGCGAGTTATCTTTATTATTCCTATCAAAATGCGCGAATAAAGCGTTATTTTTTGCCATAATGCATAAAAAATATTTTTTAATGGACATTTGCTTCAAGCATATTTATTGTATCTGTTTTTTCTACATTGAGAGGATAGTTACAAATGAAAAAATTATTATTCGTCTGTTTGTCATCCATGGTTGTTTTTGGAAATGCGGCGATCGCCAGTCCTTTGTCAGATGTTGTTCATTTTCCAGGTGGACAAGTTAAGCCGCGTGTGGGTACTAAGCCTGGTACATTGGTAGTTGAAGTCAGCAAGTATTTACCCTATGGTCTTCCTTATGACATCACTTGTGAGTTGACGAGTGATAATAAATCTGGACAGGAGTTTGATACGATTACGTTGACTAATTATAATGTTCATGGCGAACGTTATTCTGTTAATGGTTCATCTGACTATAGAGAGAAAGTAAAAACAACAGAGAAAAATATTATTTCTGGTTCACTAGTCTTTTCTGGCGCATCGGGCGGTTTTGAGATTGATAATTATGATGACACCGATACATTAACGATATCTAACTGTATGGCGAAACCTGTATTATCTCATTAGTTGATGTTGCGCAGCTATCATCATAGGAGAGAGCAATGGCTGTTTATACAACAAGCGAAATTCGCGGGGGCATGAAAGTTGTGATTGATGGTGACCCTTGTGTCATCATCGATAATGAATTTGTTAAACCAGGGAAAGGGCAAGCTTTTAATCGGATTAAAACGCGCAATCTCAAAACAGGACGCGTTGTGGAACGTACCTATAAATCAGGCGATACGTTAGAAGCAGCCGATGTTGCTGAAATTGAAGCGCAATATCTTTATAACGATGGCAATGAATGGCACTTCATGTGTCAAGCATCTTATGAACAATTTGCTATGAATACATCTTCTGTCGGGGATTCAAAACAATGGTTGAAAGAACAGACGGATTGTATGTTAACGCTCTGGAATGGCGTGCCATTAGCAGTGACGCCGCCTAATTTTGTGGTGCTAAAAATTACTGAAACGGATCCAGGGGTGCGCGGCGATACCTCAGGCGGCGGTGGCAAGCCCGCAAAATTAGAAACAGGCGCTGTGGTGCGTGTGCCTTTATTTGTTGCCGAAGGGGAATTGATTAAAGTCGATACCCGTACGGGTGCGTATGTCTCAAGAGCAAAAGAATAACTTGCATTCCTGGCAGCCTACTGCAGCCCTTCATGTATTGCGCAAACGCGCTGAAATTATTGACATCATTCGTCAGTTTTTTAAAGAACGCTGCGTTCTTGAAGTGGATACGCCATTGTTGTCATCAGCGACAGTGACAGATCCCTACGTCTTAAGTATTCCTGCCCTATGTCTTGATACAGGGCGGGAATACCTAGGTTATTTACAAACATCCCCTGAATACGCGATGAAGCGTTTACTGGCAGCAGGTATTGGCTCTATTTATCAAATTTGCAAAGCATTTCGCCAAGGCGATTGTGGAAAATTACATCATCCGGAATTTACTTTATTGGAATGGTACCGTCCCGGATTTGATCATCATGCGTTGATGGATGAAATGGATATATTATTGCAGACGATCTTTACTACGCCGGCTGCAGAACGTTTAAGTTATCAACAAGTATTCATGCAATTTGTTGGAATAGATCCGCATGTTGCAAGTGTAGATGACGTGATGCAATGCGTGCGACAACATGGTATTCATTTTAATTCACAAACAGCAACAGACTATAATACAGGATTGGATTTACTGCTAACGCATTGCATCGGGCCGCAACTTGGACACGATTGTCCCCTATTTTTATACGATTTTCCTATTACGCAAGCGGCTTTGGCTAAGATTCGATATACTGAAATACCACCTGTTGCTTCTCGTTTTGAAGTTTACTTTAAAGGTATTGAACTTGCGAATGGTTTTCATGAATTGCAAGATGCTAAAGAACAACGAAAGCGATTTTTGCAGGATTTGGCTTATCGTAAAGAGCACAATATTCAGCAAGTCCCTCTAGATGAAAAATTACTGGCGGCACTTGCAGCAGGATTACCTGATTGTGCTGGTGTCGCGTTAGGTATCGATAGATTGGTTATGTTGGCGCTAGGAAAACAATCAGTTGCAGAAGTGATGAGCTTTGGAGTTAAGTTTTCTGAAAAATAGAATGTTATACTATTCTTAATATTCTTTCACTCACAGTGAGTATAATGATGCAGCTTAATATTATTTCTTACGATGATTTGGTTGGATCAAATAATGTTATTGCTATCCAATCGCTAGAAGACGCTTTATTTCAAAAAGGGATTGTTGGCATTCGGGATGTGCCGCAATTTGCAAGTAAAACCCGCCAATTTATTGAGAGCGCCAGGCTATTTTCAAAACTTCCAGAAACGATAAAGCAACACTATGCGCCTGATTGGGATGCGGGTGAAACAGAAGGGTATGAGTTAGGCGCAGAATGGTTTAAGAACCAACAGGGTGTGTGGCAGATTGATGATAAGAAAGCTTCTTTCTATGCAAATGTACCAGATCATTCACATAATAAATGGCCTGCTGAAATGGATCTTCGTACACCTTACCTGGAATTAGGCGGGCTCATTTTTTCTGTGGGTAAATTACTTTTAGATCTGATTGGCCTGAATGATGCGATGGGTCTGCAACATAAACACTTAAAAGGATACGGGAGGCTGCTGCATTATCACAAAGGGAATGATGTCAATAATGCTGATATGGATTGGTGCGGCGCTCATTTCGATCATGGTGTATTTACTGGATTGATCCCAGCTTATTATTTTCAAGAGGATAAGGAAATCGATGAACCTTCTGATGCGGGACTTTATATTGTTCCAACGAATGGCCATAATTTTGAAAAAATTCTCGTGCCTGATAAATCGACGTTGCTTTTTCAAGTCGGTGAATTTGGACAGTTAATTTCAAATGATAAAATCATGGCGACAAAGCACACGGTAAAAAAAGCGCAAGGTGCAATTGAGCGTTTCACTTTCGCATTATTTTATTCAGCCGATGACAATACAGTCATTCGTTCTTGTTCAAGATTAATAAAAGATACACGTTATTCCGAGAATCAATTTTCAGATGGATCTATTAATTATGGCAAATGGCAAGATGCTTCCTTTGCAAGGTATAGAGCAAAATAAATTCAATAGAGCGATGGGGGATATCCTGTTCTGATGTTTCTCTACTTTCGCACGACCACTCGGTAAATCCAAGCACATAAAAATGCAGTTACAATAATACTTAATAATCCTGCAAGATAAGTAAATTGTTCAGGCATTATTTTTAATGCATCTGAACTTTGTTTGATAGCGAAAGGAATGGCGAGCAATACACCCATGATAGAAGCCCCTGCCACAATGCCACAAGCAAGCAATAAACCGCGATGGCGATGCTTATTGGCCTGCGTTTCTTTTCCCGCGTGCGGATACATTCTGTTGAGACGCAATTGGATGGCATAAGCAAGAAAGCCGCCGATAATAACTGGAATAGTGGTGCTCATAGGTAAGTAAATACCTAAGCCTACTGCGAGAACTGGCAAGCGAGTGTTAAAATTCTTTTTTACAATTTCATCGATCACAATGCAAATGACAGCAATGATAATTCCTAATGTGATCATGGACCATTCTAAATTATGTGTATAAACACCTTCTGCAACAGTGGCCATTAAACCCGCTTGCGGAGCAGCCAGCATTTGTGCTTTGTTCATGCCAGGGCGAGGGAAAACGCCGCCGATTCCGTACGCGTTATACAAGAGATCTAAAATAGGCGGAACAATAAATGCAGCAACGACTACGCCCAAGATTAACATAAATTGTTGCTTCCATGGTGTTGCCCCCACAATTTGGCCAACTTTTAAATCTTGCATCGTGTCATTTGAAATAGCCAAGCCAACACAAATAATGACGCTGCTGCTGATGCCGAGAATAATGCCAAATAATTCTCTACCGGCAATCCCGCCTTGCATGCCAAAGAAAGCTAATAATATCAGACAGCAAATTAGCAAGGATGACACTAATAATCCTGATACAGGTGTGTTTGATGAACCAATTAAGCCAGCAAAATAGGCTGAAATAGAACAAAATAAGAATCCACCAATGAATACATAGAGTGTGGTAAAGCCACAAAGAAAATATCGAAAATGGTTAGATATACTCTGTTCGGGCGGAACGATGTAATACGTAATTAAAACAAAAATGGGGATTAATAAAAAAATAATGCCCCATACGACATAGTTAATGGGAACATCGCGTTCGGTACGTAAGCTGCTTTTGCCGGTTCGTTTTGCTTCGCGTAGAGAAACAAAAGAAGCTGTTATACTTTGCGCGATGGGTTTGCAAAGCAGCAATAGTGTCCATAGGCCGCCTACTAACATGGTGCCTACACCCAGATAGCGAATGTGTGCTTTCCAGATGGACATGGCAATATCTGCCGCGCTGTCAGCAGGGGGCATTCCATAAAATAAGGTGAGAATGGGTACGCCAGCCAACCAACCTATAGTCACTCCTACAGCAAAGCTGATCGCGACATTCACGCCAACGATGTAACCTGCGGCAAGTAATGCGGGGGATAATCCTAATTGAAAACCAACAATCGTTTTGGATGTTTTGATCCAAAAATCAAATGTATCTGTTAAAGCTTGGAATCCTGTTTGAAACAATGAGATGGCTGCGCCGACTATTCCGCCCCATGTCAATGCTTTGACGTCAGTTGCTTCTTTAGCGAGACTGGCTTTTAAAACATTACTAATCGCAACACCTTCAGGATAGCGTAAGGTTTTGTCGGTTAATAACGCGCGACGCAGGGGAATCGTGAAAAGGACACCTAAGATGCCGCCTAATAAAGAAATGCCCACAGTCTGCCAATAATAAAATCCATCCCAGATATGCAAAATAATCAAAGCAGGCATAACAAACGTCACGCCTGCTATTAATGCTTCGCCTACCGACGCCATGGTTTGGACCATGGTGTTTTCCAGCACATTTGAATTCTTAAAAAATCGCAAAATACTCATTGAAATAATAGCGGCAGGGATGGAAGCAGAAACGGTTTGGCCTAATTTTAGACCAAGATAAGCATTGGCTGCTGCAAGCACGACAGTCAGGAAAATACCTAAAATAATAGAACGAAATGTTATTTCAGGCAGCGATTTGCTTGCTGGAATGATGGGCGTATCAGATGCTTGATTAAGATAATTGTTTTTCCCCATAAATCAATGGCTCCGGCAGATTTTTATTTTTAAAGCGATTCTTGATGAAGATGCAAAATTGAATAACGGGCGGGATAATTTCTGCATTTAAGTTTATGTATCGCTACCAGCAGCATACCGATAAATTTTTGTGAATGTCAATAGCAAAACCACGCATCCAACTGTTCACGTAGTTCCTTTACTCCTTTTCCTTTTAAGGCAGAGAAAGTTTGAATGGTGATGGGATTTGCATAATGACTGACCGCGGTTGTTGTTTCGCGCAAGGTTTTATATGCTGCGCTCTGTGTTAATTTATCAGCTTTATTTAATAAAATATGCACTGCCAAATTGCATTGACTGCTCCATTTTAACATCGCTTGATCAAATGCCTTAAGGGGATGGCGAATATCCATTACCAGGATTAATCCTTTTAAACATTCGCGATCGCGTAAATAGGTGTCGATTAATGCTTGCCAACGTTGTTTCATGGCGGGCGGTACTTTTGCATAACCATAACCCGGGAGATCTGCCAGACGTCTCTGTTCATCTAGCGCGAATAGATTAATGAGTTGTGTGCGCCCGGGGGTTTTGCTGACGCGCGCAAGTTTTTTATTTTGTGTCAACTGATTCAGCACGCTTGATTTACCTGCGTTTGAGCGGCCTATAATGGCTATTTCAACGCCTTCATCTGTTGGAAGTTGTGAAACAGTGGCTACGCTGAGAAGAAATTGTGCTTGTTGATAATGTGATTTATTCATCGATTAAAAACTTCTTGTGCTTTACAATAACGCGTTATGATGAACTCCATGATACTTGATTCTTTAAATGATGCACAGCGTGCAGTGGTGACAGCCCCGCTTGGCCATCAATTAGTACTGGCAGGCGCGGGCAGCGGAAAAACGCGTGTGTTAACGGATCGCATTGCCTGGTTAGTGCAACAAGAACATTTATCACCCTTTGCCATTTTATCCGTCACTTTCACTAACAAAGCGGCAAATGAAATGCGTTCACGCATTGAGGGTCTATTAGGTCCTACAGCTAAATCGATGTGGGTTGGTACTTTTCATAGTTTAGCGCACCGTTTGCTGCGCATGCATTGGCGTGATGCTAATTTACCGGAAGGCTTCCAGATCTTAGATGCAGATGATCAGTTACGTTTGCTGCGTCGAGTCATTCAGACGTTAAATTTAGATGAAGATCGTTGGCCAGCAAAACGAGCGCAATGGTTTATTAATGGCAAAAAAGATGAAGGATTGGAGCCTCATCATCTGCCAGATTATGGTGATACGGTAACACGCACGATGATAAAAATTTATCGCGCTTATGCAGAAGCATGTCAACGTGGCGGATTGGTTGATTTTGCGGATTTGCTTTTAAAGGTTCACACGTTGTGGCTGACGAAGCCTGATATCTTAGCGCATTATCAGCAACGCTTTCGTTATATTCTGGTGGATGAATTTCAAGATACCAATGCACTGCAGTATGCATGGATACGTTTGCTGGCGGCCAGTCAAAATACGCATGTCATGATTGTCGGAGATGATGATCAATCCATCTATGGATGGCGTGGAGCAAAAATTGAAAACATTTTACGGTTCAATCAAGATTTTCCATCGGCTGTAACGACGCGTCTTGAACAAAATTATCGTTCAACCAGCAATATTCTCAATGCAGCAAATGCATTGATTGCGCATAATGCAGGCCGCATGGGAAAAAATTTATGGACTGCAGGCGATGCTGGGTCGCCAATCGTGGTCTATGCGGGTTTTAATGATTTAGATGAGGCGCGTTTTTTAGTGAATCGCATCCGTAACTGGCAACAATCGGGCAACGCATTGCGTGATGTAGCGATTCTATATCGCTCGAACGCCCAATCACGGGTGATTGAAGAATCATTAATGCAATTTAATATTCCTTATCGTGTGTATGGCGGATTACGTTTTTTTGAACGCGCAGAAATTAAAGATGCATTAGCGTATTTACGTTTGATAGTTAATCATGATGACGATGCAGCTTTCGAGCGAATTGTGAATACACCCACGCGCGGCATTGGCGACCGTACTATGATGTCGCTTCGTACGCATGCGCAAGAAAAGAAGGGATCGCTTTGGAATTCGGCTATTACTTTGCTGAAACAGGAATTTTTTGCTGCTCGCGCTGCCAATGCATTGAATCATTTTATCCAATTAATTCAGACATTGGCAGAGGATACACAAAGTTTAGTTTTATATGAACAAGTAGAACATGTTATTCAAAATAGCGGTCTGATTGAGCACTATCGTAAAGAAAAAGGTGAGAAAGGAATAGCACGTTTAGAAAATTTAGAAGAATTAGTGAGTGCGGCGCGGCAATTTGAAGTGGATACTACACTAACGATGTCGCCCTTGGCAGCGTTTTTAGTTTATTCCGCTTTAGAGTCTGGGGAAGGGCAGGTTGAAAAGTTCGAGGACGGCGTGCAGTTGATGACATTGCATTCTGCAAAAGGATTGGAATTTCCGGTGGTATTTTTGTGTGGCTGTGAAGAAGGATTATTTCCGCATTACATGACGATGGAAGACCCTAAAGGGTTAGAAGAAGAAAGGCGTTTATGTTATGTCGGTATGACGCGCGCTATGCGGGAGCTTTATTTAACGTATGCTGAATCGCGTCGTTTACATGGCAAGGAAGTGTATCATCGACCCTCACGTTTTTTGCGAGAAATTCCTGCGGAATTTTTAGAAGAAGTGCGTTTGAAAACAAAAGTATCTTTTCCCGTGAAGCAGATGGCGGTACAAACAGGAGGATATCTTTCTCCTGGTCAGCAAGTCACACATAAGCAATTTGGCATTGGAACGGTTTTGCAATGTGAAGGTCGTGGCGAGCATGCCAGGGTGCAGGTGCGGTTTGAAAAAATGGGCACAAAGTGGTTGATTGCGAGTTTTGTAACGGTGTAAGTTGCGGTTCGTGAAGCGCATTTTTGTAGTCCTTTGTCTTGAGTAGAAAGCATGTATTACTCACTTATCAGAAAATTATTGTTCCAGCTCGAGCCCGAAAAAGCGCATCATGTCACGCTGACTATTTTACGTCTCGCGCATTCACTTTGTCTTCTTAAGTTATTACCCAAACAGGATGCCCCTTGTCAGGTCATGGGGTTATCTTTTAGAAACCCAGTTGGTTTGGCGGCAGGATTGGATAAGGATGGTGATTATCTTAATGCACTTTTCGCATTAGGTTTTGGTTTTATTGAAATAGGGACAGTGACGCCTAAACCGCAGCCAGGTAATCCACTGCCGCGTTTATTTCGTTTACCTTCGCAAAGAGCGCTGATTAATCGCATGGGATTTAATAGCAAAGGTTTGGACCATGTTGTCGCCCAATTAAAAAAAACACGCGTCAAAGGTGTGTTAGGCGTTAATCTTGGTAAGAATCATGACACGCCGCTTCCGCTTGCTTATCAGGATTATGTAGTGGGTTTTCAACGTGTTGCGCCTTTTGCAAGTTATGTGACAATCAATATTTCTTCGCCTAACACGGCAGACTTAAGAAACTTGCAGCAAGCGGATTTGTTAAAATTGCTTTTGCAGGTGCTCAAGCAAGAACAAAAAAAATATTTCCTCGCCAATAAAAAATATGTGCCATTAGTTGTAAAAATCTCTCCAGACTTAACTTATGAAGAATTAACTGTGATGGCAGATGTTTTTCTGGAGCAAAACATCGATGGAGTGATTGCTACCAATACGACGGTGAGTCGTGAAGGTGTGTTAGATTTATCTTTAGCGCATGAAGCTGGAGGGTTAAGTGGTAGACCTTTGGCAAAACGTTCTACTGAGGTTATTCAACAATTGGCGCCCATCTTGCGCGAACAAATTCCGATTATTGGCTGCGGCGGGATTTTTTCTTCGGGCGATGCAAAAGCAAAATTTGCAGCCGGTGCGAGCCTTATTCAGATCTATACTGGTTTTGTTTATCAAGGGCCAAGGCTTATTCTTGAAATAGCAAACTATTTCGTCAAGACCTATTGACTGACTTTGTTAAGAAATTGTTAATATAGTGTTGTTAAAATGCTCTACTTCAACTGACATAAAAATAAAAAAATAATTAAATCAATAGATTGAAACGAGGGTATTTGCGATGTCACTGTTAAAACCGTATTTAAAGAAATTACGGAGAGTTGGGGTAAGTCTTGTTCCTAGCAAAGAAGAAAAACGGGCGGGCGCATATAATAGTGTTAGTTTTTCCATAGCGGAAAATGTACATGCTGAATTGGCTGATGGTCGCAAGTTAGAGGATCCTCTTCCTGTTGCTGTTTCTCAAAATTTGGATGCACAAGAGAAAAATAAAAATCTGCGCAGGGAGGGTAAGCGTCAGGTTGAGCAGGCTAACAAAGTGCAGCGATTGCTGCGAAACCTTCAGGTGGATACTCGATTTTTGCAAACTTTTATCTATTTTGATGATAATGGTAGGCGCGTTTCTCCGCGTGCTTCAGAAGGATCATTGTATGATTTTATCAAAAAAAATTACGGAAAGTTAACTCGGCAACAAATAAAAAACATTTTTGGGCAGATTGTATTGGGTGTCATGGCGCTGCATGAAAAAAATGTGGTACATCGCGATATTAAAATAGAAAATGTGTTGATTCATGCTAAAACTAAAAATAAAGATGAATTTTCTGTGAGACTGGGTGATTTGGATACCATTGCTGAAGTGTGTACGGATGGAACGTTTCTTGGGAAGAAATTTAGAATGATTGGCGGTAGTCTATTTCCTCAGGAATTAAAGCCGCTTATTTGTTCTGATGGAGAAAATAGTGAGTGGATAGTTAATGATGAGACAAAAAAGGTCTATGAAAAGATTAATCATAAAGCAGTGGATCTCTTTGCCTTAGCTTCTATACTGAAAGCGTTAATAGGGGCAGCCCAAAAAGGCGAAATTTCTAATCATAGAAACGACGATAGTTTGTATGATGAGCCTATATTTGATTTGTATTATCGAATGATTGATTTAATACCAGAATATCGCTTGACTATACAGCAAGTGATGGAGCATGCTTTTTTTAAAGAGCGAGCGGAAAAAGATTTTTTCCAAAAACTTGCAGATAAAGTGGAAGATCTTTATTTAGATGGCTATTATATGCTTGCACGAAGGAATGATGTTTTTTTGCTATTAACAACAGATCTTAAATGTATCTATGATTTAACTCAAAAGCTCGATTCACAATTTAATTATTTTGATCATCCAGATATGTCAAAGCAGGATATTGAAATGCAGTTGGCGGCATTTAATGGGATGGAAAAAATTTTTCATGCACTGAATCAAGAATTAGATGAAAAAATAAAAAACTGTCAATCAAAAAAAGTCATAAAGTGCTTGCAGTCATTGCAACGAGATGTTATCTCTAAAAGAGCAGATATACATTATCTTATGACAATGAAATCTATGATTACTGATGTAGCGGAAGAATATATCACAAAGAATCCTATGTCGAGTGGTGTGCAATTTTTCTCGCGAAAAGAAAAAATAAACCCAAAAAATAAATTGTATACAGATATATTGGCATTAAAAAATAAAGTACAACGCACATCCGCTATAAATGTATTGTGTGCCGATCTCTGCGTTTTTTTAGAAGCTACACGCGATCATCATAACGAACAATCATTTAAAGCTATTTTTGCCAGACGTTTGGCGGGAGAAAAAGATTTGCAAAAAATGTATCGTTTGATGAGTGCAGGAGACAATTATTCGTGTGCACGGACGAAAGCGAAAATAAAATAAGGATTTTCACTTAAGTTATTCCACTGTCACCGATTTGGCTAAATTTCTTGGCTGATCGACATCCGTCCCTTTTAGCACAGCAACGTGATAAGCTAATAATTGCATAGGAATGGTATAGCTGATAGGCGCAAGTATGGGGTCAATGGTAGGCATTTCAATGAGATGAGTAGAGGGATCTGATTGTTTGATATCAATTTGGCTGTCAGTGAAAACAAATAATTCTCCACCGCGCGTGTGTACTTCATGTAAATTCGATTTGATTTTTTCAAACAATTCATTATTGGGTGCAAGAACAATTACCGGCATGTTTTTATCAACCAATGCCAATGGTCCGTGTTTTAATTCACCAGCTGGATAACCTTCCGCGTGAATATAAGAAATTTCTTTTAACTTTAATGCGCCTTCTAGTGCAATTGGAAAGAGCGTGCCACGCCCTAAAAATAATGCGTGCTGCTTATCCACAAATTTATGTGCAAGCTGCATAATCGCATTATTAATTTGTAATGTTGATTTGATCATGTTAGGCAGTTGATGCAACTGATCCACTAACTGTTTTTCTGTCTCGCGAGATAATTGATAGCGTCGACCCAATGAAATGGTAAGTAATAATAATGCGGTTAATTGCGTGGTAAATGCTTTGGTGGATGCGACACCAATTTCAGCGCCCGCGCGTGTCATAAAATGAAAATCGGATTCACGTACGAGAGAGCTTTCTGGGACATTGCAAATAGCAAGCGAGCATAAGAATCCTGTTTTTTTAGCTAACCGTAAAGCAGCCAGTGTATCCGCTGTTTCACCTGATTGAGATAATGAAACAAATAAGCTGTTTTTGGGTACGACAGGTTTGCGATAGCGATATTCACTGGCAATTTCAACTGAACATGGAATTCCAGCCAACCCCTCTAACCAGTAACGTGCTACCATTGCAGCATGATAGCTCGTCCCACAAGCGACCAGTTGCACATGCTGTATTTGTTTAAATAATTCTTTTGCTTTTACACCAAAAATAGTATCAAGTACTGCATTTTTACTGACGCGTCCTTCTAAATGTGTGGCGATTGCGGTGGGTTGTTCGAAAATTTCTTTACTCATATAATGGCGATGTTCACCACGATCAACGACATCAATATTTAATTCCAGAATGTGTGAGGTGCGGCTTACTTTTTTGGCATCCGCTGTGTAAATATCAATGGAGTGGTGTGTAATATCTGCGATGTCTCCATCTTCAAGATAAATAAATTGTTTTGTGAGGGGCAGTAATGCGAGCGGATCTGATGCGAAAAAATTTTCAGCAGTGCCTTGTCCAATGACTAAAGGACTGCCGGAACGCACAGCAATCGCATGTCCAGGATGATGCGATGAAAGAATTCCAAGTGCATAAGCACCGTCTAATTCTGTGACGGTTTGTCGAATCGATTTTAATAAATCATTGGTTTTTTGATAATGAAAATGCAGTAAATGCACCACTGTTTCCGAATCTGTTTCTGAACTAAATTGGTAGCCTGCAGCAATTAATTTTTTACGCAAGCTATCGTGGTTTTCAATGATGCCATTGTGTACTAATGAAAACTGATTGTGCGAAGTTAGGGGGTGTGCATTTTGTTCGGAGGGTACACCATGTGTTGCCCAGCGTGTATGTGCAATACCTGTAGTGCCGTAGAGTTTTGTTGTTGTGAGCGCAGCAGCAAGTTCACGTACTTTTCCTTGGCAGCGCAAACTTTTCAATTGATTTTCAGGATTAATGACTGCTAAACCAGCTGAATCATAACCACGATATTCTAAACGTTTTAACCCATCTACTAAAATCTTCTCGATGTTGCGTTCCGCAACAGCGCCGACTATTCCACACATAGTTATTCCTTTTCAATTTTTTCTGAGAGTTCTTTTTTTTCTGGTCGTTGCCAATGCAGAATGGTAAGTTGCTTTGCGCGACCAAGCGTAAGTTGTTTTGCGGGTGCATCATTAGTAATAGTAGAGCCTGCGCCAATCGTTGCTGCTTCACCGATGGTGACGGGTGCAACTAAAGCAGTATTTGAGCCTATGAATGCATGATCAGCAATAACTGTTTTATGTTTATTGACTCCATCATAATTACACGTAATAGTGCCTGCGCCGATGTTGACCTGTTTGCCAATTTCGCTGTCGCCAATGTAACTCAGGTGATTAATCTTGGTTGCTGTACCAATCATGCTGTTTTTTACTTCCACAAAATTACCCACGTGGGCATTTTCTGATAATACGGTTCCCGGGCGCAGGCGCGCGAAAGGCCCGATAACGCAGTGATTAGCAATTTCAGCGCCATCAATAATCGAGTATGCTTTGATTTCAACGTGATCACCGATGACGGCATTGCGAAGCACGGTATGGGGGCCAATAACGCAGCCATGGCCGATTGTGACATTGCCTTCAAGAATGACATTAATATCAATCACGACATCTTGACCAATGTGGGCTTCTCCGCGTAAGTCAAAGCGTTCGGGGTCAAGCAGCGTGGTGCCCTGCAGCATGAGTTTTTCCGCACCTTGTTTTTGATAAAAACGTTCAAGCGTGCTTAGTTGTTGGCGATTATTGACACCTAAGATTTCTTCTTCGTCAAAAGGTTCAATGCTGTGGATTGAAATATTATTTTGTACAGCAATGCTAATGAGATCGGTCAGGTAAAATTCATGTTGTGCATTATCATTGTGTAATTTGGGCAGCCATTCGCGTAAGTATTTTTCTGGGATAAGGTAAATTCCTGAATTAATTTCATTCATTGTTTTTTGAGTTTGCAGAAGATCTTTTTCTTCAATAATGGAAATAATTTTGTTTTTATCGTCGCGTACAATGCGGCCTAAACCCGCTGGATCACGTAAGCGTGCTGTGATAATGCCTAGTGCATTTTCTTTAGTCTGCTGAATTAAATGTTGTAACGTTCTGGCAGTAATAAGTGGAACATCTCCGTATAACACCAGAACATGGCTGTTGTCAGGTAAATGCGGCAGAGCATGTAATAACGCATGGCCGGTCCCTAACTGTTCTCGTTGTTCAACCCAGGTAACACTTAAATGTGCTAAATGGCGACGAAGTGCTGCACCTTGATGGCCATATATCACAATCGGCTGATGTGGCGAACCAAGCTGGCTGGCGGTAAGCACAATGTGCTCTAGCAGAGGTTTTCCGCCGATGCAATGCAATACTTTAGGTGATTGCGAATGCATGCGTTTGCCAAGGCCTGCTGCTAAAATGACAGGACAAAGTACCATATGGAAAGTAGCCCTCAACTTAAAACAGCGAATTATACACTATATTCTGCAACTTTATTAATAAGTTGCACGACATTTTTATCGCGCATGATGGCATGATCAATACAGAGAAAGGTCGTATGTTCGGGTTTGTCAGAAATTGCATTAATAATAAGAGACATTTCATTGAGCGGCTTTGCAATACCTTGTTCGTTTGCAATTAAAATGGGATCCTCCTCCATGGAATAGGCCTGATGCGGAGTTTTAATGATGGCAAGTTGCCAGCCCTGAAGGGTTTTTTTATGGGATTCTTTAAGTTCATTAATAATGGATTCGGTATTCGCAATATTGCCTTGTTCCAGGCGAACCACTTTGGGCATTTGCCGATAATGCAAACGTTTGGCTATTTGGGCGGCTGGATGATGATCTTCTGTATCTGCAAGCATTTTAATGATTGCAAACACATCATAGTCACACAGTTCTTTGTAATGGACATAATTTTCTACTAGAAATTGTTGCCTGAGTGTTTCAACCTGTGTTGCTGTCCGCGCAGCTTGATTGAATTGATTTACCGTCAATAAAAATTTTCCGAGACGAGTCGATTTGATTGCGGCATAAGGCAAATGATTTTCTAAACTTTCCGCTAAACTGCATAACAATTGAATCAAGAAAAATTCGAGTGCAAGTTTTTTCTTATGATGATAGATATTGCGTGTCATTAGGCGTCTTGCCATGAGATAATGTTCAACTACTCCCACTCCTTTGTAAGTTAAGCCAAGACGTTCGCCTTGTGCGGATTGGGTAATTACCATGGAATTGATCATCCAGCGAAAATCAAATTGACCATACGTGACGCCACAAAAATGGCTATCACGCAATAAATAATCTAATCGATCAGCATCTAATTGTGATGAAACAATGTCCGCAAGCAATTGTTTTGCTGCCGATTTATGCATAATCATTTTTTCGATTAGGATGAATTTTTCTTCAGTGAGAAAATTTTCCGGATTGCGAAGTTTGTAGGTATTGAAAAAAGATTCTTGCCGATAATCAGCCAGAAAAAAAGGTGTCCATGCTTCATGGCGAATGAGTTTTGCATGAAATACATCTTCGAATGCGTGAGAAAAAGGACCATGACCAATGTCATGCAGCAAACAAGCTACCATCACGAGTTGGCGTTCTTCGTCACGCAGACCAATTTTTTTGGCAATTTGATTTGCAACATAACAACAACCTAGGCAATGATTAAAACGGGTATGGACTGCGCCAGGGAAAATATAATCGCCCATGCCTAATTGTTTGATGTGTCTTAAGCGTTGGAAGTTTGGGCTGTCGATAAAAGGCTTGATCCAGTTGTCTTCTTTTGTTGTAAATTGCATTGTGCCATGCACAGGATCTTTAATAACATGTAATACATCGTAGTTATGAGTCATAGTGCATATGATTGACTGCTTGTTGATAGGCTTCGAAGATAGATTCATCAAAACAAACGAAATAAACTGTTTCAATTTGATTATGTAATTCGAGAAAATTTGCTGTTTCGTTCACTGCAATGTTAACTGCTTGCGAGATAGGATATCCGTAAATGCCGCAGCTAATCGCAGGAAAGGCGATGGTTTTGATATCGTTATCTAGCGCTAACTTTAGGCTATTTTCATAACAAGAAGCCAGGAGCCGCGGTTCTCCTTTTGCGCCACCGCGCCAAACAGGTCCAACCGCATGAATGACATGATGTGCTGGCAGCCCGTAACCTTTTGTGAGTTTGGCGTGTCCAGTAGAACAGCCGCCAAGTTTTTTACATTCTTCGAGTAACTCGGGTCCCGCAACGCGATGGATTGCTCCATCTACACCACACCCGCCTGATAATGAATTATTTGCTGCATTAACGATTGCGTCTACTTTCAGGTGAGTAATGTCACCTTGGATTACTTTTAGTTTTGCTTTCATAATGTCCATGCAAGATTTTTAAGGTCTTATAGATTTTACGCATAATTATCAGCTATCGTCTATACCCATTACACCTCAAGATGCGAGATTTTAACATCCA
>CAZAEO010000009.1:0-33086 GCA_964484285.1 uncultured Coxiellaceae bacterium | reverse complement strand
AAAAAACGCGCCTCCTCAGCACGAACGGAGTCAAAATAAAAATTTTGTCGTGTACAGAGAAACAAATTACAAATTATATAAAGCTGCTTCATTGGGTGTGATAAATTCACAACGCAACAGTTGACCTGAATCATTTAGCTGAACAAGTAAGCGTTTTAGTTTATTTTTATCGTCAGCATGCAATAAAATTTCATGCGCAACACACGCATATAAATGTTGTTCTAATAATTTATCCAGCGATTTTGTGTTAGGTTTTCGCCATAATGCTTCATGGGCTAAAAATTTAATAACTTCTGGCGCAAAGCTAAGTTCAATGCCAAAATTTGCATCCAAACGTTTTGTCAGTGTCTTAACTTTCAAGCGAACTATTTTTTCTAATGCGGCATAATCTAACGGAATAAATGGCACAATATTTAATTGTTGTAAAAAGGCAGTAGAAAAATGTTCTGTTAATTGAGGCAAAATTTCATCGCATAATTCGAGTGGCGATAAAGACTGATGATTATGCTGCGAGGGTTCGTGTAAGTTTTCACTTAAAACCAATTGCATTAAATCAACCGCGTTTGTGGTTTCTTGTGTGTTTTGCGGAGCAAATAAATGATGAATGTGTTCCGCACCGCATCGAGTTGTCATGATAATAATAGCGTGACGAAAATCATATTTATTGCCTTGTTCGTCAATGATATAACCTTGAGTTAGGATATCGTTGAATAAGTTAAATGTAGATTGTGGTAGTTGATCAATGTTTTCGAGTAATACAACAGCATAAGGTGTTTCTGAAATAGCATGGAGTAGATTGCTGTGTCGATTTTCACTTGTGCGTGAAGAAACTTTAATATCGGCCAATGTTGTGGGCGATGTTTGATTTAAGTTGATATGGAGTAAGGCAGCTTTATGACCGAATAAGTGTTCGGCAATCGCGTAGGCTGTTTCAGTTTTGCCAACATCAGTTGCGCCAACAAATAAAAAATTACAGAAAGGACCATTTTTTTCTTGTAATTTAACGCAGGCGTTTTGCAAAATGGAAGCGATAAAATTTATACTGTCATCTTGACCAAATACGTGTTTGCTTAACGCATCAATAAATTTATTGGCTTGAAACTTATTATTTTGTAGGTGCGCTAAAGGAATGTGTGTCCAATTTGCAATAATTTGCGTGAGTATGTGACTGGTAACAATAGGTTTGTGTCCTGTTTGTTCGTTACGTTCAAATGTGCTTGCGCGAGCAGCTCCACTATCTAGAAGGTTCAATGCATTGTTGAAGCAGGATTCTCCAGCAAGATAATGTGTTGATAATGAATGCGCACTAGTAAATGTTTCATCCGAAATAATGACATGGTGAAAATTTTCTAATGATGCGCGATGCGATTTGAGTAAAGCGAGTGATTCAGTTGTGGTGGGTGCAGCAACGGATATAGTAGAAAAAAGACGATTAAATTGTGGCGGATAAATTGGATTTTTTTTCTGTGTAAAAAAGATAAGTCGCCAGCTGTCATCGAATAAAATAGTTTTTATGGCATGGTCGAAATGGACGAGCGTCTCAGATATATTATTTTGCAAGAAGAGATCAAGTTCATTTATTACTAAAATAATGCGTTTATTGTTTGCGCGTAGCTCATCGCACAACATATGAAAATCAACTTCAATTTGTTCTTTGCTGATGAGCGACAGGGCTAATTGATGAATATCAAAATAAACAAAATCACAATTATATAATGTTTTGGGGATGTGGTCAGTTGATAGATGTTGCGCCACACTTTCCATCAGTGCATGGTTGATTTTTTCTGCCTGAGTGCTACTTAATACAAGATGGTGTTGCTCAAAACGACTGAGGGTGTCGATAATGAATGGAATTTGTGGATGATCTTTTAGCGGTGATGCCATATTTTTTTTTGCATCAGGGTTACCTAAAAGATGATGTGTAAATCGGGTAAATATAGACTGATTTGTCATAGCAAGGCCTCTGAGTGCTTTATGAGTTATGGGTTTAATACCGATACTGCTCAGATTTAAATGGTCCATTAACAGGAACATTGAGGTAGCTCGCTTGTTCTTGAGTGAGTTCCGTCAGCTCAATGCCCAATTTTTTTAAATGTAATCGCGCTACCATTTCATCCAACTGTTTTGGCAACACATGGACACCAAGAGCGTATTTTTCACTATTTAACCATAGCTCTAATTGCGCCAATACTTGGTTGGTAAATGAAGTTGACATAACAAAGCTTGAGTGCCCAGTTGCACAACCTAAGTTAACCAGACGACCCTCAGCAAGTACAATGAGTCGCTTCTGGTTTGGTAAGATGACATGATCCACTTGTGGCTTGATGTTTTCCCACTGATATTTGCGAAGAGAGGTAATATCAATTTCTGAATCAAAATGTCCAATGTTGCAGACAATGGCTTGATCCTGCATTTGCAATAAATGTTCGTGTGTGATGACATGAATATTGCCTGTAGCGGTTACAAAAATATTTCCTTTAGGAGCGGCTTCTTCCATGGTGATCACGCGATAACCTTCCATGGCGGCTTGTAGTGCGCAGATAGGATCAATTTCGGTAATCCATACAGTGGCGCCAAAAGCGCGTAATGATTGCGCGCAACCTTTGCCGACATCGCCATAGCCGCAAACGACTGCAATTTTGCCAGCCAGCATAATATCTGTTGCACGCTTGATGCCGTCAATTAATGATTCACGACAACCGTATAAATTATCAAATTTGGATTTAGTCACTGAATCATTCACATTCATCGCTGGTACTTTCAATTTGCCTTCTTTATGCATTTCGTACAGACGATGCACGCCTGTGGTTGTTTCTTCTGATAATCCTTTTATGTTTTTTAATAATTCTGGATATTTTTCATGTAATAGGGCAGTCAGATCACCACCATCATCGAGTAGTAAATTGGGACGCCAGCCATCAGGGCCGATGATGGTTTGCTCTACGCACCACCCATAGTCTTCTTCTGTCTCGCCTTTCCAAGCAAATACAGGAACACCTGCTTTTGCCATGGCGGCTGCAGCATGATCTTGAGTCGAAAAAATATTGCAAGAAGACCAGCGAACTTCAGCGCCTAATGCAATGAGTGTTTCAATTAATACGGCAGTTTGTACGGTCATATGTAAACAACCTGCGATGCGTGCGCCTTTTAGCGGTTGTTTTTTTTGATACATTTCACGTAGAGCCATGAGCCCGGGCATTTCTGTTTCAGCAATGTTAATTTCTTTGCGACCCCAGTCGGCGAGAGTCATGTCAGCGACTTTATATCCTGGATTAAGCGCTTTAACAGTATTGGTTTGCATAGTGTTATCCTTTTATAGATTTGTTGCTTTACGCAAAGCAGCGGCCTTATCGATTTTTTCCCAGCTTACCTGTAAGTCTTCACGTCCAAAGTGTCCATAACTTGCAGTAGGCCGATAAATAGGATGCAGTAAATCAAGCATGTTGATAATTCCATAAGGACGCAAGTCAAAATGCTCCCGGATTAAAGAAATCATGTGCTTTTCCGGAATTTTACCTGTGCCAAATGTTTCAATATGAATTGAAATAGGTTCCGCAACCCCAATGGCATAAGAAAGTTGAATCTCGCAGCGATCGGCAAGGCCTGCTGCTACAATGTTTTTAGCAACATAACGGCAAGCATAGGCTGCAGAACGATCCACTTTTGAAGGATCCTTGCCAGAAAAGCAGCCGCCGCCATGTCGCGCCATGCCACCATAAGTATCTACAATAATTTTTCGGCCAGTGAGGCCACAATCCCCCAAGGGACCGCCAATCACAAAACGTCCTGTTGGGTTAACATAAAATTGGGTATGCCGATCAATCCATTCTTCTGGCAACGTGGGTCGAATAATTTCTTCAATGACAGCTTCGACTAAATCATTTTGTTTTATGTCTGGATCATGTTGAGTGGATAATACCACAGCATTAATTCCAACTGGCTTGTCGTTGACATAACGAAATGTGATCTGACTTTTGGCATCGGGACGCAGCCAAGGTAGTATGTCTTCTTTGCGTAATTGGGATTGTTTTTTTACCAGTTCATGCGCGTAATAAATAGGTGCCGGCATAAGAACAGATGTTTCATTGGTGGCATAGCCGAACATTAAACCTTGATCCCCCGCGCCTTGTTCTTCTAAGCTGTTTCGATCAACGCCACGTGCAATATCAGGTGATTGTTTGCCGATGGCGGACATGACTGCGCAGGATTCCCAGTCAAAACCCATTTGCGAACTATTGTAGCCAATATCACGCACAACCATTCTAACGATATATTCGATATCAACCCATGCGGATGTAGTGACTTCCCCACCCACTAACACCATCCCTGTTTTGACAAAAGATTCACAGGCGACGCGTGCGTGTTTATCCTGTTCGAGGATAGCATCTAAAATAGCATCCGAAATCTGATCAGCTATTTTGTCAGGATGTCCTTCTGAAACAGATTCGGAGGTAAAAAGGAATTCTTTTTGCATTAAGTTTTCTCTTGGATTTTTATATTTTAACAAGTGTGACAAATGATACCCGGTTTGCTATAAATATTCACGAGTTTTACTCGCTTCCTGGAATGAAATGTCTTTTAATCAACTTATGCTCCAAAATATAAGAATGGCTACTGATAATAATATGAGCAGCCATATGGATGTCACGGGAATCTTCTGGTAAGATCAAGCGATATAATACGGAGCAATATCATGAAAAAAGTTAGCAGAGAAATAACTGAGACAGTATTAGATCTTAGAATTTTCGCAATCATCAAACAATAAATTCGATAGATTTCTACAGAGTAGCCAACACATATCATATCAAGTTATGCGCTTTGAAAATTTTATTCATCATGAACTTATCATATGAACCATAATTGTTTAAAAACATCCATGTATATTGTTGACGACCTATTTTTCTTGATTGAAGCGGGCAGCGTGTTAGTATGGAATTATAAAAATCATCAACAGTATATTTTAGAAACAGATTATTTTCTGGAATTATTACAACTTTCAAAAACCAATAATCCTCAAAATGAATCAATTTGCAAGGAATTATTAGAGGCAAATTTAATTACAGATACACCAAATCAATCAAATAAATGGGGATGGGATGTTCTATCTAGAATTTTTCATTTCGGAACGCAAAATGCAGGATCTGCAACTTTAGATGTAGATCCGATAGGGTACACCAAAAATTATCTTGATCAGTGTAATAAAATACAAAATACTATTCCAAGTTTATTTGCAGAACGAGAAGGCCCATTGTTAGAGTTGCCTGAGCCAGAGATATCTCTTTTGGACACAATGTCATTTCTTTCGGTATTAAAAAAAAGAAAAACATCTCGTGCTTTTAATTCAGAAAAAATTTCATTAAAAGAATTTAGTTTAATTCTCTATTGCAGTTTTGGTCTGATTCATGGAGGGTGGGAGGAGTTGGCTCGACTTGGTTTGATGCAAACGGGTATTAGAAAAGCAAGCCCATCCAGCGGCGGATTGCATTCAGAAGAAGCCTATGTCGTGGTGTATCGGGTTGATGGATTAGAGCAAGGCCTATATCATTATCGCCCGCAGGATCACAAACTTACACAATTGAGAGAGGGTGATTTTGAAAAGCAAACAATCAGGATGAATTATAATCAATTTTTTTCAGAAGGCTTGTCTTTTGGTGTTTATCTTGCTGTTCGTTTAGAGAAAATTTGGTGGAAATACAAACATTCTCGTTCATATAGGGGGGCATTATTAGACATGGGGCACGTATCACAAAATTTTCTTGTTGTCTCAACCGCTCTAGAATTACAAACCTGGATGACAGCAGCTTTTCATGATTCACAAGTAGAGAGTTTTCTTGGAATTGATGGCTGCAAAGAAAGTGTAATTTTATTTGTTGGAGTGGGAAAAGGAACCAATCAGGCAATTCCTGAAGTAATGCGAGAACAGTTAAAAAAGAGAAATAAATGACAAAAGCTGTAATAGAAAAAATTTCTTGGAAAAAAATAAGAGATTCAGTAGTAAAAATTAATTCGACTCTTTGTAAGAGCATAGATTCTTTAGATCCTGACGATGAACTTTCGTTGTATAAAATATCTTATCCTTATGGCAGTAATATCGTTGAAAATGGGGTTTTTCATGTTCCTTTGCCTAATGGAAATATTGTTCCTCTTCATGATTCCTTGGTCAATAGACAGCTGAAGATTGATCTTGGTTACGCCCAAGGAGGATTGCCTGTGGGCGTTGTTCTAAAAAACTCGTACGAATTATTCATCAATACAAAAAATTGCATTTTGCCAATATTGATCGTGCAGCCTGGATCAATTATAGCCTTGTGGAAAGAACTTGAAACAGTATCTCATTTTCACCCTATTAGAATATTTAGTATTACTGCTGGTGCGCGTTGTATTTTTATGCTTCCTAATATTAGTGATCTTGCTCTTCATAAAAATTTGAAGCTTGATTTTAATGTGCGCCAGCTGCCGCCAAAGAATTTGTTAGATCAATGGGAAATTTTTAAAACGATAGTTCATCATCCAGTGTCACAATGTGCATGGTCGACGGATTTATTATTTTTTTCAGGTAAATGGTTTGAGAAAATAAAAAATGATAAAGCATGGCAATCTTTATATCTGTTGTTGTTACAAAATGTCTGGAATTCTTGTGCTTATGAAAGAAACAGAATGTTTTATGATTTTATTGTATCGTGTGCGCAAGCAAATCGAAACTTAAAACCTAATCCTTATCTGACCGATACACTAAGACATTTGTTAATGATTGGGCTGGGTACGGGCGTGGGATTTGGAGTGGCCACCAATGATATACTTGGTCCTGTTGAATTATTACAGAGGGTTTACATAGAATCTTATGGATTAAGGAAATATGCACCTACCCTCATGCATCCTATGCATTTTTCTTTATATCACTCACATAATCCAGTGTATTATTCATTGTTATTACCAACTACTTTAGCCTTTTCACCCAAGTCAAGAAAAATTTCTAGTACATTACACGATCTTAGTGAATTGAAACATATTTTAACTGTTTTTTTCGATGAGATTCGTTGCGATCGTTTGAAAATTGAAGATACCATTATCGGGCAGCTTGCATCTCAAATTAAATTTGATTTTTATCATAGTAAATACGACAGGCACGGAGAAATCAAATCAACACGCGAACTGACTGAAGGCGATCCGGCATTGCTTCGAAACCTGGAGCAACATAAAAAGCGTGAATTCGCTGAATCAGGTACATTTGTTAGGGGATGCATAAGAATTTCACATCAAAAAGACAATCCATGCGTAATGTAATTATTATAGAGCCATCATCAGCAGGACTTGAGTTACTTCCAGCTGCAAAATCAATGAATCTGGGCGTTTTTGTTTTTACCTCGAATACAGATGAGAGAATTGTTCCTTCACAATATCATCATTATATTGATCGTATGATTAAAGTAGATACTTATGATGTTTCTGAAATGCATGCCATTTTTCAGAAAATCAATCAAATTCATCCGCTATCAGCTATTATTCCCGGTTCAGAATATCATGTCCCTATTGCTGCTTATTTGGCAAAATTAGTCAATTTGCCTGGTGTTGTTCTTCAATATGTAAACCATTTACGTATTAAGAGTGATATGCGCAAATGTTTAAAGCAACATGGAATTCGTCAGCCTCGTTATGTTGTGATCACAGATGAAATAGAAATTAATTCAGCAAGCCAGCTTATTGGATTTCCCTGTGTATTAAAGCCAGTTGCTTCAGCAGGAAGTATGCATGTATCGCGTGTTAACACCATTCAAGAACTATCAAAAGCCTATCAGCAGCTTCGATCTGACCCATGGTCAGAATTAGGGAAGGGAATAGGTAATATTGCTTTGATAGAAGAATATATTAATGGTGAAGAATTTAGCGTTGAGGGTTTTATTGGAAACTCGAATGTTCATATTATATCTATCACCAAAAAATTTTTAACTCCAGAACCTTTTTTTATAGAAATGGGGCACATTGTTCCTGCAAATATTTCTATGGAAGCGCAAACGTTAATTAAAGATTATGTACAAGAAGTCATAAAATCATTGTGCATTAATTTGGGTGTTTTTCATGTTGAATTGCGTATCGATACTCAAGGTCTTCCTATATTAATGGAAATTGCAGGAAGATTACCTGGCTGTAGAATAAGTGATCTCATTCAACTTGCTACTGAAAATAACTTGTATCGGATGATGATTCAGTCGCATTTGGGATTGCCTATCAGGATCACCACAGGAAATATCAAACAATATGCGGGAATGCGTTATTTTACATTAAAAGAAAAAAATGGTTTTACTCATGTAAATGGAATAAACGAGTTGCAAGCAATTCCAGGTTTTTATGATTTTAATTTGCTTAAAAAACCAGGCGAATATGTGCCGCCATTAACTACTTTTTTAGGCCGAGTAGCGATGTGTATTTTTACTGCGCCAACTTATGAAGAGTTGAAATCAAGATTAGATAAAGCGGTATCAGTCATTTCATTTTCATGATTTTCTGAGGACAATAGTTTTTTTAATTGTCGAATGGCAGGGAAAATGATAAGAGAGCTGGCAATAGAAATCATTCCTAATATCTCAAACACATGCGCATAAGCAGTTGTTTCATCAGATAGATTTATAGTCCATTGAGAAAATAGTCCTGCGAGTAAGCTTGCAATGGCTGTGGCAAAATACCATAACCCTACCATTAATCCAATCATGGGTTGTGGGGATGTTGCAGTTATCATCGATAGTCCAATAGGAGATATACATAATTCTCCCCAACTTTGTAATAAGTAACTTAGTACGATCCATAGGAAGTCAAGTTTATCGGAATGAGATACTGAAATACCAAGGGAAAGGATAAGAAATCCACAGCCCATCAATAAAGTACCTAATGCAAATTTTGATGGTACAGAAAGATTAAGTTTTTTATTATCAAGGTATAACCACAGCTTTGCAAATATAGGAGCGAAGCAAATAATAAAGAGAGGGTTAAGAGATTGAAACAGAGTGGTTGGCATTTGCCAAACGATAAAATTGCGTTGCACATGACGTTCAACAAACACGGTCATTGACATGGTTGTTTGCAATAATAATATTTCAAATATTATTGAAAATAATGTTAGAAAAAAACAAGCCATCAAACGATCTCGATGTGCTTTTGAGTGTTCAAGGGATTTTTTAAAAATATAAAAAAGAAAGCATGCGCCAAATAAAAACACGATTTTACTTGTCCAACCAGGATATTTTATTAGTTGCGAAAATAGTAGAGTTAAAAGCAAGACATTCAATATTAATAGGAAGTATGTCTTAATGGATATTATTTTTTTTAATGTAAATTGTTTGTCTAATTTTTGAAAATGATTTATTAGATAAAATAAAACTGTTCCTAATGCAATGACAGTTGAGGCCGCAATGAATCCAGTGTTCCATCCTAACCGCAAAGTGAGTGAGCCGATCAAAATAGGCGGGATGAGTGCGCCCAGGTTAATTGCGCCATAAAAAATAGCATACCCTCCTTCACGACGGACGTCGTTTTGCGTATAAAGCTGTCCCACCGCATTTGACATGTTAGGAATAAAAAAGCCACTGCCGATCGCAACCAGCCCCAGTGCGAAATAAAAATATTTTATGTCAGATATGGCTAGTAATGCGTATCCTATTGTTAGTAATAATCCGCCAATTAGGATAGCTTGTTTGATATCAAGATATTGATCGGCGATATATCCGCCTAGAAAAGGCGTAAAAAATAATAAAGCAGAAAAACTGGCAAAGACACCATAGGCGTGCTCATTTGAAAATAATAGGATCTTGATCATATAGAGGACGATAATGACTCGCATAGTGTAATGACTAAATCGTTCGCACATCTCAATAAAGCAGAATAGATAAAGTATGTTGGGCTGTTTTTTTTCAATAGAAAAAACAGGTTCGATTCGTGATTTTTCCTGATTTATGAATGATGTTTTTTGAATCATTTCTAGTCCTTGATAATCTGATCTATGCTAAAGAAGAATATTCTCTGCGTGGCTTGGCGTATTATATGCAAGCGCCGGAAGATGTTATTTTTGAAATTGCAATAGGCAAAAATACCGACCCATCTTCTTCTCTTTTAAGGAAAATTATTGAGATTCATCGTGCTGTGAGACCTGATCTTTATCAAGATGTTTTTCATAAGCTTATGCGGAGTAATTTATCGTAGCGCAAAAAACCCCGTGCATAAGCTCGGGGATGTGGCGCTCCCTGCATTCATTGTAACTCACTTTTCCCTGTACTAATCCCTCGCGCTTCAGGTATGATTTTCCCTCTTTCCCATAGGAGCAGACTATGCCTTCTCGCCGTGAACTTGCGAATGTCATTCGTGTTCTTAGCATGGATGCCGTGCAGAAAGCGAACTCAGGACATCCGGGTATGCCAATGGGTATGGCTGATATCGCAGAAGTGTTATGGAACGATTATTTGCAACATAATCCACTGAATCCAAGATGGTTGAATCGTGATCGTTTTGTGATTTCAAATGGCCATGGCTGCATGCTGCTTTATTCGCTTTTGCATTTGTCTGGCTATACGTTAACTCTTGAGGACATTCAACAATTTCGTCAATTACATTCTAAAACGCCAGGGCATCCTGAATTTGGCGACACACCAGGGGTTGAAACAACCACAGGGCCATTAGGGCAGGGATTAGCCAATGCGGTAGGCATGGCGATCGCAGAAAAACATGTGGCAAAAGAATTTAATCGCGATCATTTCCCCATTGTGAATCATTTTACTTACGCGTTTGTAGGCGATGGTTGTTTGATGGAAGGAATTTCGCACGAAGTGTGTTCGCTTGCAGGCACACTCAAATTAGGTAAGTTAATTGTTTTTTATGATGATAATCAAATTTCCATTGACGGTAAGGTGGAGGGATGGTTTACAGATAATACGCCGCTGCGCTTTCAAAGTTATGGCTGGCATGTGATTCCTAATATAAATGGACATGATAGTGAAGAAGTTTCCAAGGCAATTGCAGCCGCACAATCTGTTACTGATAAACCGACTATTATTTGTTGCAAGACCATCATTGGTTGGGGATCACCCAATAAAGCAGGAACAGCAAAAACACATGGCGAAGCGTTAGGCGACACAGAGATCCTTGCGGTGCGTAAAAATCTCAATTGGTCACATGCTCCTTTTGTTATACCGAAGGAATTTTATCAAGCGTGGGATGCGCGTGAAAAAGGTAAAGAACGTGAACAGGCATGGCAAACATTATTTGCAGATTACGCAAAAAAACATCCGCAGCTTGCGAGCGAATTTACCCGTCGGGCGGAAAAACAACTTCCTGCAAATTGGAACGAGCAGATATATGCATTAGTCGATGAGATGCAACAAAAAAAAGAATCGATGGCGACACGCAAAGCGTCACAGATTTGTATTAATCATCTAGCGAAAATTCTGCCAGAACTCATGGGTGGATCAGCAGATTTAACCGTTTCCAATTTAACGCATTGGCAGGATGTTAAAACATTTTCGGCGGATACACCTGAAGGGCGTTATATTTTTTACGGTGTGCGTGAATTTGGTATGTCAGCTATTATGAATGGTATTGCGCTGCATGGCGGTATTGTTCCATTCGGCGGTACATTTTTAACATTTTCGGATTATGCGCGTAATGCGATACGTTTAGCAGCCTTGATGCGCCAGAGAGTTATTTTTGTGTATACACATGATTCAATTGGCTTGGGAGAAGACGGGCCCACGCATCAACCGGTAGAGCATGCTCCCAGTTTGCGTTTGATACCACAATTATCTCTTTGGCGTCCTTGTGATGCAGTCGAGTCGGTTTATGCCTGGCAAAAAGCGCTTGAACATCAAGGCCCGACTTGTTTATTGTTTTCACGGCAAGTGTTGCCTTTTCAAGAACGTGATCAGGATGCGCTCATAAATATTTCGCGAGGCGGTTATGTCTTGCTGGATGGGGTGGGGGTGCCCGAGATGATTATGATGGCAACTGGTTCAGAGGTTAGTTTGGCAGTGCTTGCAGCGAAACAGCTTGCCACAGAAGGTGTGAAAGTCCGTGTTGTCTCCATGCCGTCAACAGATACATTTTTGGCGCAAGATGCTGCTTATCAAGAACATGTGTTGCCAGCAAAAGTATCGCTTAGAATCGCGATTGAAGCAGCAGCCAGCGATGGTTGGTATAAATTTGTCGGATGCCATGGCAAGGTAATGGGCTTGGATCATTTTGGTGCATCTGCACCAGCAAAAGAAGTATTTAAAGCATGTGGCTTCACTGTGGAGCATGTGCTTTCGATGGCAAAAGACATGTTGGCAGAACAGAAGAAGAAATCATTGCGCGCAGAAATAGCTTGAAAAATAATTGTCATTCTGAACGCAGTGAAGAATCGGGTTATTTAAGGAGAAATGAAAAATATGACTATTCGAGTTGCAATTAATGGCTATGGGCGCATCGGGCGTAATATTTTGCGGGCGCATTATGAAGCAAAAAAATATCCTGAGATCCAAATTGTTGCTATTAATGATTTGGGTGATGTGAATACGAATGCGCATTTAACGCGTTACGATACGACACATGGTAAATTTCCAGGTAGCGTCATTGTTTCTGGCAATAATATGATAATTAACGGCGATGAAATTCGAGTAGTTGCTGAGCGTGATCCGCAAAAATTACCCTGGAAGGAAATGAATATTGATTTGGTTCTCGAATGCACCGGATTTTTTACGAGTAAAGAAAAAGCCAGTACACATCTTGCGGCCGGTGCAAAAAAAGTATTAATTTCAGCACCCGCAACAGGTGTAGATGCGACCATTGTATACGGTGTGAATCATACTGTATTGAAACCCGAGCATACGATTATTTCCAATGCATCTTGTACTACTAATTGTTTAGCACCTTTAGTTAAGGTATTGCACGAAGCGGTCGGTGTTGAAAAAGGTTTAATGAATACAGTGCATTCCTATACCAATGATCAAGCATTAATTGATGTCTATCATACGGATTTGCGACGCGCACGCGCTGCGGCTTATTCCATGATTCCAACTAAAACGGGCGCAGCTATTGCAGTGGGCGAAGTGCTGCCCGAACTGAACGGAAAATTGGATGGATTTTCAATACGTGTGCCTACGATTAATGTGTCGGTGATTGATTTTACTTTTACGGCTAAGCGTGACACAACGGTAGATGAAATTAATAAAGCGATGCTGAGCGCAGCTGAGGGTCCAATGAAAGGTATCTTGGAAATAAATAATGCGCCGCTTGTATCAGTTGATTTTAACCACAATCCAGCATCCTCTATTTTTGATGTGTCTTATACAAAAGTGATGGGTAACTTAGTTAAAGTGCTTTCTTGGTACGATAATGAATGGGGTTTTTCCAATAGAATGTTAGATACTGCTTTTGTATTTGTGAATGCAAAAACCCAGGCAAAACAGGTGGTCGCAGGATAATTTATGCCAACCACACCTTTTCTGAATATGTTTGGACGTTCGCCTATCCGACCGCTTGAGGCGCATATGGCAAAGGTGCACGCGTGTGTCAATGAGCTCGGACTTTTTTTCCCGGCAGTGCTGAAGCAAGCTTGGATGGAAGCGGCGCGTGCCGAGCAGAAGATTGTGCAGTTCGAACGTGAAGCGGATGATATGAAACGAGATTTACGCCTGCATTTACCGAAAGGATTATTTTTGCCTGTTTCACGCAGTGATTTATTAGAGTTGCTTACTGTGCAAGATCGTCTCGCCAATAAAGCAAAAGATATCGCCGGTATTGTGTTGGGGCGCAGAATGGTTTTTCCGGAAACAGTCGCTCTCCATTTTATGGATTTTTTAAAGCGCTGTATTACAGCATCGGAGCAGGCGGATGCTGCAATCCATGAATTAGATGAATTATTGGAAACCGGTTTTAGCGGCAGTGAAGTCAAATTGGTTGAAAGTATGATTGCTGAGCTGTCTCGTGTTGAGCGTGATACAGATGATAAGCAAATCCATTTGCGACAAATTGTATTTGATTTAGAAAATAATTTACCGCCAGTCAATGTCGTTTTTCTTTACAAGGTTATTGAGTGGACCGGCGAGCTCGCTGATCGCGCGCGTGAAATTGGCGATCGTCTCCAAATTTTATTAGCAAGATGAGATGATTTATGGTGGATCACGGGACGTTATTTGTTGTGTTGGCTTGCTGCATTGGTTTGTGGATGACGTGGGGCATTGGTGCAAACGATCTAGCAAACATTATGAGTACCGCAATGGGCTCAAAAGCAGTTTCAGTCAGACAAGCATTGATTATCGCTATTATTTTTGAAATCGCCGGCGCGTTTTTAGGTGGTATTGAGGTGTCTGATACGGTGCGCAGCGGCATTATTGATAGTCAGCAATTTCTGCATGTGCCGCAACTGTTAATTTACGGGATGTTGTCAGTATTATTAGCGGGTTCTTTATGGATTACGCTGGCAAGTTACATCGGCATGCCGGTTTCTATTACCAATGCGATCGTGGGTGCGCTCGTAGGTGTAGGTGCAATTACACTTGGTTTGCATGCAATCCATTGGCAAACTGTCGGCTATATTGCGATTAGTTGGATTTCATCGCCAACTGTTGCCGGTGTGACAGCGTATCTTTTATTTATTTCAATTCGTCGCTTTATTTTAGGCGCAGATAATCCATTGGTTGCGGCAAAGCGTTACGTCCCACTTTATCTTTTTTTAGTGGGAATTATTCTTGCCATGATGACCATGTTGAAGGCATTGCATCATTTTCATCTTCATTTGGGCATCATGAACACAAGCGGTTTGCTGCTTCTTACGACGATGCTGGTTATGGCAGTAGGATTTATTGCTATGCGACCGATTTTTGCGAAGGCGCATTTAAATCGGCATATGCAATTTATTTATATTGAAAGTATGTTTAGTGTGTTAATGGCATTTACTGCATGTGCCATGGTGTTTGCGCATGGCTCGAATGATGTGGCGATAGCGGTTGGGCCGATTGCGGGCATTATGAGTCTTGTCAGATCAGGGCATACAATGCATAACGGTATGATGTTAAATGGCATTATGCTATTTGGCTGTTTTGGTGTTGTGCTTGGATTGTTTATGTATGGTCGAAAAGTCATTGAAACCGTTGGCAGTTCGATTACAGTATTAACACCGAGTCGAGCATTTGCAGCGACGCTTGCAGCAGCAAGCACGGTTGTTGTCTCGACAAGTACAGGTATTCCTGTATCAGCCACACAAACATTAGTTGGCGCTGTCTTTGGCGTTGGCTTAGCGCGTGGCATTGACGCTTTAAATTTGAATGTGATCCGCAATATTTTTATGTCGTGGATTATCACCATTCCTGTCGCAGCAACGATTGCAACAGGATTTTTTTATGTATTGAAGATGCTATTTGGTTAAGGAGCAATTCATGGCTGTTACGATGCAAGAAACAATGAATGTCATTCGCAAATATGCGCCTAATTTTTTACCTAAAGTCGGCATTATTTTAGGCTCAGGTCTAGGGTCTATAGCTGAACAATTGACTAATCCCATTACGATTCCCTATCAAGCTATTCCAGGGCTGCATTCAGGCGGCATTTTAGGTCATGCTTCTTTGCTTGTCATGGGTCATTTACAAGATGTTCCGGTGGTTTGTTTAAAAGGTCGGCTACATTTGTATGAAGGAATTGCGTATGAACCTGTTCGTACGTTAGTGCGTATTGTGAAGTCACTGGGCGCTGATATCTTTATTGTGACGGGGGCTGCAGGATCATTACGTACAGAAGTGGGTCCTGGAGAAGTCATGTTAATCAATGATCATTTGAATTTTCAACCAGGTAATCCTTTGGTTGGACCTAATGATGAATCCATTGGTCCGCGTTTTTTGAGTTTGGAAAATGCGTATGATAGTGGTTTGCGTGAAATCATGTCCGATGTGGCGAAGCGCTTAGGTTTTAACTTGCCAGAAGGGGTCTATATTTCATTGTTGGGCCCTTCTTTTGAAACACCTGCAGAAATTCGTGCTTATCGTACATTAGGCGCAGATGCAGTGGGTATGTCTGTTGTATCGGAAGTGATTTTAGCGCGTCATTGCGGATTGCGTGTGCTGGGGTTAGCTGCTATCACTAATTTAGCGGTTGGTTTAAGTAAAGAAAAAGTGACGCATGACGGCACATTGCATTTTGGTGAAATAGCTGCACGTAAATTAACAAAATTAATTCCCGAGTTTGTGAAGGAATTAGGCCGTGCAGGTTGATTTATTACACATTCTATCATTGATCGATTTGACTTCGTTGAATGATACAGATGACGCTGTAACCATTGCTGCTTTATGTAAGAAGGCAGTGCAGCCAAACGGGCATGTAGCTGCAGTGTGTATTTATCCGCGATTTGTGAAACAAGCAGTGACATTATTGGCTAATACGCCAGTGAAAGTTGCGACGGTAGCCAATTTTCCGCGCGGTTCTGACGCGCAGAATCAGGTGTTGGATGCGATACATCAATCTATCGAAGAAGGGGCCGAAGAAATGGATGTCGTGTTTCCTTATTTATCCTATCTGAGTGGTGATAAAGAGCGTCCTTATGATTTCATTCGTGCGTGTAAAGCCGTTTGCGGTGAAAGCAGATTACTGAAAGTGATTTTAGAAACCGGCATGTTGCGAGATCTCTCGGTGATTGCGGAGGTGAGTTATCATCTTTGTCATGCAGGAGCGGATTTTTTAAAAACGTCAACAGGTAAAACAGCAATAGGTGCAACAGTTGACGCGGTTCAGGTGATGCTAACAACGATTCAAAAAGTGTCGCGACCTATAGGTTTGAAAGTATCTGGCGGTGTGCGTACCATTGGACAAGCTAAGCAATATAGAGAGTTAGCCAGTCAAATCATGGGGGAGGGATGGGTGACGCCTGCTCATTTTCGTATTGGTGCAAGTCAATTGTTGGATCAGCTTATTTTAAGTGGGAGTCAGTATGATAAATGAAGTCAAAACTCATCATACAAAATTAGGATGGCTGGTGGTCATGACAGCAGCTTTATTTTTCTTTTACGTATTTATCCAGCTCAATCTGTTTGATGCAATTGATGTCCAGCTCATGCAAGCGTTTCAACTGGATGCGCCACAATTGGGTCAGTTAGCCTCGATGTTTTTTTATGCGAATGCACTTTTTCTTTTTCCTGCAGGTATTTTGCTTGATCGTTTTTCAACAAAAAAGCTACTATTATTCGCGATCGGATTAACCACAATGGGTACATTTATTTTTGCCATTGCTAATAGCTATTTGCTGGCAGCGACAGGTCGTTTTGTGGTGGGGATAGGTGCTTCTTTTTGCTTTTTAAGTTGTGTTCGTTTGGCGTCTCGTTGGTTTCCACCTAGCAAAATGGCACTGGTTACCGGATTAGTGGTGACAATGGCCATGTTAGGCGGTTTGGTTGCGCAAACACCGCTGGCTATTTTAAGTGATGTCATGGGTTGGCGGAACGCGATTCTATTGGATACAGCGTTAGGTGTTCTGGTTGCTATCGCTGTTTTGCTGATTGTGCAAGATCGTCCACCTGGTAGTCATGATGATATACATGCTGAGAAGACGCATTTGCAAACATTAGGTTTTTGGCGCGGGATTAAACTTGTATTGCTTAATCCCAATAACTGGTTGGGAGGCATTTATACTTCTTTGATGAATTTACCCGTTTTCTTATTGGGCGCACTCTGGGGGATTCATTATTTGGTGCAAGTGCATCATGTGACTGCGGTGCAAGCTTCTTATGCTACCACGTTGTTTTTTGTAGGCGTCATTTTGGGCTCTCCTGCCTTTGGTTGGTTTTCCGATCATATCGGGCGACGCGTGTTGCCAATGATTATTGGTGCAGTTCTTTCATTGGGTGTTATGTTGACATTGATGTATGTGCCTGGTCTTTCACTTATGCAAATTAGCGGTTTATTTTTATTGACGGGATTTGTGACAAGTTCACAAGTATTAAGTTACCCGACTATTGCGGAATTAAATCCTATTGCGTTGACGAGTACAGCCGTGAGTGTAGCTTCTATGACTATTATGATAAGCGGCGCTATTTTTCAGCCGTTTTTTGGCTGGATTATGCAATTGCATTGGGACCATACGATGTCAACGGATGGTGTGCCTTTGTATTCTGCGCATGATTTTATGAATGCCATGTTGATTATGCCTATTGCATTTGCGTTTAGTATCGTTGCTGCCTGGATGATCAAAGAAACATTTTGTCGATCGGAAGCGTGAGGGTTTTTCATGCCGCGTGCATTTATTATTTTGCTTGATTCTTTTGGTATAGGCGCTAGTGATGATGCTGCAAAATACGGTGATGCAGAAGCAGACACTTTGCGGCACATCGCTGAATGGTGTCTAAAAGGTAAAGCAGATAAAGCGGGTGTACGTAGTGGCTCTTTGCGTCTGCCTAATTTGACTCGATTAGGATTAAATGCTGCTGCGACGATTAGTCGTGGCATCCCAGTGCCAGGTCTTGCAACGGATGTGCCGATTCAAGGTGCGTATGGATGTGCTGTAGAAAAAAGTTTTGGTAAAGATACGCCGAGTGGTCACTGGGAAATCGCAGGTGTGCCGGCGCTGTTTGATTGGGGTTATTTTCCACCTGAATATCCGAGTTTTCCTGATGAATTGCTGGATGCTTTTATTACGCGCGGACAGTTGCCAGGTATTTTAGGTAATAAACATGCATCGGGGACGGAAATTATTCAGGAACTCGGTGAGGAGCATGAAAAAACCGGTAAGCCTATTGTTTATACGTCTGCAGACAGTGTGTTTCAAATTGCCGCGCATGAAGAAAGTTTTGGCCTGCAAAGACTGTATGATCTTTGTTTGCTTGCGCGTGAGTTAATTGACGAATACAACGTTGGACGTGTCATTGCCAGACCTTTTAAAGGGAAACCAGGGCAGTATATACGGACGGGCAATCGCCGTGATTATGCTGTGCCGCCGCCTGAACCGACGTTGCTGGATAACATTGTTGAGTCGGGGGGTGAGGTTATTTCAGTCGGTAAGGTGTCAGATATTTATGCCCATCAAGGCATCACAAAGTCGGTCAAAGGTGATGGCAATATGGCCTTATTTGATGCGTTTTTGCAAGAAGTCAAAACGGCTCCGGATCGCAGTTTGGTTTTTGTGAACCTGGTCGATTTTGATATGTTGTATGGCCACAGGCGTGATGTCATCGGCTACGCGAAAGCATTGGAAGACTTTGATAAACGACTGCCAGAGTTTGAAAAAGCGCTGAACTTCGGCGATCTTGCGGTGATCACCGCCGATCATGGTTGCGATCCAACCAGACCGGGATCTGATCATACCCGCGAACATATTCCGGTATTGATGTTTGGTCCAGGTGTTCAGCCTGGTCCAATCGGCAAGCGTGAAACGTTTGCTGATATTGGTCAAACCATCGCAACGCATTTGGGGGTCGAAGAGCTGCGATATGGAAAAGCAATATTTTAAGCCTGTGTTAATGTTTGAATCCTATAATTGATCATATAAGCGCTAGTAGATAAAGCGGAGGGGGCATGGGCATCACTCGATTGTTAGATAAGCTTAAAAAACTAACACTTCCTGAAGGGAAGGTCCTTTCTAAAGATGATCCTCTATTAAGAAAGATTCTCTTGTTTTGCATAGACGTTGAAAAAACTCTTGACGAGATTAATTCTGTTGTTCAGCGGGAGATACTAATAAGAAATAAAGGAAAACGCCTCGAAGAACGTGAAAGAGAAATTGGTATGCTTGTACTTGAAACATTATTGCCAAATGATCCCGAAACACTAAAATTTATTGCAAGGCAAATAAATTGCATTGGTGATCTCGTTAATCCTATTCGTTATGAGCTAGAAGATGCAGATTTGCCGAGGAGGTTGACCAGATTGGCCGCGCTTCAAGCTGCTGCCATGGGTAAGAATGAAAAAGAATACAAAGAACACTCTGATAAGTTGGCTGAACCTATTGCTAACTTGATACAAGCTGCTGAAGCTGCTGAAGCTGCTGAAGAATTGATGCGAAGAAATGCTATATTAAATAACTATCTTAACTATTTATTTAATCAGATTAATAAATACCTTCAAAAAAAATCACCAGGTGATTTTGCAATGATTGATAGCCTTGCTGCTGATAAAAACGCATTGGAAGGTGCTGATGAGGCATATAAGGATGTATTAATCAAATGGCAGCATATCAGGAAATTGCAAGGCATACTGAATGATGATAAAACACCTGGCGTAGCTTCTAAATTAAATAACTTTGATACTGCGCTTCAAGAGAGCTTGCCTGCAATCACTAAACGCCGTGATAGTGCGCTCATGACTTTTTTGAAATGTCTTGGTGTTATATTTTCAGCAGGATATTATTATCATAGTTTATTTGGTAAGAACGCAACGGAAGGTAAAAAAACGGTTGCCTTGTTACAAGAGCAACCTGGCGGAGAAAAATCTTTATCTCTAAAGGCAGGCCGCTAATAAACGATTATTGCGTCAATTAGTTGTATCCTAATATACACAAGGAATGTGATTATGGGACATCTTGCTCAGTTCATTCTTGCTCTTCCTGTCGAACAAATCAAAAAGTTTTTAATAGTAACACGCGCATTAGATGATCCTAAACATAAAGATATTCTTCAGTCGTTGCTTATGTCTGCCGCTAAAAAACATGAATTACCGAATGATCAATTGTTTATTGATGATATGATTACGGAATGCGAAAAATTCAATAATCAATTAATAGAAGCATGGAAAAAACATCATAAAGAAATATTCAATGAAGATCACCGTTTGCCAATCATTAGTCAATTGCTTCGCTATGATAATCTCACTATGAAGATGTTGGAAAAAAAGCTCGAGGAACTTGCTTATTTGTATATGGATTTTAATTATGGAGAAACGGCTAATACGTTTACCTCACTGTACTCAGCCTGTAAAGATGCACAAGATAGACTGCTGAAGAAGAGCCAATCAATCTCGGTTGCGGAAGAATTTCAAGAAGTTGTCAAAGAATTACAAGAAAAAGAGCAACAACAGAAACCAGAACAGTTAAATGAAAAATGGCAAATGTTAATTAACAAAATGAAAATATATGCATCCTTATATAAATATGATCATGGCGAGCGTGTGGAACTTCTCTGTACATTGGATAAAAAAATAAAAAATTACCAGGAATCATTAGAATCCTGTATTAAAAATTTTTTGAATGATACACAGTTCGATTATTTTATCAATACAAAAAATAAAAATCCTTATCGAGCGATGATTGTAGATTTGAATGAGGAAAGTAGTGATTTCTGTCAGTTTTGTTTGACGCATCCAGAGTGCAATAAAGCGTTAGCTGTCTATTCTATGATTTTAGCGCTTCAATACTGTTTGTATGATAAAGGTAAGGATGTGGCGCATCGATTAAGATTATTTCAAGATATTTTTTCTGAGCATTACAAGAAACTTAAAGAAGAAACAGGAAAAGAAGAGGTAAATCATGCGGCTCGAGAATTTTTGCATGATATAGAAGAGATATTTGCAAAGCAGCAGATGCTTTTTGCTGTTCCCATCAAGATTCACAAACCCTCCCGTAGCATGTGCATGTTTAATCGAGCGCTAAACGTGCTGGGGGGCGCGTATGCGCAGGATGCCGTTTCGACTAAAAAATTAAGTCGTTCCGGATAAGTGACGTTGATTTTTTTTGCATATTTTTTGATTTTCAGAATTTTCCCTGTTTTCTATACTAAAAAATTTTGATCTTGGCTTCATAGCAATCTTTAGCATAATATGCTATTCTTTGTTATAAGAGCTACCCTCTTTGGAGATTTAAAAATGAATATTTCACTAACCCCTGAACTTGAACAATTTGTTAATGCCAAAGTTAACAGCGGAATGTATACCTCAGCAAGCGAAGTCATTAGAGAATCACTGAGACTTTTACATACCTATGAAGATTTGCAAAATCAACGTATCAAGGAACTCAATCAAGCTATTGATGTCGGTCTAAATCAGTTAAATGCCGGCAATAAAATTTCAGCAAAAGATAGTTATAACAAATTAAAGAAAAAAATTAATAAAATTGCTAAGGAATCAGAATGAAGTTTGGCTATTACTTATCTTTTGAAGCTGAGCATGATATTGATGAAACTATTACTTACTCATGTTACGCAGTTTTTCGTAGAAAAACATGGAAACTCGGTTTTGTCATCGCGAGTCTTGCGTTTTTTGCAAGACGTGGCGATCCAGAAAAATGCTGACTGGATTGCCACACCCTGCAAAAAAACGCAGGGTTCGCAATGACACTACTTAAGCTTATTCTGCGTAAGGTGAGTTACTTACATTGCTCAAGAAAATCCAGTCGCTGCTCATACATTTCTTGATGCGCTATATGAAGCGATGGAAAAACTTTCTGAAAATCCGCATCTTGGTCATTTACGTGAAGATTTAACGGATAAGCCCGTAAAATTTTGGCCGTTTAAATGGCATTACCTTATTATTTATAAACCCACATCGCCTATTGAAATTGTCAGAGTATTAAGCGGATATTGCGATATTATTAATTTGATTGGATGAAATTATAGTTGGTCTGCAACTCAGCATAGCGACTATGCTCGTGTTTATGTTCCTGTTCCTTTATGTGTTCCATCCGAATCAGTAATAGAGAAATCTGTCACCAAATCTATGTTTGTTCCCTCATGCTCTGTTGCTAGTTCAGTCTCACCCCAATCTGATGCGGCATGCCATCCGGATCTTCCGCTAAATAGGCCACGAGTTGCCAATCAATCAGTGTAAGATGATTGCGCGGTAATTTACCTTGAATGTTACTTACGATTCCGTTGAGTGATGCGTAGTCCGCTTCGCTGTGTTCCGTTAGCGGCTCATGTGCTTCAAGATATAACCAATTATTGTTCCATGCCACTTTGTTGGGCATATCAATAATGACAACAGGCGTACCTGGGGTAACTAGCGGAAAAAATTGTTTGATGTCGCCTTCGTGCATGCGAATGCAGCCAAAGCTTGCGCGTCTACCAATACTTTCCGGGAAAATCGTACTGTGAATCAGATAAGTTGGAATGCGTAAATAAATGGCATAAGGACCAAGAGGATTATCGGGCCCTGCAGGCATGATTTTCGGCAAATTGATGCCTTGTTCTTCGTTGAATTTGCGAATATCCGCAGGTGGAATCCAGATTGGGTTAGTCACTTTTCGGGTGATTGCCGTATTTGTAATGGGAATGGTTTTGCCAATACGGCCAATGCCAATGGGGAATGTCATGACCTCATTGCTGCCAGGGGGATAATAGTACATGCGCATTTCAGGAAGATTAATCACAATTCCACGGCGTGGCAACGGAGGTAAAAGAAACTGGGTAGCTACTTTAATAGACGTACCGCCAGGTAACACAGCACGTTCTGTTACACCTGGATTTGCAGCAATCACGGCATTTAAACCAATATTATACCGTTGACCAATGTTGGCTGGCGTATCGTTGTTTTCTGTAGAAGTATAAAGAATTTCGCCTAATAAAGATTGATTTTCTGCTGGCAACGAAAAACTTCTCGCATAAACACTCGATAAAGGAAAACATAAAAACAATACGAGTAAACTTATTACGCGGGTTAAATTCAAACAAATGCGCATGATTTTTTCTTACCCTCTTAAAAAAGTCGAGCTTCTTAACCAATACCTATCAGGATAGTATGCTACTACCAATGTATTGTTTCTGATGGTATCGATTAAGGGTCTTGCGGTGTTCTCATTGACTGCTGGGCATCCGAAGCTTCGTCCAAGTTGCCCATATTTTTGGGCAATATTACCTGCAGCGTACCATGCACCATGAAATACAATATCGCGTCGATAGGCATTGTCATTAATTCCACGCTCTAAACCTTGCATGCGTAATGAATAGCCATTATTACCCACATAAGTTTCATTCGTTGTGAGGAACACACCCAGGCTTGATTTTAAACTGCCGGGTTGATTAGAAAAAGAGGTAGCGTTTACTTTTCCGCTATTTTTTCCATGAGTGACCCAGGTGTTGAATAAGACTCGCGCATTTTTTAAATCGACAACCCATAAACGGCGTTCAGTTGAAGGTTTGGAATAATCAATGATTGTAATTAATTGTTTCCGGTCCATTCCTTGTCTTCGTGCTTTTAAATAGGCGACTAAACTGAGTCGCAATACATGAGGGTTGATGTTATTAGCTTGCTGATTAATTCGCTTTGTTTCTTTTGCAAGCCAATTTTTTGAGCCAGTGGGCTCATTGATAGGAGGGTCAGGAAAAAGATTAAATGGTCCCCAGCCAACCAGGCATAAAAAAATCAAAAAAGATACTATATGTTTCATTGGCATAACGGTCACATGAACGATTGATTTAACTAAAAATTATATTACGCGATGCGTTGCTTGGCATCAATCCAAGGGTTGCATGGTACCTATTTTAAGCGAACAAGTCAAAAAAGAAGCATGTTCTTGGTAATGGGAACAGCTTTTGATAAGATACTTTTTCTTTATATGAGGGAGGGTAAAATGGAAATAATCACATTTCTGGAGCGCTTGGCGGGCCATGTTCATTATGATGTCGGCCTGGATAATTTAATTGATCAACAACTAAAAAATGCCATGTTTTAATATCAATTCTCTGCTTTTAACAAAATTTTGAGGATAAAGAGATTATGACAATTAAAAATATTATTTTCCATTTGGGCGGTGTCATCATTGATATTGATTACAATCGAACATCCGAAGCATTTCGTAAATTGGGAGCATTTAATTTTGATGCAATTTATACCCAAAGTAAGCAAGATAATCTTTTTGACAATTATGAGGTAGGGAAAATAAGCTCAAATATTTTCCGAGACGCTCTCACAAAAAAATTAGATATCAGCGTAAAAAACGAAGAATTTGATAATGCTTGGAATGCAATGCTACTGGATCTACCTAAAAACCGACTTGATTTCATAAAAAATCTCAGAAAAAACTATAAAATATTTCTTTTTAGCAATACAAATGAAATTCATTTAAGGAAAGTTTTTGATATTTGTCAAAAACAAAATGGGTTTAATACATTTGATAATTATTTTGACAAAGAATATTACTCGAATATTTTCGGTAAAAAAAAACCAAGCCCTGATGCGTTTATTTCGATTCTTAATGAAAACAACATAGAAGCAAATGAAACATTATTTATTGATGATTCAATGCAACATATACTAGGGGCTAGACAAGCAGGATTACATGCAACACATTTGTCAAATGAAAAATCAATCTTTCATACTGTGAGTTTTATAGAAAATGTAAATAATTCACAATTAAAAGAAGAAAAAAGTGATTTAAATTTAGCGCGAAGTAATTGCAAGGTTCTAGCATCATAAAAATATGGTCATTATATCCTGTCAAACTATAATTTAGTGGGGTTGAATCAAAAAATACTGACAAAGGAAGAAAATATTTTGTTAGAGGCAGAATTATTTGTACATATTTGTAAAGAGCTAAAAGAATATCACAGGGAACAATATAAGGATTATTTTCGGTTAATGAAATTTACGAGGAAGATGGAGGATGCCATGCTTGAAGCGAATTTTTTACGTTTAATTATTCAAGATATTTTATCAACGGAAGAGTACGATTTGAAAGGAATCGCCTATTACACAGGGATACATGAGGATGCGATAGAAGAAGTGATTTTAGGGCGTAACATGACTCCTTCGGCAATGCTGTTACAGCGGAGTATAGAGTTACATCAATCGGTCAGGCGTGATCTTTATTTGATGATGATGAAGAAATTGGGTATAAAGCAATAACGAGTATTATTTGTACAAATCTATCCTAAAAAATGATGGTAGTCAAACAAAGAACAGGGTATATTTACCTGTTTTTATGCATGTCCCTCAGAAAATTAATTAAAAATCATTTCGGAGAAGAAAAAAATGAAAAAAATCGCATCTATCTTAGGTGTTATGACGTTTGCTTTCGTGTTAGCCAGCTGTGCGAGCAAAGGCCCAATGGATCAAGGCACTACCATGACAAGCACGCAAACATCTTCAGGCCATCACCATGACTACAAAGGTGAAGTGAAGTAATATACAAGGGGTATACATGAATCACCCTCCCAAAATCCGAGTTGCAGTATTGTATGGCGGTCGATCAGGAGAGCATGAGGTATCATTATTATCCGCAACGAATGTGATTCAATATCTCGACCGTTCTCGATTTGAAGTTGTGCCCATTGGGATAGATAAAGAAGGAGCATGGTTCTTAGGTGAGGATGTATTTCAAAAAGAATTAACTGAACAGACTCCTTTGCGTCTTTCACGGGACGTGCAACGTGAGTTGTTTAATCCAGATTTAATTGGGAAACAGCTTGCCGATATTAAGCCCGCGCAATTATTGCCACAACTTAAAAACACGGGACGGCTTTTTGATGTAGTTTTTCCCGTCATTCATGGAGTATTGTGCGAAGATGGCACGGTGCAAGGATTGCTTGAATTGACTGATATTCCTTATGTCGGTTGTGGCGTGCTTTCTTCAGCTGTTGGCATGGAAAAAGATGTTTCCAAGCGGCTTGCAAAAGCCGCAGGTATCAATGTAGCGCCTTATGTGGTGATCAAGGGTCATCAATGGGATCGCCAGCCTGAACAATGTTGTTCTTTCATTGCAGAAAAATTGCAGTTGCCTGTTTTTGTTAAACCAGTGAATACGGGCTCAAGTGTAGGTGTCGAAAAAGTAAAACGAATCGAAGAGTTACCGGCTGCGATTAATGCAGCTTTTCGTTATGACACCAAGGTAATTATTGAGCAAGGGATTGATGCAATTGAATTGGAAGTCGCCGTACTTGAAGCAGAAAACTACGGTGCTGATCCTATCGTCAGTGTAGTCGGTGAGATTAGACCGCGGCATGAATTTTATTCGTATGCTGCTAAATATTTAGATGAACATGGCGCAGAATTATTGATTCCAGCACAAGTTCCAGTTGATGTGCGGGAGCATGCGCGTGAAGTAGCGCAAACTATTTTTAACGTGTTGGAATGTGAAGGTATGGCGCGAGTTGATTTGTTTCTGGAGCGACATACCCAGCAAATTTATTTTAATGAGATCAACACGATTCCGGGTTTTACCCGAATCAGTATGTATCCTAAATTAATGGAAGCATCAGGTATATCCTATAGTGAATTATTAACACGTCTTATTATGCTAGCAATGGAACGACATGCCAGAAAGGTTAAGCTGAGTCGTGAATTTGTTTCATCTTGAGGGATCTTTGTTTTGCGTGCTACTTTGTCATTCTGAGCGAAGAATCTGTAGGAATAAAAACTGGAAGGGAGGGAAAATTTTTTACTAAGAGAGTGTGTGCGATTTTATGTGCCGATTAGCGTTGTTCATGGTTCTGTTTAATTTCATGGCTGTTTGTTTGGCAGACATCAATTCAGTGCGTGAGCTTTCACTGGATGAAGCCATATTACTGGCTGTACGAGAAAATCCCAATGTACAAAATTCGCAGTTAAATCATGTATTGCAAAAATTTGCGTTAGAAGTACAGCAATGGCAGTTTCAACCACATTTTGCTTTTCAAGCAACCCAAGCTACTTCACGGAGTTATTCTGTTACTTCAGGTGGAAATGTCACTTCCAATGTGACGGGCATTCAACCCTCTGTTTCCTTACTTACCCCCGTTGGCACTAACGTTACGTTAACGTCAACCAATAATGTAAGCAGTCATTACAATCCTGGCCTTTCTTTGCAAATTATACAGCCATTGCTGCGCGGTTTTGGAAAGCCGATCGTTGAGCAAGCCTTATATAACGCGATAGATAGCGAAAAAATCAGTCGATTAAATGTGGAAGGTACATTACGTGCTACCGTGACTTCTGTGATTAATGCGTATTTGGATGTTTTGTTAGCGCAGCACACACTGCTGCTTGATCAGCAATCTTTAAAACGTTCAGAAGAATCGGTTAAGCAAACACAATTATTTATTAAAGCAGGACATAAAGCAGGGGTCGAGTTAGTTACGGTAGAAGCTGATGTGGCCAGCGCACAAACTCGTATTGAGAATGATAAAAATAATTTAGAACAAGCACGTTCTGCTTTGTTGACGACAATTGGGATCGATCCCGATACCAGGGTGCGCTTTGATCAGGTTGATGTAGCAAAATTAATTAAAAAATATCATATTCCGCCGTTGCCGGAGTCTAAACAGATGATTTTAGAAAATGATATTCAATATCAAATAGATCAGGTCACGTTACAGGGTTCATTAAAACGCAGTTTATTGTCTGCAGAAGATAATACACGTTGGCAATTAAATTTAACGGTGAATTCCAGTGTGGGCGGCGGTTCGGGCGGTGGAGAGAGTTCTGGATTAAATAGTTTAGTGAATGGAGTCAATGAAAAAAATAGCGCTTTATTAAATTTAACGATCCCGATTGATGACGCCCTAGCGAAATTAACACTGGCTAGTACAAAAATAGCGTTGCGTGAAGCAGAAATTGCGTTGCGGCAAGAAAAGTGGGGCAAAGAAACCTCAATAATTGATAATTGGAACACAGTTTATAGTGCGGAACGTGCGAAACGTTTTGCAGAGAATGCGGAAACGTTGCAGGGAAAAACATATCACGTGAGCGTGCAGAAGTATTCGTACGGACTCATTGATAGCTTGGAATTACAGACGGCTCAACAACAATTTAGTGCTGCACAACAAGTTTCATTAAATGCCAAGATAAATTATTTAAAGGCATTGATCCGCTTGGATTTATTAATTGGTACAACGTTAAAAACCTGGAATATAAAAGTGAAGTATTTATGATGAAGCGTTATTTGAAAATTATGATCGTTACATTTTTGGTGCTGTGTCTTTATACATGTATGCAGCATCGGCGAGCACAAGCTATTGCAAAAAACAATACCTTGGTAACGGTCGAGCCGCATTCGTTAACGGCTACTTTATATTATTCAGGCATTGTTGAACCATTAAAAACAGTGGTGGTGACCACACCGAGTGACGGCGTGATTGCTGATATGATGTTTCACTACGGTGACGTAGTAAAAGAAGGGCAATTATTATTTTCGATTACGTCCGAAAAATTTCAAACTGATTATAAAAACGCATTAATGCAATATATTAAAGCAAAAACGGATTTTGTTAATAGCCAAAGTCAAATGAAAGAAAGTGAATTTCTGCACGTGAATCAACTCATTTCAGATGATGATTTTAAAGCAAAAAAAACGAATTATTACAATGCGCAATTAGTCATGATTCAAGCACGCGATGCATTAAGCGGTATGTTAAAACAACTGGATATGCGCGGAATGAATATTTATGAATTAAAGATTGAAGATATCGATAAAATCTCTAAAGCACTGCATGCGCAGGAAAATATGCAGCATTTACATGTTATTGCGCCGACGCATGGTGTAGTGTTGTTGCCAAATAAAGGGGATGGCGTGGATGGGGAATTGAAAAAAGTTATGCAAGGCGATCAAGTCAAACAAGGTGATGTGCTAGCTGTGATGGGTGAGGTGAGTGGTCTCACTATTCGTATTAATGTCAGTGAGTTTAATATTAATCAATTAAAAGTGGGTCAAAAGGTACAGGTGACAGGTGCTGCGTTTCCTGATTTTATTTTGCAAGGTAACATTGCAGCTCTCGATCGTCAAGGTCATCCAAGCCAGGGAGGATTGCCTACCTTTCCTGTGGAAGTGATTGTGCCTCATTTATCAGGGGAAGAACAAAATGCCATTCATATGGGTATGAGCGCGAAGGTTGCAATTGAAACAGGCGGTGTTGCAAAAATGACTGTACCTATTCAAGCTGTGTTTCAGCAAGCAGGTCATACGTATGTAAAAGTACAAGATAAGAAAACTGGCGAGGTGCGTAATATTGCTGTCACAACGGGTCAAACTACGTTGGATTCTGTAGTCATTGAATCTCATTTATCAGCAGGAGACATCCTTGTCGTCCCTCATTAAATTAACCCATGTTAGCAAAACCTATCATACGCATGTGAGCGAGTATCATGCGTTAATAGGCGTTAATTTACAACTTGAACGTGGTGAAATGATTGCGATTGTAGGTGCGTCTGGCTCAGGTAAATCGACGTTAATGAATGTGATGGGTTTTTTGGATCAATGTACGAGCGGTAGTTATATTTTCTCAGGACAAGATGTGTCGCATTTGTCTAGCGTTGAATTGTCAAAAATTCGCAATCAAAAAGTGGGTTTTGTATTCCAATCATTTTTTTTGTTGCCGCGTTTGGATGCATTGCAAAATGTAATGTTGCCGTTATTTTATCGTGAAGTAGAAAAGAAATTCGCGCAAGAAAAAGCGCTGAACATGTTAGAAAAAGTGGGGATGCAGCGTTTTATTAAACACAAACCGAATCAACTGTCGGGCGGTCAACAACAGCGTGTAGCGATCGCACGGGCATTGGTGGGTGATCCAGACTTGATTTTAGCGGATGAGCCGACGGGTTCGCTCGATTCCAAAACTGGACAAGAAGTCATGGAGTTATTTTTACATTTGAATGTACAGGAAAAAAGAACCATTGTGATTGTCACGCATGACAAAGATGTGAGCCGCCTGTGTGGGCGAATTGTCATGCTGAAAGATGGGTGCATCGTATGAAATGGACGGGGCATTTGCATGAAGGGTTGTTGAATTTATTTTCCGCAAAGTTGCGTTCGATACTCGCATTACTGGGTATTTTAGTTGGGACTGCTTCTGTCGTGGCAATGGTATCTGGCGGAAAGTTAGCGACCCATGAAGCGCTTAAGCAATTTAAAACATTAGGTACAGATTTATTAGCGGTTAGTATTAACGATTCACCTGATCAACAAAGTGGTGCTGAGCTATCTGCTTTATCATTATCGCAAGCTAATAACATTTTAACTGTAGATAAAAATGTGCTGGTAGTTGCACCTTATAGCCAATTATTCAATTCGCTGCAATTTAATGGGCATGAGTTAAATGGCGGTGTATTGGGCATCACAGAAAGTTTCGCGCGTATTGTGCATATTGATATGGCGGCGGGACGGTTTATTTCTGATTTGGATGGTTATGGGCTTTATTGTGTGATTGGCGATAAAATATATCAGCAAATTAAAACCATGACGTGGCGTGATCCTATTGGGCAACAACTGCAGCTAGGTAAAAATATTTTTACTATTGTTGGTATCGCTAAGCCGTGGCCAGAAAGTAGTTTTGTGTATGCTAACATAGACAATGCTGTCATGTTGCCTATCATGGCAGCATCTATTTTAAGTAAATACGCGGTGATTAATAATATTGTGATGCGTCTTGATTCTCATGCAAATAGTGCGATTGTACAACAACATATAGAAAATTATTTACAACAACAGTTGCCGAATAAAAAATTTTATTTCCGCAATGCAAAAGAATTGATTGCACACATGGAAAAGCAAAGTGAAATTTTCACTATTTTTCTCGGGCTGATTGGGGGTGTGTCGCTCATTGTTGGTGGTATGGGTGTTATGAATATTATGTTGGTGTCGGTTGTTGAGCGGCGGCGTGAAATAGGTATTCGGCTTGCAGTGGGTGCCGCTCGCATGGATATTCGTGCTTTATTTTTAATGGAAGCGCTGATGTTATCACTTTTGGGCGGGTTCTTCGGCGTGCTGATAGGTATTGCCATTGCTTATTTTATTGCTTTATTTTCTGGATGGCAGTTTACGCTATTTTTGTTTCCGCCTTTAATTGGTTTTACGGTTTCTGTTGTTACAGGCATTTTCTTTGGGTTTTATCCTGCACATAAGGCGTCTTTGCTTGATCCCATTCAAGCATTGCGGTCAGAGTGAGGAATTATTTTAGAAAAACGGAGTACGTAAATGCAACGTAATGTGCTAGAAGATAAAGAGTATAAAAATGCTATGCAGATATTAGCAAATAAGATGAATCTTTATTTGTTGATTGAATCAAAATCAGTGCATGGTAATTCAGGCGACGGGAGGGATTATGATAAGGGGGTCAATAAAGCAATGTTGATTGAAGATATGATTTCTTTGTTAGAAGAACATGCAAGGATATTTGAGCGGATGCGGCGTGGTTTTGAAAGTAAAGACGATTTGCTTCAAGTCACATTTAAATTAAATCGCAGTCAATTTTCAGCGTGGAAAGTTGATGAAATTGCAGCATTAAATTATTTATTTTGCGCTGCAAAAAGTGCTGTTATTAAAGTTCTTTTACAAGAAAGCGATTTGCTCGATTGTGAATTAGCTAAAATAGAAGCATTTTGTGACGTGTTAAGAAAAAATGAAATCAATAGGTTGATCATAGATGATTTCAGTGAATCATATGACAAGCCAGTGGAAAAACAACGGCATTTATCCCTCAAAATTAAACAATATCTAGATAGCCGATTATTTTCGGTTTCAAGCAGAGCGACTTTCTTGCTGGGTAGTGTTGCATCCTGTGCAAATGATAAACCTATCTATGCTTGCTTTTTTAACCATCCATTAGGTCAGGCAGCAGCAAAGGACATATTCACATATCATATTGCGAAATATGATTCTTCTGTAGAATATGTTTGGAAACGTCCTTAGGATATTAAACATTATGCGAATCTCTGCTATTGTGGCTATGTCAGAAAATCGAGTGATTGGTAAAGACAACCAATTGTTGTGGCATTTGCCTGCTGATTTGCAGCATTTTAAGCAAGTGACCATGGGAAAACCCATTTTGATGGGTCGCAAGACCTATCAATCCATTGGGCGGCCGTTGCCAGGTCGCTGTAATATCGTTATGACACATGATTCCGCTTTTGTTGCAGAGGGTTGTGTTATTGTTGATTCAATGGATGCTGCATTGGCTGTAGTAAAAGAAAGCGATGAGATTTTTATCATTGGCGGTGCTATAGTGTATCGGCAACTGCTGTCTTTCGTGCAGCGTATTTATATGACCGTTGTGCATCACGAGTTTGCAGGGGATGCCTTTTTTCCTGAACTTAATTTAGCAGAATGGCAAGAAACAGCACGTGAGAGACATGCAGCAGATGAAAAGCATCAATATGCTTTTAGCTTTATTACATGGGAACGAAAGATGGTTTGTTATTGAACCTAAATTCGGCAGTTGTAACCTGCTGCGAAGGTCTACTGCACTGAATCTAAG
>CAZAEO010000008.1:0-35708 GCA_964484285.1 uncultured Coxiellaceae bacterium | reverse complement strand
GAAGTATTTCGAGTTTTTTCGAATGAAGATCGCATTCAGATGATAGTAAGATGACAGCTAAAAGGAAAAGTTATTCTTTTACAGAGCCTTACGCCGAGGTGGTGAAACTGGTAGACACGCAAGTTTCAGGTACTTGTGGGGGCAACCCTGTGGAGGTTCGAGTCCTCTCCTCGGCACATGTTAATGCGTCAGTGGATGTTTTAACACAATCGTTTCATTACGGTCAGGACCCGTGGAAATAATATCAATGGACACCCCCGCTAATTTTTCTATTCGAAGCAAATAACCCTGCGCATTCTTGGGTAATTGCGAAAAAGCTTTTATACCCACAGTCGATTCAGTCCATCCTGGTAAATCTTCGTAAACAGGTTCACACATCGCAAGTATAGCCGCATCTGTTGGCATTTCAGTGATATCTTTGCCGTGTAATCGATAATGTGTGCATACACGAATTGTTTCTAATCCATCAAGCACATCTAATTTAGTGATGCAGAGACCAGAAAAACTATTTAATTGAATAGAGCGACGCAACACCACCATATCTAACCAACCGCAACGTCTCGGACGACCCGTCACGGAGCCAAATTCGTTACCGCGTTTAGCTAAATGCGTCCCCACATCATCTTGTAATTCAGTTGGAAAAGGGCCCGCACCGACACGCGTGGTATACGCTTTCATAATTCCTAAAATATAATCAACATAACGTGGCCCAAAGCCGCTACCTATACTGGCAGCGCCTGCAATCGTATTGGAGGAGGTCACAAAAGGATACGTCCCGTGATCTACATCGAGCAGAGTACCTTGTGCACCTTCAAAAATAATATTGTGATTTTTGGCACGATGCTCTGCTAACAACGCAGATACATCAGCACGCATCGGAGCTAACTGTGGCACTAAAGCAAGCATGTTATCACACACTTGATGAAAATCGATTGGATCATGATGGTGATAATTTTGTAAAATAAAATTGTGATAATCCATGACTTCGGTTAATTTTTCGCGAAAACGTTTTTCATCAAATAAATCACCAAAGCGCAGTGCACGACGCGCTATTTTATCTTCGTAAGCAGGACCAATACCGCGACCTGTTGTACCGATCGCCGCTTTACCCTTTGCGCTCTCGCGTGCCTGATCTAATGCAACATGATAAGGTAAAATCAACGTACATGCCTCACTGATTCGCAAACGTTTAGTCACCGCAACATTTTTTTGTTCAAGTTCATTGATTTCTTGCAATAATGCGGTAGGCGACAACACAACACCATTACCAATAAGACACTGAACATGCGGATGCAAAATACCCGATGGAATTAAACGTAAAATAGTTTTTTTACCATCAATCACCAACGTGTGTCCCGCATTATGTCCGCCCTGGAAACGAACCACGACCGATGCTTGATCCATCAACAAATCTACTATCTTACCTTTTCCCTCGTCACCCCATTGGCTGCCAAGGATAATGATGCTTTTTCCCATAAAATTCTCTTTTTGTTAATGTAACAAATACAACACCCCTACCCCGATTAACATGCTGGTTAATCCAATAATGCGTAATGTTCTATCAGGTTGCAGCAACATATTTTGCATCACACGACGCCACATATGCGGCGCAAGAAAAGGAAGCAAACCCTCAAGCACAAATACTAAGGCAAGAGCCATTAAAAATAACTGCATAAATACCTCTATTTTATCAAGCGTGCCATCATCCCTTCTCCAGTATGGTAACCCCACAGGAGCTCAAGAGAATCATGCTAGCACTCGCTTTATCTTTTGTTTGTATTACCTTGCATGCCGTGGAAATAACTAAAGAATTTTCCTTCCGGTTTGAGTATTAACATATCTGTTTTATGTGCAAAGCTATTTTGGTAAACCTCTAGACTACGATAAAATGAATAAAAACTTGGATTAGTACTATATGCTTGTGTATAAATTTGTGCAGCATCTAAATCACCCTTCGCGCGAACTGTTGCGCCCTGCATCAACGCTTGCGCTTTAATCACGGTAACACGCTGATCTGCTAGTGCTTTAATCTCTTCGGATTTTTCGACACCCTCCGCACGTTTTGCTTCTGCAAATTGCTTGCGCTCTGTTTCCATGCGCTTAAAAACAGAATCCATGACATCTCTCGGTAAGGTAATTTGCTGGATACGTATATCCACTACACTAATGCCTTGATCTTTCCCAACCGTATCCGCTTGTTCTCTAATAGCTGCCATCATGTTGGCACGATCCAACGAAATGGCTTGATTACTTGTACGTTTGCCATATTCTGCCCGCACAATATCATTTAAGCGTTGCTCCAACAATGTTTCTGCCCAACTTACACTGCCGCCCGTACTCGTGTAAAACTTTGCTAAATTACTAATATGCCATTTCGCAAAATATTCGACGACTAAGTACGTTTGTTCTTTGGTTACTACAGTTAATGGTTTTGCTGTAGATGTAGCTAACTCCTGCATGCGTATATCAAAAAAGCGTACGCTATCAATAAAAGGAATCTTAAAGTGCAGACCTGGTAACAGCACATCAGATTCGCTGGTTTTTCTGTCACTTACAATTTTTCCTAAACGCAAAATTAATGCTTTTTCACCTTCATTTACTATGAAAGCGCTGCTTATTACAGCAAACAATAAAATAACTAAAATAACGACTGTAAAAATTCTAGTATGCTGATTCATTTATTTTCCCTCCCCGTTCATGGATGGCATGGGCTGAATATTATTAGCTACCATATTTTGGGTCGGTAAAGACAATTCACCCTTACGCGAATCTTGTTTTAATAATTTATCCAAGGGCAGATACAGTAAATTGTTACTGGAACTGACATCTACTACTATTTTTGTCGTATTTTGCAAAATAGTTTGCATGGTATCCAAATACATTCTTTCGCGCGTTACCTCTGGCGAGTCAGTATAGGCTTTTAACAAAGATTGATACCTCGCCACATTGGCTTGCGCTGTCAGCACCACTTGTTGCTGATAAGCAGTAGCATCTGCTAACGTACGTGCTGCATTACCTTGCGCAAGTGGCACAACTTTACTTGCATAGGCTTGGGCTTGCTGAATATAGGTCGCTCGATCTTGTTCTGCTCGATTCACGTCATTAAATGCGGCCTGTACTTGATCGGGGGCTTGTACTTTACGTAATGTCACTGCAACCACATCCAAACCGGAACGGTAATTATTTAATACTTGCTTGGCACGCTCAAGAACCCCGGAACTCACTAATTCGCGGCCTGTGGTAAGCACCTCATCTAATTTCATTGTGCCGATGACGTCTGAAAGTGCACCTGATGCAACTTGTTGAATCGTATCATCTGGATTCACTACATTAAATAAATAAGCATCAGGATCGCTAATGCGATATTGCACATTCAATTCAACATTTACCAAATTCTTAGATTGATCTAAAGAGCCCGCTGTTTTTTTCGTACTGCTCACAGGAATATAATTACTAGGCATATCACTTTGATCCGATGATTTTGTAAGGAAATCCCCTTGTAAAGAAAAAGAATAAATCTTTTGGACATCGACTACATATTTTGTCTCGATAAAACGTGCATACCAGTGCAAGCCGGGTTGCAGCGTTGTTGAATATTTACCAAAGTATAAAATAACCACTTCTTCTGCGGGATTAACGATGAACAATCCGGAAATAAACCATACAATCACAATGAGCCCCAAAACGAGCCCTACACCATATTTATATTCTTTAAAAGAGGAAAATAATGGTTGCGAGGGTTCGGTATTTTTTTTATTACCTGTAACAATTTTTCGTAATTTACGAATTAAATTACCGAGTATTTTATCCAGGTCGGGTGGATTTTGATTGCGCTTGCCGCCCCAAGGGTCTTGATTATTATTGTCTTTGTCACCGGGCTCATTCCACGGCATAGGTTTGCTCCATTTAAAATCAAAAACATAGAAATAAGAATTCTAGAGCGCCAAGGTGCAATACGCAACTACAGGATACGGTTCAGCCTGTTTTTCATGACCCGGCTCCACTCAGCCGGCCGCATCCGCACGACGAGAGAATAATTTCCTTGTTCATTCATCTGCTCTGACACCACTGTTGCTAAACGATAAAATTCTGCGCGCAACTTGGCGTCAGCAGGCGTTAAAACAAGCGAATATTGAATAATCTCTTTACCGACTTGTTCTGTTATTGCTTGCTGCAAATCAGTCATGCCCGCCCCCGTTATCGCGGAAACACGCACTCGGCGAATAGTCATTTCTGCATCACGGTCAAGTCCTGGCAGCAGCCCTTCATTCAAATCAATTTTGTTATATACCAATATCTGTGGAACGTCTGCCGCTCCAATACTTGTCAAAACAGCCTGTACTTGCGCGATGTTAGCTTGTTTATTCTCATCACTGGCATCAACCACATGAAGCAACAAGTCCGCCTCACAGACTTCTTCTAATGTTGCACGAAATGCATCGACTAAATCATGCGGTAAATGCCGAATAAAACCTACCGTATCGGCCAAAATAATAGTGCCGTCTTTTGGTAATGAAACACGGCGCAAAGTGGGGTCAAGGGTAGCAAATAAACGATCAGCTATATATACATCCGCACCCGTTAATTGATTAAATAGCGTTGATTTGCCTGCGTTAGTATAGCCCACTAACGCAATGGTTGGGACAGCTGCCAACTTTCGTGCACGACGACTTTGTTGACGTTGTTTACGAACTTTTGCTAATCGCTCTGTGATAACTCGCATACGGTTACGAATTAAACGTCGATCCGTTTCTAATTGTGTTTCCCCGGGACCACGTAACCCGATACCACCGCGTTGTCTTTCTAAATGAGTCCACCCGCGTACTAAGCGCGTCGATAAATGTTTTAATAAGGCTAATTCTACTTGCAGCTTACCTTCAAAACTGCGCGCACGTTGCGCAAAAATATCAAGAATCAATCCAGTGCGATCAATCACGCGACATTGTAGAAGACGTTCAAGATTACGCTCTTGTGCCGGAGAAAGCGCATGATTAAAAATAACAAGTTCTGCACGATGCAAATGGACAGAGTCACGCACTTCTAAAGCTTTACCCGTACCTATGAAATACTTCGATTCAGGCGCATGACGAGAACCTGTAACCATATCAACAGGTTCAGCTCCTGCGGAGCGGACAAGCTCCTTAAATTCAGTTAAGTCTTCTTGTATTCCACCCGCCGGAAAATCAATGTGAACAAGTACAGCCTGTTCACCGCCTGTTGGGCGGTCTATCAATGTTTAATCCTCTGCTACATTATTCTTTATTTGAAGCGTGTTGCCCGTTATTATTGTTATGGCTATTACTACCATTACTACCACCGCTTGTGTTGCTATAATCCATAGGAGAAGAAACATTGCGTGCAGGGACAACTGTTGAAATGGCATGCTTATAAACCATCTGGCTAACCGTATTTTTCAGTAACACCACAAATTGATCAAATGACTCAATTAAACCCTGCAGCTTAATTCCATTAACCAGATAAATTGAAACAGGAACCTTCTCTTTCCGCAGCGTATTCAAAAAAGGATCTTGTAATGATGGCCCTTTTGTCATGTTCTTATTCTCCGTAATATATTCATACTAATAATCAACGCGTTGAGGATACTCCAATATGCCTTGATCTAGCAACAATTTCATTTTACGGCTTGAACCTAAATTCGGCAGTTACAACCTGCTGCGAAGGTCTACTGCACTGAATCTAGATTGAAATAACAACGAAATGATTCTTGTGAACTTCTACTGACAAACAGAATAGATAAAATCCTACAGGGAGAAATTTGCTTAAAATTTGAATTTTATTTAGAATGTTGTATCTGTATCTTGATAGCGCCTAGCAAGTGTTGTCTGTAACTTTAACTGATATTCTCATTATTATTCACCTCCAATATGGCCAAACGCGAACATTTAACACGTATTTGTACCGCTTGCGGCATGGAAAAACCCTTGTCTGCTTTTTTACAAATAAGCGGCGCCCAAGGGACGACCTATGGAAGCATTTGTTCAACTTGTCGTGGTACTGGCGCAAAAGAAAAATCTACTGTGCCTGTACGAGAAGAAGAACAAAGCTCGACCTCGTCTGGCATTCGCATTGGCACTAAACAAAAAGTCGAGCTCGAAAAACAAAAAAAACGTGAATACGACGAATTAAAGCAACAATACATTGAAGAAGACAAAAAACGTGACCAAATTACAATTGAAAAAGTTGCCACTACAGAACAAAAAGAAAAAGCCGAAAAAGAGCACCGGCAAACCATTGAAGCCAAAAAACAAGGATTTTTAAGTTATCAAACAAAAAAACCACCACTTAGCGCTCAATCTCTTGTTGGTCAAAAAAGAGAAGATCGCTCGCTGTTGAATGTTCCAGCTGCAGATGAAATACAACAAGTGCTTGAATTAAGAAAAGTTGAAGAAGCCATTAAAAGCGAGATTAAAAATACTACTCTCGATTTAGGCAGCGGCGCTCCTGTTCTTGATCAGCAACATAATGTCTTTAGTCGCGAAAATCCTTTTTTCAAACAATTTATTGATTGGTTAGGTAATGCGCCTATTGCAAGAACGATGGATCAATTTTATAAAAAACAAATTTCTCAAAAAGAATCTCTTAAAGAAAAACCTCATGAACTCGCGGAAAAAAAAATACATCCTTCTTCTCGCAAGCGTTAAAAATGGATAGTTGTTCTCAATATCTTTTATTTTTTTATGTATTTATCTATTAAATAGGCTATGATCTTAAATTCGGCAGTTGCAGCCGTATTTAGGATGATAATTATTTATTAAAAGAGCTTTCTTGGAGATAAACATGGATATTGTACGCAAATTAGCGGTCATTTTTGGTGTTGCGTTTATTGCTGCGGGAATTGCTGGTTTTATCCCAGGCCTCGTAACGGACGGTAATCTTCTTTTAGGTATATTTGAAATTGACAGCATGCATAACGGAGTTCACTTACTCAGTGGAATTATAGCATTGGTTTCCGCTACTCAATTCTCTTATGCTCGGTTATATTTTCAAGTTTTTGGCGTTATTTACACCATTGTTGCGATTCTAGGTTTCATCACAGAGGGTAATATGATGCATATGAACATGGCAGATAATCTATTACATCTTGTCATTGGCATTGCTTCACTTTACATCGGATTTGTTTTGAGCAAATCCATAGAATCGAGATAATTCAGAAGGAAGGCCCGATAAAACAGGCCTTCCATTCGTTCTATGCCTTTCACGAACACTTTTACTATTTTCGTGCTATGTTATCATGAGTGATAATTTATTTTTAGAGCTTCTGTTAAGCCGGATTTTACAATGACCATTCATATCATTGGATCCTTTGATAAAAATAAACTGTATTGCACGGGATCCCTTACAAAATTATTAACAACATATACATCACTATCGCTGCTAGCAGAACACTACGAACTAAAAACCATTCTAGATGATGATAATTTTTTAGATACGTTATGTATCAATCAGCGCTCCAAAAAATTCCTAACCCTTTTTCAAAAACTCATAGGAAGCAAATTTTCCATTCATGATATTTGTACTTACTATGCCGGATTAGCTTACACATTTGATCCATCAAAAGAAGAATTAGAAAATGTTGATTTAGGCCGTCCATTCAAACATCATGCCATTCCAGATGAAAAAACGTTTTTATATATGTGTAGAAATAAAATTACCCCTGTGTATCCCAATAGAAGCAAATTTCATTATTCAGAAATATCAATCATTTTTTTAGGCTATTTTCTGGAAACAGTATATGACATTAAAATAGAGCATCTTTACCACAAATACATCATCGATAAATTTTGCCTAAAAAACAGTACATTTTCGAGAAAAATAATTGATGATGTACACATAGAAGATCTTTCTGCTCAATATGATTACCCCTCCATGGCAATAGCGGATCACGGATATTTTTGCTATAGCAACGGTTTTTACACAACACTGAATGATATGAAAACGGTAATAGAAAATTTTCTTCGTGAACCCGTTTTTAATTATATGGTTGATATAAAAAATGCACGTGCTGCATCAAATAGATTAATGAATGGTTTAACGATAGAGCTGCGAATGGTTAAAGACGATTTAATTTATGGATACGAAGGGTTATCTTTTAGTGGTTGTAATTTGTGGGCTTATTCAACGAAAAATAAGCAAGGATACATCACTTTTAATGAGAGTGAAGAAGAAGTTTATAAAATTATTTATGATGAATTACTTGGATATTCCAGTTTTGATGCCGTGCCAGAACATACCCAGAAAATTTATAAAAAATTTATTGCGAACTTTCACGACCCCATTGAAACAAAAGACATTCCCATTGAATATCAAGGAAATTATCAAAGGGTAAAAATAAATAAAAAAACATTAGAAGATATTTTTGTTGTTGGCAAAAACTTTATAATTATTAGAAATCCAGAAAAAATAAAATATGCTGTGATTTATGTCAATGGCAATTATCGCGTCAAAGGAAAAGATAATATTCATGGGGCAAAAGTAGGCTTGTATCAAACAAAAAGTGGCAATCACTATATGTCTTACGATGGAACTTTATATAAAAAAGTCAGCGAATTAATAACCACAGACGGCTAATTCTGGGAATAGGTAATTGTTGATTTCAAATGTTTGATCATGATACCAATTGGCTACAAACGTAATATAAGCTATCAACTTTTCATGCTTTGTTGTGTTAGGCGTACCTCGATGTAACGTTCTTCCATCAAAAATAATAATATCGCCCGGGGATAATAAAGGCGCATGTATTTCTGCCTGTGCTTCATCCACGATCTTTTTTTGATGACTGCCTTTAATAAATTCCGTTGGGCCATTTTCTTTAGTTATTTCAACAAGCGGGATAAATACAGTTAAATAATAGGGCGGTAAATCAATCTCAAGTGAATCTAAATTATTTCCTTCCGATGTATTAAGAAAAGGATACACATCCCTGTGCAGATCGGTCGGTCCAGAACCGCCTAGCGATGGAATAGCACCCCAATAATGTCTAAAATCAATCATAGGAGAAATTTCTTTAACTAGCTGAATGATAGGTTCACCCACTTCCTTAAAAATTTCTGCAGTAAACCCACAGCGATAATCCAGGCGATTTAATTGTCTTTCAGCAATATCAGAGTATGTTTTCAGTGGACGATCCATTGTATGGATCTTTGCCATAACAATTTTTCTTATCTTAGTAATTTCGTTAATTAATGCGGGTATTTTTGGCGGGAGAATTCTGCTTTTTAATACAATAACCCCATCTCTTCTCATGTCATCAAGATAAGATTCTTTGGATTTCACTTCTTGGCGTGTGGCAGCATCCATCTCACATACTTCCATATCCATGTTGATTGCAGTAAATGAATTGTCAACAAACCCTATTATTTCACAGCCAATTAAATGAGGATAGGGGTGACCTATTTTTTTTCTATTCATGCTGCGTAAATAAAAAATAAATTTATTTATTGGCAAAGTCTTAAATTCACCTTATTAGATGAATCTATAGGAGGTATTTGCTTGATCGCGTTTACACTAATGTGAGTGAAATCAATGATCAGAATAGGTTGCTTTGTGTCTTTTACAGCACCCAACTTTATGGGAATTTGATGGTTTTCAAAATGTTGCTTTATAGCATTTATATCGATAGCACTATCTGTTATCGTAATATGTGCTTTACCACTCTCTAAAGTTGAATGTTTTTTCCAATTGTTTAATCCTGTGATTCTTTTTAATTGCTCGATTATTACAAATCTTATGTTGCCTTGTTCCTGATTAAATAAACCTGGTTTAGAAGGAACATCTACTTTAATTAAATCTTGTGATTTATTTGTAGTGTTCGATTGCGTTATTTTTTTCTCATCTATATCATCTACTAAATGCTTTCTTCCCATATAAGCTGTAAATTTTTCGACACTTTTTTGCAATAACTCATGCAGAAAAACATAAACCGCTTTACATGTTTCACGATTTGTAAGCAAGTCATATTGTTCTGATAACCCCAAAATAACTTTCGCGGTTTCGCATAAGCGCGGCTGTGTATGTTTAATTGTTTCAACCAATTGAACACAATAATCTTTATTCTGTTCACCCTTGTTATGGTAAAATAATGCGTTAGCAGTTTTTCTTAACAAAATTGCTTCATTTAAAGAATAGACACCATCAAACGCAACAACTCCCTCTCTATCTATCACTTCTAGCATAAGTTGAATAAATTGATCTTGCGGCAATCTATCTTTGTGCTCTATTGTAATACCATACTGCGATTTAGCGAATAGACTGAATAATTCTTTTAGTTCATCATTCTTTACCGCTATCATAATAATTTTACTATTTTCTTTATTCTTACTCGCATTCTTTACTTGCTGTAAATAAGTACGGAAAAAATTCAAATTCAAATCACCATAACATCGCATATAGACTAAGCCATAATAGTTTTCGTGTTTTGGCAAAACATTTTTTTTTGATTCTTGTAAAATAGAATTAGGTAAGGGTGGAATTCCTATATTCATTGGGTGATTCAAATTAACTCCCGAGAATAGTATTTCAAATTTAATTTTATAGAAAAATAAATACTCAACTAAAAAATCAAAAAGCACCTTGTCGTTTTTCAAAAAAAAGGCTTCTAGGTGCGGAGAAGAAATGACATAGAGAGGTGATTTTTTAAAATCAATATCGAGTTTTTTTTCCTGAAATTCCTTAATAATATTATTTATGGCGAACGGTATACACCCCGTTATACAAATATATTGCCATTGCTTGGATTTTTCTTTTATATGATCAGAAATATCTTCTACTATTCTCACTGCATTCACTTTAGCAAAGTGATTATCTTTCTTAACATCATTTAAAGTTACAACAAGTCTTAAAAGATCCGCATCAAGTACTCCCTCCTTTAACATAGCTGCGGAACATGCACAACCTGAAGGATCCATATTACAAGTAGAAATAATAAGACCTTTACTATTCGTTACTTTTTCACGAAAACTCTCAACTGTATTTAAGGTAGATCTTAAAGCCATAACCCTCTCCTCTTCTTATATATAATATATTTTTGGCCTTATTGTAGCCTGGATTCATTAAGTTTTGCTTAAGCGTTCTACTTACTTCCGTAAAAAGCTTAGCTATTTTTAGCGACATGCTATAATTTACCTAACTTCTAGGAGACTAGGACTTACGCATTGACAGCCTGATATTTTTCTGGCTTTCCAATAAAATTGCGAATTACGGTAATGCATCTAAGCTGTTAATTCATGTCAAACTAACATCCCAAACTCAGTTTCTCATGTGCCCTCATTATAATGCAGACGAAAGCTACAAGATGAATTGAGTGCGCAATAGAGGGAGGGCTGCGCTTCTCCCTTCTCAGAACACCCCATCGCTAAAGTTAGTGGGCTATATTTCCGTTATATTAACCCAAATTTGCCATTCTTTGACTTTGCCGCTTTCAAGTTTATATAAATTCATAACATCGAGCTTAACTTGCACACCGTCAGGTGCATGCTTATAAAACATGGCATTTTGTTCCACGCGAAAGGCTATACGATCTTCATCTGCGGTAACATCCTTTATCTCACTTTTTAAATCCTTAAATATTTTATGTATATTAGGTAAACGTGATTTCAAATCATTCAAGCCTAACTGTTTTGACATTGAATGATTAAACATCATAAGGTCTGAAGCAAAATACTTATCAAGCATCTGCTCATTTCCAGGTTCAAATGCCGTTACAAATGAATCGAACGCAAATTTATGTGCAAAGCCCGCAAATAATTCTTCATCACGCATGGTTATTTTACCTCTCAAGTGTGCAATGGTTTGGTCAATTGTCTTAATCAATTTTGTTGTTCGATCAAGACTCTGTGTAAGGATTTGCTTGTGAGAGATTAAGGCATCGATTTTATTGAAATCATCACTGCTAATAATCCTCTGTATGTCATTGAGAGAAAAATTTAATTCACGGTAAAATAAAATTTGCTGCAGCATCAAAACCTGCTCTTCTTCATAATAGCGATAATTATTATCGCCATAATAAGCAGGCTTTAGTAATCCGATCGTATCGTAAAAACGCAGTGTTCGGACACTGGTCCCTGATAGCTTTGCTAATTTCTTTACTGTATATGACATTTTGGTTTTCTCATCACTGACATTTAGCACCATACCACTTCACCGGACAGTAGTGAGCACCATACAGGGTGACGTAACGAGAGGGTCAATATAATTAATAAAATTTTTATTAAAATTGCTTGTAGCTGGATTATATAGCAGGCTTCACGATGTATGTAGTTTCGAGTGGAGTGGTGGTGGTTTGTTGTTCTCAACTGTCCCAGGAGTGTCCCTTTTCGCTAAATTCAGAGTATTTTTGATACCCCTGGAAGGGGAGATTTCATTTTATTTTTCAATGCCTTGGTCCCACTAGGACTCGAACCTAGGACCAAGGGATTATGAGATCGAATTTTACCTCTTTTAGCTAATTTTATGTACTTCGACATGTTTTGAAATAGTCAAAAAACCTCTCAAGAAGCTCAAAAGTTATTAGGGCAAATAGCGACAGGAGTTGATCCCATCGCGGAGCGAAAAGAAAAAAGAGTGAAATCCGTTACCCTTAAAGAAGTCTTTACTGACTACCTCAATGCTAGAAAGTCATTAAAACAAACGACGATGACTGATTATCACCGCTTGATGAAAGAATCATTTTCAGATTGGCAACATAAGCCATTATTAGATATCACCAAAGACATGATCGCAAAACGACATTCTTTGCGTGGTAAAGCAAGTCACGCAAGAGCGAATTCTGCAATGCGTTTGCTGCGCGCATTATTTAATTTTGCCGCCGGCGAATATGAAGATGCGAAAGGTCGCTCACTTATTTTAGAAAATCCTGTCAAACGTTTATCGCATACGCGTGCATGGTATCGCGTACAACGGCGACAAACGGTCATAAAATAATATGAATTGGAAAAATGGTACAACGCTGTCATTGAAATGCACGATGAACGTAGTTCTGGAAAATCAACCCTATTACGCGATTATTTTTTACTGGTTCTTTTTACAGGGCTGAGACGTGAAGAAGCCATACGATTAACCTGGGATCAAATTGATTTAATAGCAAAAACGTTAACAATAACCGATACTAAAAATCATCAATAACTTGTTTTACCTTTGTCTGATTTTCTTTATGATATGTTGAAATCCCGCCAACCCACATCTTCAACGAAATATGTTTTTCCTAGTGATGGCAAAACAGGTTATAAGGAATCTGTTGAAGTAATTCAGATGACTCATTTAAAAGAAAAATCAGAAAAAGGACAAACTATACATGAAGAAACAGCTTAAGAAAAAAGAAGAATCATTACATCTGGATGAGAAGTACAAAGATTTTTTGAACAGCATGAAAGACCGCTTAAAAACAGCACAAATTCGTGCGGCGCTGGCTGCCAATAGTGAGCTTATTACATTCTATTGGGAACTGGGTACTGATTTAATCGAGAAACAAAAATCCTATCAATGGGGTGACCATTTTTTAGAGCAATTTTCCCATGATATGCGGCAAACTTTCCCTGAAATGAGAGGGTTTTCTGTTCGTAACCTACAAAGAATGAAGCAATTCGCTACCCTTTATCCTGACCTTCAAATTACGACACAAGCTGTGTCGCAATTGCCCTGGGGACATATTACTCGCCTAATACAAATGATTAAAAATGATTCACAAAGAGAATGGTATGCCCAGCAAACTATTAAAAATGGCTGGTCTCGTTCTATATTGGAAATGCAAATTGAAAGCGGACTATATGATCGTCAAGCAGTATCTAGCAAAAAAATTACCAATTATCACGAACATTTGCCTACTCCTCAATCCGATTTAGCCAACGAAATTTTAAAAGACCCGTATAATTTTGATTTTTTAACTATCCAAGATGATGCCCATGAAAGAGAAATAGAAAATGCATTAGTCACACATGTACGTGATTTTTTACTTGAACTTGGACAAGGTTTTGCATTTGTTGGCTCACAGGTTCCGCTGACTTTCGATGACGAAGAATTTTTTATTGATCTACTCTTTTATCATTTACATTTGCGCGCATTTGTTGTCGTGGAATTAAAAGCTGGAAAATTCAAGCCTGAGCACACGGGTCAACTTGGATTTTATCTTGCTGCAGTAGACGATCTCATGCGTAAAGAAGGCGATAACCAAACAATTGGTATTCTGTTATGCAAGTCAAAAAATAAAGTTATCGCAGAATATGCTTTGCGCAGCGTAAAAGTGCCTATTGGTGTATCGGAATATACGTTATCAAAATATTTACCTAAAGAGTTCAAAACAAATTTACCGACTGTTGAGGAAATTGAAGCAGAACTGAATGAAGCTGTGAGCAAAAAACTTTATGCTACTCATTCATAACAATATATGCCGAAACATGAATGAATGCTGATTCAATTGACATATCAATGTCATGCCTTAAAAACATTTATTTTTAAAATAGAGGTCAACTAATGAAAAAAAAATACAATTTAGCATTAACACCCATGTCAAAAGGCGAAGAATTTATTAACCTTTCTCAACAATTTTCAAGTATTGCTGATAAATATTTGCTTAGCCAATATTCTCTACCTCACGTGACCCTATACCAATTCGAATCCGAAGAAAAAGAAATTGAAAATGTCTGGGGAAAAATTATTAACGAATGGCAAGAAAAACCAATCAATTTAGAGTTTTCTAATTTTAGTTGCATTACATTTGATAATGCTATTTTTTGGGTATTCTTATTGCCAAATAACATCGATCTTCTACACAGAATGCGCAATACTATAGCCAAAAATATTTTATTACCTATCAAGAAATCGTTTGATCCTCACTTGACTCTAATGAATACTAAAAATAAATCTTATGAAAAAGAAGTAGATAAATTGCGCCACTTTTATTTTCCAATAACAGACACTTTTATATTAGCCCTTGGGAAATGTGATGAGATCGGTCAATTTACTGAGGTTGTTTATCGATATGAAGCATCAAATAAAATCACTTGCAAGCCTTAATTCTATAGTTGTATGAATTACCATTTCACTAATCGCAAGTGACTATTTGGCGCTTACGCCAAAGAAGCGGAAAATTGGTTTTGTTAATGATAGCGATTGATTATTCAAATGGCTATTTGAGTCGAAAATTGTGACCTCAAAAGTTTTAAAATGTTAGAAGGGCTTTAAAAAATCATATAAGCTACAAATAATTCAAATAAGTTAACCAAAGTTAACTATAACTTGAGAGGAAAAAACCATGTTAGATCGAGATACCAGCCGCCAGCCACTATTAGCAGCAGACGAAAAAGATGAAAAAGAAAATTCAGTTGTATTGGACATAGAAGAAAAAGGTGATATTAATGTTATTTTACAACGACTAAAGGCAACGCATGAGGGTATTGAATTTCTAAGAAACTTAGGAATAACATTATCCTCCCCCCTCCAATTTCGTCGCAATTGCTCATTTGTTGCCACAGGTGCATTCACAGGTTCTCTTGTATTTTTTGTTTCAACCTTAGCAGATTCAAATAATTCGAATCTAACAGCTAAAACGACTGCTGGAGTTTTGACATTTTCATCAATATCATGGCTAATATACGAAATGAAACGAGCCTTTATCATTGCTCCAAAACGGATCAAACATTTATCGGAAGAACAACAGAATAAATTATATCAGTTTCTGTCCGTTGCTTTTGCTTTTAATGATTTTAACTCCAATAGAAATCGTAGGTTGCGCCAGGATTTCCCATTATACGAGATTCTAGAGATGCTACACGATTTCCAAAATGCATTAAAAACAAATCCTGCTTATCAAGAATATCTATTGAATCAGCAAAGGATATCCTCTTTCTTAATGGGAAAAGTTTCACCGGGCAGCTTTGTTTCCAACTCGTTTTTTAATCAGCCTAATTTTGAATCCAAGTTGCTTGGTTTAATTGTCGGGAATCTTACTGGCGTAGAAGTAGTAAAAGATGGTAATAAACCCAAACGCAGATAAACGGAATTCGGAAATTCACATTGGGCGGGTGGTAATTTTTCTTCGACACATATTCGACACAGAATTTTGATTTTTGAAGCCTTACTTGTAATCGATTGATTTTATTATGGGCCCACTAGGACTCGAACCTAGGACCAAGGGATTATGAGGAAAGGATTGGGCATGTCAATATTTTTCTGATTTGTTCTAAGTAGTTACTTTAATTTATATTTTATCTGATTGGCACTTCTGCTGTGATCTATCCAATGCCCTGTTTTTCCCTACTTTTCTTGGCACGATTACACAGGAATTACACCCAATTTTTATCTTTAGTCTTTTCATTGCGGATTATAGGAGTTATTATCTTGCGCTTATTTAATAGAACTTTCATTAAATCTGGAAATTAAAATAATGATTTATCTTAATGGAAAAATTGTTTCGCCAGAAGAGGCTAAAATCGAACCCAATGATAGAGGTTTTTTACTGTCAGATGGTTTATTTGAAACGATGCGAGTATATAATGGCCAAGTCTTTTGCTTGAAGGAACATTGGGAAAGATTAAAAAAAAGCGCTGACTACCTAGAAATTGCGCTTCCTATCTCGATTGATGATTTGCAGAAAATTATTATTAAAGTTTTAGATAAAAATAAATTATCCGGGAAAGATGCTAGTTTGCGATTAACGATTACGCGCGGAACGGGACCTAGGGGATTATTATTTCCTATTGAACAAAAACCAACTGTAATGTTAGCAGCCTTTCCTTTTCTAGCGCATGTATCGAAACCAGCAACCACATATATTACCAACATTCGACGTAATGAATTTTCTCCTTTATCAAAAATTAAATCTTTAAGTTATTTAGATAACATTTTGGCCAGACGAGAAGCAACAAAAAATGGAGCAGATGAAGGAATTTTATTGAATACAAAAGGAAATGTAGCTGAAACAAGTGCAGCAAATATTTTTATTGTAACAAATGATAATAACATTATTACACCACCATTAACGGAAGGGGTGTTGCCTGGCATTACTCGTCACGTTGTCATAGAACTTTGCAAAGAATTAAATATTTCTATAGCAGAAAAACCTATCACTCCAGATAAACTATATATGGCAAAGGAAATCTTTTTAACTAATAGCCTTATTGAAATTCAATCTGTAACGCAGGCAAATCAGAAAATCATAAATGACGGTAATGTAGGATCGATTACTATTAAATTACAGGAAAAATATAAAGAAAAAATAAAAAAAAACTTTGATCATTTTAATCAAAAACCATCGACCGGCTTTTTGAATTTATTTAAGTCAACGGATATTCATAACGTATGTCAAGCAGAAGATAAAAAAAATGAGCAGTTAAATATTGCTGAATTAGAAAATTCTTGGAATGGTTTAACAAAAAAATAATATGAACAGAATAATAGATTTTTTTAGGAAGATGATTGATTTTTTAGTTGGCTGGATAGAAATATTTTTTCATAAAAGTTCTCATTATTCATACGTAATCGATGATATTGAACTGCAACAATTAGAAGATACAGTTACCGCTTTAATACGATATAGATTAGTCGGATGCAGAGTAGCAATAGCTGATTTGGCGAGCAGTCTGAACAAATCACATCTTTTTTCATTATTCCGGCCGGATCATGCACAAATTATAGTTTCTCTTGCTACTATAGAGGCATTACTTAACAAATCCTCGTATGAAATAAATGATAAATATTTACAGTATATTAATCACTGTATTGTAAAAATTAGAGAGAAAAAAAGACCATGATTATCTACTTAGCAATGATCTTTATTTTGTTTGAAACATTGTCTATGATATTTAATCAATATTTTTTAAATGTAATTTTTTTAGGAATTGAATTTCCTCTTAACATTAGTGTAGTGTTTTTTTGTTTAGGATTCTTTGTGCTTGATATGGTAACAGAACTATATAACAACAAATTAGCAGATAAACTGATTTATGGAAAAATACTCTGCCAAGTACTCTTTATTGTATTTGCCGAAATTGGCATTCTGGGCGCAGGCTTACAAGGGTCCCAATTGTCACAAATTATCTCGACAACTCCAATGATGGTTCTGAATGGCATAATTGCTTCAATTATTGGATATAAAATCACGACAAGCATAATGCAAAAACTAAAAATTATGTATCATGGCGAATTTTTAGCCATTAGATATCTTTGCTCGACACTTCCAGGCGAAATTATCTTTTCATTGATTTTTTCTGCATTGTCTTTCACAACGGGAAGAACGATTTCACAATTCTGTATGATATTTATTACATTAACAATAATGAAACTTATACTGTCTCTATTATTTTCTGTAGCAGTGGTTCCAATTACCAACTTTTTACGACATTTAGTAGGGCCGGATCAAGAGGTACAAGAGTTTATTCCCTTTACATAAATCGGTTGCGCGATTCTATCAAGGTTCCATGAATTATAATTTTCTCATTACTTATATTTTTGTACATAACATCCATGGATTTAAGATAAATATTGTTTCCTTCAACAAATAACTGCCGAAAATAAACTTCGCTTGTTTTTTTAATTGAAAATATCACAAAGCTACCGTTGCATGGCTTCTTAGCAGGATCGAATATAAGAATCGTGCCCTGATTAAATAAAGGTTTCATGCTTGTATTGTCTAGCAAGACTGCAAAGCAGTCTAAAGAAAGAGCGGCATTTACAACAATAGTCTCCTTATTCGCTTTAACACTATTTTTAGCTTTCGCCAAGCTTGAAACATCCTGCATATTCATTATTGGCAAATGCCTTATATCATTTCTTTCATGCAAAGCAATTGTTAACTTTCCCTTTCCGGTTTTAAGCCATTCAGGATTAACATCTAATGCTAAAGCTATTTCATTAATAAATTTTATATTGGATGCGTGATTCAATAGGTAGTTCATGGCTTGCTTTGATATGCCAATTTTTTCAGCTAACCAAGCCTTTGACCGTTTTTGTTGTTTAAGAAGCATGTAAATCCGGTCACCAAAGGTTAGCTTACCTGTAGTTGCAGCATTTTCAGATACTAAAGAATCTATTAGGCTCATATGATAAAAAGTACTTGACTATTTGGATAATTTTTTATAAAAGGTAAAAATTACTTTTACTTAATGTAAAATTCATTATTGAGTTAGTGTAGCATAGATCATGCTCTCTTCAAAGTTATCATGGAATAAAAATTAACCGAAAAGGAGGTTTACAATGAAACATCAAATTTACATGTAACACTTAATGTGTTTTCCCGCCAACAATATCCCTCATTCTGCTAATCATCTTTCTTAATCTTTAAAATTTTAGGATTGAATATGTTTATAAAGGAAGTGTTGTCATATTTTTCACGAAGCAATTTGAATAATTTATCTAAAGCAGAAAGTTTTTTTGTAGAAGCTACTATTTTTTTGCGCATCTATGAAGAATTTTTTGAAATACTTAAAACCCAATACAATGGTTATTTAAGACTAATAAAAACCGAATTTGGCATGGAGAATGAGATGATGGAAGCTAATTTTTTGAAATTTTTAGTTAACGATATTTTATCAACAAATGATTACACCTTAGAAGGGATTGCAAATTTTATTAGAATGCCGATCGATGCCGTCTTGGAGGTTGCTTCCGGCATTAATAATAATCCTTCGTTAATGTTGGCGACAAAACTGATCAAACTACATATCAATGTGAGAAAAGATCTTTATGGAGAATTGATGAAAAAAATAATATCAGATTTTGATAGTTAGCATTTTTTCAATAAGATAAATCAAAATTTCGCACATCATTCTGTGCCAAAATATTTTTAATATAATATTTTTCGATATATTAAATTATTTTTGGCACATAAGGATTGTGTCTGGGAGCACCCGAAGGCTTGGCCTCGATATCTTGAAGGTGAAACCCAATAATTAGGAGCGCGTTAAGGAGAAAGCAACGCTCACTTTAACGCGTTGAGATGCAGCTTATCTAAACTAACGTAGGCTATGAATCTTAATAAACGGCATTTTTTCAGCTAATTTACTTACGCGTCCGATGATTTCAGGAGCGCAGAAATACCACACTTCTTTTATGTCAAAACAACTGACATAATTCTTAAAAATATCGGTTAGCCTTTTTTTACTCTTCATTGTTAGCTCTACTTCAATTGCAATTTCTGTGCTATCAGGAAACACAAGCATTGCATCAGCAATATGACCCGCTTTCCCGAGACCTTTCATATATTTTTCTCGCTTGATGCGACGCTCGCCTATCCATTCTGCTTCCGGATACTGCTCTTTTAGTTTGAAATAAATTTCAATTATTGCAAGTTGGTGCTCATAATTATCTTTGGGAATGTTTTTTATTTGTGGAAGATCAGTATATTGCGCCCCTTCTTTAGTCAAATAAAAAATGCCATGTGCTCCGTGAAAAATCATTTGATGAGTCACTAAATTGGCTATTACCAATCGTTTCATAATTTGATAGCCACGAGATTTTTTAATACAAAATTGTTTTTCGATTTGCTTTATTTCACAAAAACCAAACTCATTTATAAACTTAAGAATCTCAACATCACGCTCTGTTATCTGCATAGTTAGAATCTCTCTTAAAATTTATTCTTGCCCTAAGCACTTACCTTTCCGCATCGGCGCCTGACCACCTAGTTACGTTTATCGGCACGATGTAAATGGGTGGTCAGGCGCCGATGCGGAGCGACAATCCTGTTGTGTAGGGGTTTGTAAGACGATGTCCTCTATACTCTGCTTAGCTAACCTGGTACGGTTTTAACTATTCTAGTTGCACTGTTGCATTGCTTAAGCAACGCAACAGTGCAACTAGAATGCTTGAAGGTGATGAGTAATTTTACCTTCCTGAGTTGCGCGTTTTAGATGACGACTCACATTTGATTTATCAATATCTAATTTTTTAGCAATTTCTTTTTGTTTCAATCCTTGATTAGCTAACGTTATCACTTGATCATAAGATGAACTAGCAATTGGCCGCGTAATCCATGCATGTGAATCAAGATTGCTTGTTAAATGTGCTTCAAATGATTCCGCTTCTTCGCCTATAAAACCGCGAGCTTTTTCAAAATGTACTTGAAAGATTGCACCATCCTTGGGTTTATAATCGTCAGGGCGTTTGAGAACGATCACAGAATCCAAAATATCTTCACGTTTACTTGTGCCACGCTGATTGCCGCCTTTGCCAGCGTGATGGATAAACAGAATGGATTTTCCACTGGCACGCATTTTTAATGCCCATTCTTGAACAGGAAGCCAAGAATCCGCTTCGTTTTCTTTACTGCTTCTGCAAAGTGTTGAAATGTTATCAACGATGATAAGATCAATGTCTTTTAAATGGGGTTCGACCATGAGTTGACCCTTACAAGTAGCTAGGTCAGGCATAGGGCCATTTTGTAAATCAGGTGTGATTAATTTAAAAGGCACAGAGAGTTTTGTATCGTTCATTAACGTTAACAATCTTTCTTGCATCAACGTTGCCGGCATTTCACCATCCAGATACAAAACGCCGCGTGGCTTTGGTGCTGACCAATTTAAAAATTGTGTTCCTGAGGTCACCGCATAAGCAACGCCAAGCGCAACATGCGTTTTGCCAACACCACGCGGTGCATATATCATTGCTAAGCCTTGTATAGGCAACCAAGGTGACAGAATATGTTCGCGAGGCGGCAAGTTCATTTTTATAAAGTCGAATACATTGGTAACTTTAAGCTCAGGCAACTTTGGAGCAACCCTATCAAGTATGGCACTGATTCTTTGCATAGAAGGCCTCCTTACTTTTTGAGAGCTTGCGCTGTTGACGTTAATCGTCCTGCTGCATTTAACCAAATGTCCAAATCTTCTTTAAAGTAGAATATTCGGCCGCGTTTGATAAACTTGGGCCCTGTTCCATTACCACGCATCATGGCTAATGTTTTTTCTTTCAGTCCTAAATATGAGGCAGCGTTTTTTGCGTCCAATCGTCCATCAGGAAACATAGTGATTTCTATCGATGTTATTTGTTGACTTATATGTGACATAAAAATTTCCTTATAGAGAATGAAATTGTTTAACGCGGTCGAGAATAGAATAAAATTGTTGTAATGTAAATAATTACAAATTATAATTTTTGACTTTAGAAGAATTGAGAATGAATTAGAATAAAAGAGGATAGTATGGGAAGAAAGAAAGGCGGTGGCGGAAAACTAAATCGTAGTGAAATTATTCAAGCACGGCTAGATCCCAAGCTTCATATGGCTGCTGAAATTATGGCACGAGCGGAACGAAGAACATTGTCCAGTTTTATTGAGCGTTCCATTGAGCAGATGGCTAAGACACTAAAAGTAAAACGCAATTTATTTAATACATGGATGTCACCGGATTACGAAATTTTTACTCAAGATAAACTTTATAGTCATTTTGATAGAGTTACAGTAGAAGAGGCGGTGAAAGACATTCATGGTAATCATGAGGCTATCAGTTTTTTTAAGTTTGCATCTTATTTTCCAGAATTATTAACCAGAGATGAAGAAGAATTATTTAGAACTATTATTTCAATCCCTTATTTTTGGATGTATTACCCGATTAATACTGAAGATCAAAAAGGAAGAATAATTCATACGTCTTGGGCACAAGTCAATGCATTAGAAGGATTAGTATATGATCATTTAATTGAGTATTGGGATAGTTTGAAATCAAAAGAAATTGAAATTGAATACCTTGAAAATCTACCCGTAGGGAAAGAAATCTCCGCTCCTCTTAAGCAAGATTTAAAAGCAATAAAGAAATATATTGAAACAGACGATCCTAGCAAACCATATAAAATTATTTATGCATGGAATAAAAATCCTGCCTTTGAAATATCAAGTGATGATTTTTTCTGGAAAAAAAATGCACAAAAATTAGTAACACAAAAGATTGAAATACGACAAACGGCAGAAGGCCCGCAAATTGTGACTGTACTTGTTCCACCCTCTAATAAAGAAGATCAAAAAGCATGGCTTCAGTTTTATAAAAATAAAATGGAAGAAATAAACAATGGCAATTAAATTCACTAAAATAACCCGTGCTAATCAACGTAATTTAAAAGCGGGTGAGAAACTTGAAGAACATGGCATTATATTTGAACGTTTATCAAACAGTGATGGACGCTATAAGATTAATATTATGGTTGATGGCCAGCGAATTCATCGTGTTGTGGGTAAAGAATCAGAAGGAGTCACACGTCTGCAAGCAGAAGAATTGATCGCCAAGTTTCGCACAGATGCACGTCATGGACGATTGAATTTACCAAAAGGGCGTAAGCTGCATTTTACCTTTGCAGAGGCCGCAAAAAAATATTTAGAAAAATTAGAAAAAGAAGGTGGGAAAGATATTGATAAGAAAACTTATCGTTTCGATCAACATCTTATTCCTTTTTTTGGCGAGATATTACTAAATAAATTATGTACGTTTGATGTTGAGCGTTATAAAAAACATAGACACAGTGGAAATGCAAAAGCAGGCACTATCAATCGTGAACTTGCAGTGATTTCTCATTTACTTAATAAGGCATTAGATTGGAAGTGGTTAGATCACAAGCCTTGTAACATAAAACGATTAAAGGAAGATTCTGGTAGAATTGTTTATCTTACTACTGATCAAGTAAATAAGTTAATGGTTGCTGCAAAAGAAGATCAATGCCCTTACATTTACCCATTCATTGTGATTGGTTTGAGTACATCCATGCGTAAAATGGAAATTCTCTCGATTCAGTTAAAAAATATTGATTTGAATAAACGAGTGATATTTATTCCGAAAGCCAAGGCAGGTGCACGTGAGCAACCCATCACACAACAGCTTGCAACATTTCTTAAAAGTTATATCGAAGCAGCGACACTTAACCAAGAATGGCTGTTTCCTGCAAAACGATCTGCAACAGGTCATGTGATGAATATTGAAAAACAATTCAGACGTGTTGTGACACATGCTGGGCTTGACCCAAAAGAAGTAGTGCGTCACACGCTAAGGCACACAGCGATCACGCACTTGGTGCAAGCGGGTGTTGATTTGCCAACAGTGCAGCGGATTTCAGGGCACAAAACCTTGCAAATGGTGGTACGATATAGTCATCAAAATGGTGAACATATTAAGGCAGCGATGGATGCGTTGGAGCAAAGGTATAATTCATTAGATAAAGTCACAACTTGATTATTTTCTTGACTGTTTATTTGTTTGTAACTACAATCAAATTATGAGAATTGATTTCGATCCTAATAAATCTAATAAAAACATGCGTGATCGCGGGTTACCATTTGAATTAGTAGCGGATTTTGATTGGGAAACGGCGCTTTATGCAGAAGATATTAGAAAAAATTATCCAGAACAAAGATTTGTAGCTTTAGGTTTTCTAAATGAACGTTTATATGTGCTTTGTTTTACGCCTATTGAAGATGGAGTTAGGATTATCAGTTTTCGTAAAGCTAATTCACGTGAGGTGAAACGATATGAAAAAGAAATCATTAACCAATAAATCAGGGCAAGTTCGAGAGTTGACACGTAAAGATATTCGTTCTATGAAGTCAGCAAGAGAAGTGTTGCCATCACAATTAGTGAGGGCACTTCCCAAGCGTAAACGCGGGGAACGCGGCCCACAAATAAAACCCAGAAAAATATCTGTGACTTTGCGTTATAGTCCAGAAGTGGTGGAATATTTCAAAACGATGGGAGAAGGATGGCAAACGCAAATGGACGAAGTATTAAAAGCCTGGATTAAAAAGCATCCTAAGCGAGCAGCGTAAATTATTCTGTGAGAGTAAGGCTTAAAATGACATTTAAAAATTCTGGTCGGTATTCTGTTCCAGCAGATGAAAATTTTGAGCCGGGCTCAAATGATGAAGTGCTTAGAAATTATTTAGGTATTAAATCAAAAAATGATATGGAAGCACTAGAAGAGCAAGAGCTAGAGCGTACAGAATTAGAATTACTAAAAATATTTGATGAAAAACATCAATTCATAGCGGAAGATATTTGTGATATTCATGAGCTATGGTTGGGCGATATTTATCCTTTTGCAGGAAAATATCGAACCGTCAATATGGCTAAAGGTGATTTTTTATTTGCACCATCAAGTCGCATATCAGATTTAATGACAAAATTAGAAAGTCATTTTCTAGCTAAATATACTCCATGCCATTTTTCCAATATTGATGAACTTGCGCATGCTTTAGGTGTTGTGCATATTGAATTAATTTTAATCCATCCCTTTCGCGAAGGTAACGGCAGAGTTGCCCGTTTGTTAGCAGATTTAATGGCGATGCAAGCAAAAATGCCCCCATTAAATTATTCGCCAATTGATCAAACAGTAAATCAGCAAGGATTTGAAGAATATATCTTGGCGATTCATGCTGGCGTTGGGGGAAATTATGCGCCTATTCAAAATATTTTTAAGGTATTATTAGAAAAAACGGTTACTTAGTGCTTTTATAAATCTTTTTATTTTTTCTGTGCGCTATTTCAAAATGCAAAACCTTCCCTTTCTTGGCTTTGATGCCTTCAACACCACAAGAAGTTCTGACAGAGCGAGCGACAAGTTTTTTTCGCATCGCTGTGTCTTTGAGGTATGGATTGGTTTCGATAAGTGATTTTATTGACATATCTTAATTATAACATACAGTTAGTATTTCAATATTTTCTTTGACACGATTACACCAGAATTACACAGACTCTCTAACCCTCTCGCGGAACTTCTCGTAACCCCTTGATTTTTAAGTGGGCCCACTAGGACTCGAACCTAGGACCAAGGGATTATGAGTCCCCTGCTCTAACCAACTGAGCTATGGGCCCGAAACACGGAAAGTATACCCAGTTTTATAAAACTGTCATCTGACTTTTTATTCTTGTTCCTCTAAAAAGCTTCTGAGTTGTTCTGAGCGGGACGGGTGACGCAGTTTGCGGAGTGCTTTTGCTTCAATTTGACGAATACGCTCACGTGTTACATCAAATTGCTTACCCACTTCTTCCAATGTGTGATCGGTATTCATGTTAATACCAAATCGCATACGCAATACTTTTGCTTCGCGTGGGGTCAATGTATTAAGAATTTTTTGTGTTGCTTCAGACAACCCGCTGCTGGTTGCAGATTCAATCGGAGATTCGATATTAGTATCAACAATAAAATCACCTAAATGTGAATCTTCATCATCACCAATCGGCGTTTCCATCGAGATGGGTTCTTTCGCGATCTTCAACACTTTACGAATCTTATCTTCTGGCAGATCCATACGCTTACTTAACTCTTCAGGCGTAGGTTCTAAACCAGTTTCTTGTAAAATTTGTCGTGAAATACGATTTAATTTGTTAATGGTCTCAATCATGTGTACTGGAATACGAATCGTGCGCGCTTGATCCGCAATCGAACGGGTAATCGCTTGACGAATCCACCAGGTTGCGTAAGTTGAGAATTTATATCCGCGTTGATATTCAAATTTATCGACCGCTTTCATCAAACCAATATTGCCTTCTTGAATCAAATCCAAAAACTGCAACCCACGATTGGTATATTTCTTTGCGATAGAAATAACCAAACGTAAATTTGCCTCGACCATTTCTTTTTTTGCACGGCGTGCTTTCGCTTCGCCAATAGACATCCGACGGTTAACTTCTTTAATTTCAGCAATACTCATTTTCATTTGCTCTTGCAACGTAATGAGTTTTTTCTGCGAACGTTGAATTTCAGACAAGAATTTAATGACTTCACTGTAATAACTTTTACTTTTGTGTTCAGAGCCAAACCAATCTATATTGGTTTCATTATTTAAGAATGAATTGATAAATGCTTTGCGTGGCATTCTTGCTTTGTGAACGCATAAATTCATGATATGTCGTTCTTGTGCACGAACTTCGTCTAACATACTACGCATTTTGCGTGACAATTTATTAAATTGGCGTGAAGCTAATTTAATATCCATAAAACATTTTAACAATGCTTCACGTTTTTGTTGCGTTTTTTTGTGAACTAAACCAAATTTTTTCTCAGCTGCGATTGCATCATTATAAAATTGACGAAGCTCAGCAAAACGCTCACGCGCAATTTCTGGATCAGGACCCGTTTCTTCATCAAGAAAATCACCGCCAGTACTGCTATCACTCTCTTCTTCCTCTTCTTCAAGAACAGCCGCTGCTTCTTTCTCGAGAGGATCTTCATCAGCTAGGATAGTAGGTTCTACATAACCACTAATAATGTCACTTAAGCGTAACTCGCCTTTTTCAACACGATCATAATCTATTAGTACTTCTGCAATCATTTGAGGCTGAGATGCTAAGGTAGTTAGCATCTGATTCATGCCTTCTTCAATACGCTTAGCAATCACAATTTCACCTTCGCGGGAAAGCAATTCAACACTACCCATTTCACGCATGTACATACGCACGGGATCTGTGGTGCGTCCAAATTCGCTATCCACTGACGCCAGGGCGCTCGCTGCTTCTTCCGCAGCCACATCATCCGTTGTTTCATTATCCGCAAGCAAAAGAAGCTCCTCTGCTTCTGGCGGCATTTCAGAGACCTTTATTCCTATTTCATTGATTCTACTGATAATATCTTCAATTTGCTCTGGATCAGCAATATCGGGTGGTAAATGATCATTGACTTCTGCATAGGTTAAATAACCTTGCTCCTTACCTTTAGCAATGAGGTCTTTCAAACGTGATCGCTGCTGTTCTTGATCCATAATGCTCTAAACCTATATGAAAAACATGGAAATTAGTCTGTTAAGTATACTCGCTGTTTGCGGTTTGAACTAGATCTTTCAGGATAAATTAACGTCATCGAACTGCCATTTAGCTAATGATAAGGGACGTAGATAACAGTCTAAAGTAGAAGCAATTCCACCCCCTACTCATACGTTTATTGCGCAATTATATACCAATATTCTCAAGCCGGATCTAAAAAATAACAACAATACTCAATGTTGATTTTACCGTTTTTGACAAAATGCTATCCTAAAAATTGTTCAAATAAAATTCATTAACTAAGCTATGAAAGAAGGAGGTTTATCATGTCTATGATCGCCATTTCTGCAAATGATGCTGATTCAGGGGAATCACTTTATCCTCAGGTTACGTTAGATGGAGTTCCTAAGGGCACCGCTCCCCAATCAGTTAGCACCCCACCCGGGCGCCACACTATAGGTTTTGGTCAGGTTCCTGGCTATATTTGCCTCACTCCCGCATTAAGTTGTGATGTTCCTGCAAACGGAACTGGCGGAGCAGGTGGCATGTATCGTCGTGCTTAATAGAAAAAAACTAGCCGAGAATTCCTACAAAATCGATGGCCTATGCACCTTTAATCCGCCTCGTTTTTATGATGGATCAACTCGGCTAGTTTGTGTTTTTCTTCCGTAGTCAATTCAGTTTGGTTCGCTTTAGCAATGAATTGTTCGATAATCTGCTCTTGCTCAAACTTGCGTAACCGATGAATCGCCCCAAGAAACTCATTCTTGATTCCGTCATCTGGAATCATATGTTCTGTTTGCGCAAGCTTTGCCAATGTTTTTCCTTCTTCTCGATCACGCCAATGCTCAAGTAAACCGCCTGTTGTTAAATCAGGATAACGTTGAAGAAGCTCAACCATTTCACGGAGAAGATCAAAACCACGTACATTGAGTTGCGGCAATGCGCACTGAATATGCTGTGCAAGCGTGGGTTGCTGTGCAAGTAACGTAATAGCCAAACGCAGTGCTGAAGGGGACCGTGCTTTTTGCACCCGGGGCTGTGATGATTTTGTAATGGGTTTAAGTTGTTTAATATCTGTTATGTATGCACGTTTTGCCAATTCCTCTAACATCATCTGTTGAAAAATACCTTCCGGTAATTGATCAATGTGCTCTTTAGCTAGCTTCACAAAACGTGCTCGTCCGTCCATGCTGCTTAAATCCGTTTGCGCAGCAAGTGATTGAAAGAAAAAATGTGACAATGTAACCGCCTGCTGAATACGTTTAATAAAATGATCAGACCCTTCCGTTCTCACCAAAGAATCAGGATCTTCACCATCAGGTAAGAACATAAAACGCACTTGAATTTCATCACGCATTAATGGCAACGTCACCAGTAACGCACGCCATGCAGCAAGACGTCCCGCCTGGTCTCCATCAAAGCAAAAAACAATTTCAGGCGTATAGCGAAACAAACGCTGTAAATGATGGGTCGTGGTAGCTGTTCCTAAGGTAGCCACCGCATATGTAATGCCATGCTGAAATAAGGCTATGACATCCATATAGCCTTCGACAATTAAAACATGCTTGAGATGTTGATTGGCTTGTTGTGCCTGACAAAGACCATAAAGTTCATGACCTTTTTGAAAGATTGGCGTTTCTGGTGAATTCAGATATTTTGGTTCACCCTTCCCTATAATTCGTCCACCAAATCCAACGATACGTCCACGACGATCATGAATAGGAAACATCACTCGCTCACGAAAACGGTCATAGTATCCACCGTCCTCTTTTTTGATAAGCATCCCGATATCATACAGTTGCTGTTTGAGTTGCGCTGTTTTGCCAAACGTTTGCAAAACGTGGTCCCAACCAGAAGGTGCAAAACCTACACCAAATTCTTTTGCTATTTCACCTGATAAGCCACGTTGTTTCAGATAATCAATGACTACCTGAGATTGTTTTAATTGCTGTTGATAAAACTGCGTAATAGATGCCAATAATTCATATGAATTATGCGACACTTTTGGTGATTCCATGGAGGGTATCTGACGCGGTATCTCCACCCCCGCTTGTTTCGCAAGCACTTCAATCGCTTCTGGAAATTCGAGTCGATCATATTGCATTAAAAAATCAATAGCATTGCCATGTGCGCCACACCCAAAACAATAATAAAATTGTTTTTTCTGACTAACAGAAAAAGAAGCCGATTTTTCCGTGTGAAAAGGACAGCAGGCAAAGTAATTATTATTAGATTTTTTGCGTAGCGGTACTCGAGCATCGATCAAGTCAACAAGTTCAATCTGGCTTAGCAATTGTTGGATAAATTCACGTGGAATATGATTTGCCATAGAGTTGATCCTTCACACAACTATAGAATTGCTAAATGGCTGCTTTTTTGAGATTCTTCGCTATGCTCAGAATGACGGTACAATAAATCAGGCAGAAAGACGTTCTTTTACTTTATTGCTGACTACAGCAATATCAGCACGTCCCTGCAGTTTAGGTTTTAGTATCCCCATGACTTTGCCCATATCACGTGCGGAACTTGCGCCAGTTTCTTTGATAGCGGCTTCAATTAAAGTCTCTACTTCAGCAGGACTTAATTGTGCAGGCAAATATCCCTGAATCACCTGCATTTCATCACGTTCTTTTTGCACGAGATCTTGACGATGAGCTGCTTCATATTGACTAATAGATTCACGACGTTGTTTCTGCATCTTGTCCAGAACAGCAATGACTTGTTCATCGGTCAAAACAATACGTTCATCTATTTCACGTTGTTTAAGCGCCGCCAAAATAAGACGAATAGCAGCTAAGCGGTCTTTTTGTTGGCTGCGCATAGCATCTTTCATGTCTTCTTGGACCTTTCCTTTGATCGCAGATATAGTCATGGCATAAACTCGTATAAGTTGAATATTATTATTACTTACGTCTGTCTTTTTCCAGCGCCACCTGTTCACGCATCAATTTTTTTTGATACCGCTTCACAGCAGAAGCTTTCTTACGTTTACGCTTCCATGTTGGCTTTTCATAGAATTCATGACGTCGAAGATCAGCTAAAATACTCGCTTTTTCACATAAACGCTTAAAGCGCCGTAAACTTACTTCGAAATTTTCATTATCTTTTACACGTATACTGGGCATATTGAACACTTTACTCCGTCATACTATTTGTGAAGAATGGCAGATTCTAATAGGTAATTTAAAGAAATGCAAAAACTATAATAGATACAGGATAAAAACATATATGCGAGTGCTGGGGATAGAAACATCATGTGACGAAACGGGGGTTGCAATTTATGATTCTGAGCAAGGATTGCTCACGCATGTATTATACAGCCAGGTTACAACACATAGAGAATATGGGGGAGTCGTGCCAGAACTTGCATCTCGCGACCACATACGCAAAACAATCCCCCTCATTGAAACCGCGCTAAATCAAGCAGGGATGTCCCAAAACGACCTGCACGGGATAGCCTACACCGCAGGCCCTGGCTTGGTTGGAGCCTTATTAGTAGGCGCTACCATTGGTCAAAGTCTAGGGTTTGCCTGGAATATACCCGCCATCGGCGTTCATCATATGGAAGGCCATTTACTCGCCCCAATGCTGGAACCTATTCCGCCTGAATTTCCGTTTGTCGCGTTACTTGTTTCGGGGGGACATACCCAATTGGTGAAGGTCACTCGCATAGGTCAATATGAAATTCTAGGCGAATCAGTAGATGATGCAGTTGGCGAAGCATTCGATAAAACAGCTAATTTATTAGGACTAGGCTACCCGGGCGGCGCGGCACTTGCAAAACTGGCTGAACAAGGTAATCCCTCACGTTTTCATTTTCCTCGTCCGATGATTGACAGGCCAGGATTAGAATTTAGCTTCAGCGGCTTGAAAACATTTGCTGCCAATACCATTACAAAACAGGCGTCAGATACACAAACACGCGCGGACATCGCGCGCGCTTTTCAGGATGCAGTGGTTGAAACTTTAATCATTAAATGTCGGCGTGCCTTGCATGTAACTGGATGGAAATCATTAGTAGTTGCAGGCGGAGTAGGAGCCAATTTGGCGTTACGCGCAGGACTGACCAACATGCTTGAAAAAGAAGGTGGCAAAGTTTATTTTCCGCGCCACGAATTTTGTACGGACAATGGCGCCATGATTGCTTATGTCGGTTGTCAGCGGCTATTAGCCGGCGAAAAATCAGGCTTGGCTATTGATGTTTATCCACGTTGGTCATTGTCAAACTTAGAATGACAACGCGCTAAACTCATACGCAAATTATTTTGCTGCGCCAATCTTGTCTTCTTTCCCTTGCAATAAATTTCGAATATTGCTGCGATGCCGATAAATCAGTAATAAGCTAATTGCGCAAGCCATGATGGTGTAATCCATGTTGGTTAAATACCACATGTAAAATGGTGCACATACAGCCGTAACCAACGCAGCAAGTGATGAGTAACGAAAAATAATTGCAATCAACAACCAGGTCACTAACAGCCATAATCCAACAGGCCACGCTAATGTAATTAAACAGCCAAATGCCGTGGCCACCCCTTTCCCGCCTTGAAAACGAAAAAAGACAGGATAAAGATGCCCGAAAAAAGCCGCAAAAGCCACTAAACTTAAGCCAAAGGAATCAAGCCCGTATACTTTCGCAGCGAGCACGGGAATAACACCTTTCAGCACATCACCAACTAATGTGATAATCGCTGCTTTTTTGCCGCCTATCCGCAATACATTCGTTGCCCCTGGATTACCTGAGCCTTGCGTGCGTGGATCAGATAACCCCATCAATTTGCAAGTCACAATTGCGCTTGAAATAGAACCAAATAAATAAGCAACTATTACAGCAACGACCCGTTCAATAAACATAATTTCCCCATTTACATTTTTTTGATTTTAATACAGAGGTGCGCCTGTTAAAATGACTTTTGAATTTTAGCGGAAAAAAACAGATGACAGCAAATACCAATAATTTAATTTGGATTGACATGGAAATGACTGGGCTTGATCCAGAAAAAGAACGCATCATTGAAATTGCTACCATTGTTACCGATTCCAATTTAAACATTCTTGCTGAAGGCCCCGTATTTGCTATTCACCAATCTAACGAATTATTGAATTCAATGGATAATTGGAACACTAAGCAGCATAATTCTTCCGGCTTAGTCGCGCGCGTCAAAGCAAGCACGGTGACTGAAGCAGACGCTGAAATGGCTACACTCAATTTTCTAAAACAATATGTACCTGCAGGCAAATCTCCCATGTGCGGCAATAGTGTGCATCAAGATCGGCGTTTTTTATATCGTTACATGCCTGAACTTGAAAAACATTTTCATTATCGCTTAATCGATGTCAGCACCTTAAAAGAACTTGCATTACGCTGGGCACCCAAAGTATATGGCGGTGTACAAAAAGATTCAAAGCATCTTGCATTGGATGACATTCGTGAATCAATCGAAGAATTAAAATATTATCGTGCACATTTGTTGAATCCAGCGGTATTAGATTGAGCCAGCGCCCACTCCACATGTTCTTTGACAAGCGCTGAGGGATAGCGCAACTTGTTTTGTAATGCATGCACAATAGCATCATTATAGGGCGCATTACCTAATGCCACTGCAATATTACGTAACCAGCATTCATATCCAATTCTGCGAATCGCAGAACCTTCCGTTTTACGCAAAAATTCTGCTTCACTCCATGCAAATAAGGTAAGCAACTCCTGCGTTGCTAAACCATGCCGTGGATGAAAATCTTTTTCATCTGTTGGTTTGGCAAATCGGTTCCATGGACAAACCAACTGACAATCATCACAACCATAAATCCGATTACCTATCAATGGACGAAATTCAATGGGAATAGAACCGCGCAATTCAATCGTTAAATAAGAAATACAACGACGCGCATCTAATTGATAGGGCGCAATAATCGCTTGTGTCGGGCAAATGTCAATGCATGCCGAGCAAGTACCACAATGATTTTTGACAGGCAGGTCAACAGGCAAAGGTAAATCTGTAAAAATTTCTCCCAGAAAAAACCAGGAGCCTGCGTGTCGATTCAATAAATTAGTATGCTTGCCAATCCACCCTAATCCGGCTTTTTCAGCAAGCGGTTTTTCTAAAACAGGTGCACTGTCAGCAAATACACGGTAATCCTGCTCTCCTATTTCAGCTGAAATTCTTTTTGCAAGTAATGCGAGGCGCTTACGAATTAATTTATGATAATCACGGCCTAATGCGTAACGTGAAATATAGCCTTGCCGCGGATTTTGCAATACTTTTGTCATGGCTGTATCAGGCGGTAAATAATCCATGCGCGCTGAAATGACCCGTATCGTGCCAGGAATCAGTTCATCAGGACGATAACGTTTTGTACCATGCTCTTGCATATAATGCATGGCACCCTGAAAATGCTCTGCAAGCCAAGTGAGAAAATGAGCCTCATAGTGCTCTAAATTAATATCAGTAATGCCAACTTGCTGAAAACCTAAGTCTTGGCCATCACGTTTAATCTGGATTGCAAGTTGTGAATAATCTATATTGATAACAGTCATAGCTACGTTTATAAGGAAATAAATGGAAGAATTACAGATCAAACAATTTACAACTTATTTGCAGCCGCGTCCACGAGAAGCACATAAAGGCAATTTTGGCCATGTGCTCATCATCGGCGGTAATGACGGGTTTTCCGGTGCAGTGCATTTGGCAGCCATTGCAGCTTTACGTGTGGGAGCTGGGTTGGTGAGTGTGGCAACGCAACCTGAGCATGCGAGCATGCTCAATTTAACTCATCCGGAAATCATGTGTCATGGCATTAACTCTGCAGCGGAATTAAATGCTTTGTTTGCGAAAGCCAGTATACTGGTAGTGGGTCCAGGATTAGGTAACACCCCCTGGAGCTCTGCCTTATTTGCTGCCGCATTAAAAGAAGAAAAACCGCTTATTTTGGATGCAGACGGCTTAAATTTGTTAGCAGAAGAACCTTGCAAAAAATCAAATTGGATACTAACACCGCATCCAGGTGAAGCTGGCCGATTACTTAAAAAAACAACGCAAGATATACAGCAAGATCGATTAGCTGCCATTAAACTGTTGCAACATCATTTTGGCGGCCATATTGTGTTAAAAGGTTCCGGAAGTTTAATCATGGGGCCAGAAGATACCACACCTTTCATTTGTCATGCAGGCAATCCAGGCATGGCAACCGCTGGAATGGGTGATGTATTAAGTGGTGTACTAGGTGGTTTGGCCGCACAAGGTATTCCACTTAAAATAGTTTCTCGGCTCGGGGTATTAATACATGCTATGGCAGGCGACTTAGCTGCCAAAGAAGGTGAGCGTGGAATGATTGCATCGGATTTGCTGCCTTATTTGCGTAAAATGGTTAATCCAGGCAATTGACGTGTGCCCTTTGAATAAAAAATGGAGTAAGGATCAATGAAAAAATATGGGATAGTAGGTTGGATAATAGGCTGTATGGCTTTAACTGCGTGTAGTAACGTTACCCAAAATTCGAATACGGTTGCTACAGCCAAACACAAAGTGAATTTTCAATTACCTAAAACCCAACAGTGGGAACTGGTCAGCGTAGAACAAGATGCGAATGGCTATGCAAAATCGTATCGTTCTGCTAACGCAAAGGGTCTTGCGGCAGATCAAAGTTTTTATATCAACTATGGCCATAACATTAAAACACCTTTACTAGAATCCATGCACGAAGTAGTGGGATCACTGGCCAGCACAGGATGCAAAGACACCCGTGCAAAAATACTTAATCTAGAAAAAAATGCGCTTGTTTTTATGGCTTCCGCAGAACAATGCTTAAGCGGACGATCTATCTGGCAAATTTTTAAAGTATTTAATATGCCAGATGGTCAGTATTCCATTGTGTATTCAGGGAATCCCAATGTTGTGCCCTTAAGAACCATGCAGCAAATGAAGACTGTCATCATAGGAGCAAAAATAGGATAGTATAGTAGGTAAATGGGATAGGTCACAAATAGCGCGCAGTTGGCATACAGATTTGAACGAATTTCAT
>CAZAEO010000007.1:0-38239 GCA_964484285.1 uncultured Coxiellaceae bacterium | reverse complement strand
TTTCATCTCAATTCCCTCTTTTTTCGCTACGAGTAAGTAATTGACGACAGGCCCTAGTATAGGACTTATGCATTGACAAGAATATGATAAAATGCGTGGAAGCACAAGCATGGACATGCATGAATCTAGGAGATTTGTTATTAATACTCAATATTTTTTAAATGGTATAAAAGTAATTTTTGTAAGACCCAAACGTGTACTCAAAGTATTAAAAAATTTGTTTTATGATTTAAAATATACTCGTTCTTTTTTGGGTATACCATTAAATAATCAAAATGATCTAGCAGGGTTTACACAAACAACAAGCACTGAATACTCTGTTTTAGAAAAACTATTTTCCAATATCAGCATAGCAGCACGCGATGTTATTGTTGATGTTGGTTGCGGTAAGGGGAGAGTACTGGCCTGGCTAATGCATAAAAAGATCCCAAATAAAGTGATTGGGGTCGAAGTCGATCCGTCTGTTGCAAGTGAAACAAAAAAGAGGATGCGGCGTTACAAGCAAATCGAAATATTAACGGGTGATGTAACTGAAGAAGCATTTCCTCTAAATGGTACGATTTTTTATTTATTCAACCCATTCGGCGAACTCGTGATGCGAAAATTCATAAAAAAAATTGAAAATAATTTATTAGGGGGGGGGCTAACTAATCGTTTTTTAATAGTTTATTACAATTGCGCTCATTTAAATGCATTCGAAGAAAATCCTATTTGGAAAATAAAAAAATGTGGTGATCTTGATGGGTTACCATCAGCTATTATTTCAGCTGAATTATTGTAAATCCCATTCTTTTTCGTAAGGATGCGAGCATGCTGATAAAATCCAAACCATCTACTCCAGTTACAATGAGTTGGGAATGAACTAAAAATCAGCCTTTCAAACTATCCAAATATTTTTCTGCATCTAATGCTGCCATGCAGCCTGATCCAGCTGATGTCACTGCTTGCCGATAAATTTGATCAGCCACATCGCCTGCTGCAAACACGCCTGGAATGCTGGTTGCAGTAGCATTGCCCATCAAGCCGCTACGAATTTTGATGTAACCCTTGTCCATGTCAAGTTGATCCACAAAGAGAGCTGTGTTGGGTGTGTGTCCAATGGCGATAAATACACCTGATACGTCAATGACTTTGTTTTTTCCTGTAACAACATTATTAATTCGAATGCCCGTTACGCCAGTATTATTACCCACAATTTCTTCGGTGACTGAGTTCCATTCTATTGTAACGTTTTTTGCTTTTTTTATTAATTTTTCAGATAGAATTTTTTCAGCGCGAAATGTATCACGACGATGAATCACGGTAACATGTGATGCAATATTTGCTAAATAAAGTGCTTCTTCTACTGCAGTATTACCACCGCCAACCACTGCGACGGATTGATTGCGATAAAAAAAACCATCACAGGTAGCACAAGCGGAAACACCTTTACCCATAAAGGCTTTTTCAGAAGGAATACCTAAATATTTTGCGCTTGCACCGGTTGCAATAATTAAAGCATTGCATGAGAAGGTCGATTCACCTTGCAGAATAAAAGGACGTTGTTTTAAATCAACCGAGTTAATATGATCATATAAAATAGCGGTATTAAATCGTTCGGCATGTTGTTTCATGCGTTCCATCAGCGCAGGGCCCTGTAAACCTTCTATATCGCCTGGCCAGTTATCGACATCCGTTGTGGTGGTTAGTTGTCCGCCTGGTTCTAAGCCAGTAATGACGACGGGATTTAAATTAGCACGCGCAGCATACACTGCGGCGGTCCAACCTGCAGGACCTGACCCTAAAATAATTAAACGGTGATGTTTCGGTGTTGTTGTCATAAGCAGTTTCTCGTCATAATTTAGAGTGGTATAGTACGAAAAGTTATATGTGAGGTAAAGTAACGTGAAACAAGCATTACCAAAACAACCATCACGCCGGCCTCTTGCGGTCCAAATGAGACACCGTTTGCGCGAAGGATTGTTCATTCTGTCCATTGCAACCGCGGTGTTTTTATTTGTGTCATTTGGAACCTATCATACCACTGATCCGGGCTGGTCCAGTACAGGCAATAGCCGTATAGTGTTAAATTGGGGCGGTAAGGCGGGTGCGTTTTTCGCAGATATCTTTCTGTCAATATTTGGTTATATGGCTTATATATTGCCTTTGCTCATGGTATTTGCTACCTGGCTTTGGGCACAAAGCGATCCTGAAAAAAATTGGATTTCTTTGAAGGACATTCTTTTTAAAGGGTTAGGTTTAGTGTTAATTGTACTAGGAGCATGCGGGCTGATCGCGCTTTATATGCAACGTTCTTGGTTATTATTTCCTGCTTCAGCAGGCGGCATATTGGGCGACATGATTGCGCTTGAATTGACGAATATATTTAATATACAAGGTAGCTCGCTGTTTTTAATGACTGCTTTTTTGTGCGGGACTACCTTATTTAGCGGGCTGTCTTGGCTAGGATTGATTGATGTTATTGGTTTTTATACGACGCGACTCATTAATTTAGTACTTGAGATAGTTAAAAAGAAAAGTAAATTGATAACAACAGAAAATGGCACAGAAAAAAATGCCATTAATATTAAACCGCGTGTTGAACCTAAAATAATTGAACCGAAGATTGCAAATTTTCAACCTAAACTAGTTGAAGTTGTTAATACGCTTAAATCGAAACCGACAGGAAAGAAGATTGAATCTTCTGTTACGTTAAAACCAGGAACTTTACCACCACTCACGCTATTAAATGTAGCGCAGATAAAAGAAAGCAAAGCATTCTCGAACGTGAGTTTTGAAGAACTATCGCAATTAGTTGAACAACGCTTAATGGATTTTGGTGTAGAAGTGAAAGTGGTTGCCGTACATCCAGGCCCTATTATTACGCGATTTGAGTTGGAATTGGCGCCTGGAATTAAAGTAAGTAAAATTAGCGGACTTGCAAAAGACATTGCTCGCTCTTTATCTGCAATTAGTGTACGCGTGGTGGAGGTCATTCCTGGTAAATCGGTCATTGGTTTGGAATTGCCAAATGAACATCGAGAAATTGTGGTGCTGCGTGATATTTTAGAATCGCTGCGTTATGTCCAGTCCAAATCGCCTGTTAGTTTGGTGTTAGGCAAAGACATTGCAGGTTATCCTGTGGTGGTTGATCTGGCTAAAATGCCGCATTTACTGGTAGCCGGTACAACCGGATCAGGTAAGTCTGTTAGTCTTAATGCGATGTTGCTTAGTATGTTATTCAAAGCGACTCCGGAACAACTGCGACTTATTTTGATTGATCCAAAAATGTTAGAGTTGTCGGTTTATGAAGGTATTCCACATTTATTGACCTCAGTGATTACTGATATGAAAGATGCGGCAAATGCATTGCGTTGGTGTGTCGCTGAAATGGATCGGCGTTACAAATTGATGTCATTGTTAGGCGTGCGCAATTTGGCAGGTTACAATTTAAAAATCACGGATGCTATTAAGCAGGGTACCCCCATTCCAGCGCCTGCCTGGTTAATAGGGGAAGAAAATAATCAATCGGTTAATTTAGAACCGTTATCAACTATTGTTGTGGTGGCGGATGAATTAGCGGACATGATGATGGTAGTGGGTAAGAAAGTAGAAGATTTAATTACCCGTATCGCGCAAAAAGCGCGGGCAGCTGGGATCCATCTGATTTTAGCAACGCAACGTCCTTCGGTCGATGTGATTACAGGTTTAATCAAGGCAAATATTCCAACCCGTATTGCATTTCAAGTTTCATCCCGCATCGATTCACGCACCATCTTAGATCAGCAAGGCGCAGAACAACTGCTTGGTAACGGCGATATGCTGTATCTGCCACCCGGCAGTGGTGTGCCTGTGCGGGTGCATGGTGCATTTGTGGCGGACGAAGAAGTGCATCGGGTTGTCGCTGCTTGGCAAACCTATGGTAAACCGCAGTACCGTGAAGAAATTACGCAGGATAGGGTAGATTCGAGTGTAGCAGAGGGCCATGGCGGCGAAGCAGATCCCTTATATGATGAAGCATTACGTATTGTAACGGAGTCCAGGCGTGCTTCTATTTCCCTTGTTCAGCGTCGTTTGAAGATCGGTTATAATCGTGCGGCGCGTATTATGGAAGATATGGAAGCAGCGGGGGTGGTGAGTATGATGGATTCCAGTGGTTCGCGCGAAGTCCTGGCTCCTCCACCGATTGAATGAGAAAATCAATATGATGAATGTTTATCCATTTAAAAATAGAGTGCTCTGTTTGTTATTTTATGCTTTCTGTCTATCTGCTAAAGCAAGTGCAGTCAGTGATGAATTGGTGCAGCTTTTGAATAATACGCAAAGTATGCAAGCAGAATTTATTCAGACTGTGACAGATCATAAAGGTAAAGTCGTTAATCAATCAAGCGGACGCATGGCAATGCAGCGTCCGGGCAAATTCCGTTGGGAAACGCGAAAACCTAATCCACAGTTGATTGTGACGAACGGCCAACGCATTTGGATTTATGATCCTGATTTGGAACAAGTCACCATTCGTGTTCTTGCGCATGCTGCGGGTGAAACGCCCGCCTTATTGTTAAGTAATACAAACGAAACCCTAGAAAAAGATTTTCAGGTTCAGGCTACGCAAGTCAGTTCCGCTATGCGTTGGTTTTTATTACTACCCAAAGATAAAGGCAGTGTATTTGCGGTGATTAAGTTAGGTTTTGCAAATAATCAAATTAAGCAAATGCAATTGCAGGATCATTTAGACCATATTACTCAAATTCGATTTAATAATGTGACGTTCAATAAAGTGTTATCGCCGTCACTCTTTACTTTTAAAATTCCTGCTCGCGTAGATGTCATTGATGAAACCAAGTAACGAATTTCAACCGCTTGCAGCGCGCTTGCGACCAAGCACACTGGATCAATTTATTGGGCAAGGTCATTTGCTTGATGAAGGTAAGCCCTTGCGTAAAGCAATAGAGCTAGGGATGTTGCACTCCATGATTTTTTGGGGCCCGCCAGGGACTGGAAAAACCACACTTGCACAATTGATGGCAAAAAGAGTCAAAGCGCGCTTTGAGAAAATCTCGGCCATTTTTTCAGGAGTCAAAGACATTCGCGCAATTGTTGATGAAGCAAAACGTGCGCAAACAGAATCGCGACAAGCAACGATTTTATTTGTTGATGAAGTGCATCGTTTTAATAAATCACAGCAAGATGCATTTTTACCTTTTGTGGAAGATGGCACCTTGGTTTTAATTGGTGCTACCACTGAAAATCCCTCGTTTGAATTAAATAATGCATTGTTATCACGTACTCGCGTGTATGTTCTGAAACGTTTATCAGAAGCTGAATTGCTTCAAGTCATTCACAATGCTTTAACAGATAAAGAATGTGGATTGGGTCATTTAGCGTTGGATTTTCCTGAAGAATTGCAAAAAATAGTGGTTCAGGCAGCGGATGGTGATGCACGTCAGGCGCTAAATTTATTGGAAGTGATAGCAGATTTTGCATCACTACAAGAGGGTAAGCGAGTGGTAACGCAAGCATTATTAGCCGAAGTGATTCAACAAAATTTACGTCGTTTTGATAAAGGCGGCGAAGCTTTTTATGATCAAATTTCCGCATTACATAAATCAGTGCGTGGTTCATCACCCGATGCAACGCTTTATTGGTTAGCACGTATGCTGGATGGTGGCTGTGATCCGCTTTATATTGCGCGGCGTGTAGTTCGTATGGCGAGCGAAGATATTGGCAATGCAGATCCGCGCGCATTGGAAATCGCTTTAAATGCGTGCGCAGTGTATGAAAGATTAGGCAGTCCGGAAGGTGAGTTGGCTATTGCGCAAGCATTGGTTTATTTAGCGGTTGCACCAAAAAGTAACGCTGTATATCTTGCTTTCCAGCATGCGATGCGGGATGCGAAAGAATTAGGTTCATTAGATGTGCCTTTGCATTTGCGTAATGCGCCAACCAAATTAATGAAAAATTTGGGTTATGGTAAACACTATCGTTATGCCCATGATGAACTGGATGCTTATGCAGCCGGTGAACATTATTTTCCAGAAGAAATGTCGCAGCGTATTTATTATCACCCCGTATCACGCGGTTTAGAATTAAAGATTGCGGAAAAACTAGCGCAATTGCGGCAGAAGGATAAACAGAAGGAAAAATAAAATTGAGATCTGAGCCTGAATTTAGGTTGATGAGCGAAACAAAATCCACCATACGCTTCCTGCAACGAATCCTGATGCAGGGATAGTCAAAATCCACGCCCATACAATGTTACGTGCAACGCCCCAACGAACGGCAGCAACGCTATGCAAAGAACCAACGCCTACAATAGAACCTGTAATCGTATGCGTAGTTGACACAGGGATCCCTAAAAAAGTTGCCGCAAATAAAGTAATAGCACTAGCTGATTCAGCGCAAAATCCACCAATGGGTTTTAATTTAGTGATTTTCATGCCCATCGTTTTCACAATACGCCATCCGCCAAAGAAAGTGCCTAACGCCATGACAAAATTACACAATACAATGACCCATAGGGGTACATAAAATTTGTCCCCAAGTAATCCTGCTGAAAAAAGTAAAATAGCAATAATCCCCATGGTTTTTTGTGCGTCATTTCCGCCATGTCCTAGGCTGATCAATGCGGATGAAATGAATTGTAATTTACGAAAGACCCCATCGACACGACTGGGTGTAAAGTTAAAAAAATATTTTGTAGTGAAAAACAGTAATAAAAGTCCAATCATGAAGCCAACCAAGGGAGATATGACGATGGCAGCAAGTACTTTAGTAATGCCAGCTATTTCTAACGAAGCATAACCTGCTTTTGCTATTCCTACGCCAAGTAAACCGCCAATTAATGCATGTGATGAACTCGAAGGTAAGCCAACATACCAAGTAAAAATATTCCAAATAATAGCGCCGATTAATGCTGCAAGAATCATAGGTGTGTTAACAATAGTTGGATCAATTAAACCCGTGCCAATCGTATTTGCAACATGTAATCCAAAAAATAAAAAAGCAACAAAATTAAAAAAAGCTGCCCATACTACCGCCCATTGTGGTTTTATTACGCGTGTTGAAACAATAGTTGCGATGGAATTTGCAGCGTCATGAAAACCATTTAAAAAGTCAAAAATGAGCGCCACAACAATGGTAATAATGATTAAAGTCATCATCATTTAAGAATACTCGAGTACAATGCCTTTTATCATATTGGCCACATCTTGACAACGATTAATGACTAATTTGGTTTGGGCGTAAATTTCTTTTAATTTAAAAAAATGTTTGAAATCTTTTTCTTCAAGAAATAAATGCTTTTCACCCGCTAATACGACTTGGTGAGCCTCGCTTTCGATGTGATTGATATCTTCGCAACATTGCAAGATTTCTGCAGACTTTTTTAGTGAATGTAATCGATAAACTGCTTTATTCAATAAAATGCTTGCTTGTCTGCTTAATTCAGCTAATTTAATGATTTCATCAGGTAATTTTTTTAATTGATAAAATGGAAAACGTTGCGCGCAACGATTAATGAGATCTAAGATATCATCCAAACCGCTGGTAAGCGCATTAATATCATAGCGATCGAATGGTGTGATAAATGTTTTATGTAATAGTTCAAATGTTTCGTGCGTAATGCGATCACCTTCTTGTTCGTAACTTGCAATAGCATCTACATAGTCTTGATGTTTATCCAGATTATGCAACATGGTATGAAATTGTGTGGTGGCTGTAACCAGCGTGTCAGCTGTTTTTTGAAAGAGCTTGAAAAAATTATCTTGGCGTGGCAGAAATCTTTTTAGCATAGGTTCTCGCAGGTAATTTTTACCTTTTCAAGACACCTCATCATACTAAATTTTCCGTGTTTCGCCAATATTTAAAATCCATGTATCATGATAAGGATAATCAGCCGTTTCTGCTGCGTGATAAAATCGTAAGGGTGGTTCTAAAGGTGGTTCATCCGATAAAATAATAGTTCCCCAATGCATGGCGACTAATGTTTTTGCACGTAAATCTTGCCCTACTTGCACTGCTTGCTCGGGCGATAAGTGGCCAGTTAACATAAAATATGCTGGCTCATAAGCGCCGATGCTAATAAGGCCATAATCAAAGGGCCCATAGTTTTTGCCTAAATCAGTAAACAATGTGCCATAAGCGGTGTCACCGCTAAAATAAAGTTTTTTTCTATGCGATTGGATTGCATAGCTGACCCATAAAGAGATATTACGCGAAAATAAATGGCGTTTAGAATAATGATAGGCAGGTAATGCATGAATAGTCATATCTTCATGTGACCATGCGTCATACCAATTTAACTCATGAATGTGAGTGTAACCTAATTCTTCGAACAAATAACCCAGGCGTAATGGTACGACTACATGGGTTTTTGTTTTATGGGGTAGGCGGGCAAGGGTTCTTCGATCACAGTGATCATAATGATCATGACTGACAAGAATAATATCGATTGGCGGTAAATCAGCGGGCGTCATTCCAGGCGGTGTATAGCGCTTTGGGCCAATGATTGGAATAGGTGATGCATAGTCTGTTAAAAAGGGATCGGTTAAAATTGTTTTGCCGTTTAATTTGATAAGAAAGGTGCTATGGCCTAACCAAGTAATGGTATTTTCTTTTTTTAATGCGTGATATTGGTGTTGTACTTCTCTGGGTGGAACGATAAATGTTTCCGGAAAAGCGGAAAGTTGTGGCCAGTGGAATAACCGTTTAAGAAAATAATAAAACCTTTTGTATAAACTAAATTTTCGTCTAGGACCACCGGGCGGATTTTTAAACTGCTTAAATTGCGGAAGATTGCGCATGACCTTTTTGTGAATCTTTTTCATATTAATTTTCCGGATACATTAATGCTTTTAAGTCAATTGCCTCCAATTGCATTAGCTTACTGTTTGGCATTTCATCTAAATAAGCCACTTGAAAATATTTTTTACTTGCTAAAGACATTAATGACGTATCCTCAGGATAGCGCAACAACATGGGAAATAATACTGATTCACCAATCACAGCACGTCTGATGGCAGGTGAAGGGCTCAACCCCCAGAGATTTTGATATGTCATAGCCATGAGTTTATGGTCTGACTCATTCGGATTAGGATAATTACCCAAATACATCACAACATGGCCGCCGATATAAATAATAGTAAAAAACTTATGTCCGTTTTCCATCAAATAAGAAAGTCGTTGTTCAGGCGGAAAGGATGTCATGTCTACCATTCTGCCCGCATTGACTTGATTGGATGAATGTCGTGGTATCCAGATGCCAAAGGGAGTAAAAAGACTTTTTAGTTCTGCTGAGCAATCATTATAAAAATACATATTGCCCCAACCATAAGGTCGATTAATTAAGGTGCTCATTATTGTGGCAAAATTATGTGGTGTTGCTGCAGCAGGCATTAATACGGCTTGATTCGGTAGGAGTGTCGTATAGCGTCGCTCTGCATATCCCTCTGAATTACTAATAGGAATGCTGGCAGTGATTCCTGTTTGAGTTTTTTCTGCTGGAAAGACAGATCCTACGTACGCAGAAAATCGAAATATTCCTTTATCATCAAGCATGCTTGTTTGTGTATGAGTCATTGCAGCAAGTTGTTTTTTTGCCGCACTTGCCCATGTTTCAATGAATTGAGTCGTCGCACGCGCAATACTGCTGCTTTTGACCCAACCAATGTAATCAGGCGTTGCAACTAAAAACCAGGCATGATCTTGTGTGGCAGTCAGGATATAAACAGGTGTGCCAGCCCATAAAGATGACATTTGTAAATTATCAAAAGGATAACCTTGCCCAGCGAGTTTATAACTATAAAAATGCACATCATCTGTGGGTAAAACACGTGCGTGCGAATTATCAATGGCGATGCCACGATTGCTGGGTTGATATGTTAAGTTATCCAATGCGGCAAGATTAATATTATCGCTGATGCTCTTAATCCAATTCTCTCCGTAAGGATGGAAATTTTCACCGTAACCTAGTTGGTCTGCAGGTTTATCCTGATTGTTGAAATTAGCCAAGATGGTTTGTTCGATGCTTTTTATATTATTGGGCGCGCCAACATGAAGAATTTGATTGATATACTCTGCATTCCAAGGTGAAGATGAACCAAAATAATGCGCATAAAAATCATCTAAGCGTTTTTTTTGTAAACTTGCATCAAGTAAGGGTTGGTCATAATTGGAATCAGTAGGTTTGATCCAGGTAGAAATGGTTTGATCATAATGATCTAGCGGAAATAATGAAATAAGATCGGGATCTGCATGACATGCGGAGACAAAGAGAATTGTAATGAATCCTGTTAAAAAAGATTTAAAAAAATGCATGCTAATTTCTCCAACGCTACACTGTAGCAAATTGTTTTTTGTTGTTGACTTGATATTGGGTGACTAAAATTAATGCGAATAAAATAAATAACACAGCGGTAGCGGTCCAATGGTTTAATTTTTCGTGAAAGATGAGATAGCCCCACATGAGTCCAGTGAGAGAAACAATCGTATCCACGAGGCTGTAATAAACAGGGCCCGCTATTTTGATAAATTGAAAAAATAAAATATATCCAATACTGGATAAAAGAATTTCTAATAAAATAACTGCGTCTGGCAAGGTCAGTGGTATATGTAATGCATAAAAGTTTTTGCTAAATAAAACTAAGGGTAATAACAATAAACTGGAACACACTAATGTTCCAGCAGCCACCGATATTGAATCCGTGTCGGGAGGGCGATAGCGTGAAATATAAACTGCACAAAAAGCAAAAGATAAAGGAGTCAACAGTACTGCAAAAGCCCAAGGAACCATATGCTCCGATGGTAAACTTGTTTTCGGTAACACAATCAACATTAAACCAATGACAGCACAACATACGCCACTGAAGCGTGTCCAGTGAAATGATTCAACACGAGCAAATAAAGCAAGAGGGTAAGCGATAATGGGAACAGTATTTACAATAACAGCTAATAATCCAGCGGGTAAATGAGGGGAGGCAAAATACATAGTTGTATTTGGAATAACAATTCCAGTTAAGCCACAAATAAGATAATAACGCAAATGTGATACAGAGATTCTTGCAGGAGATTTGTTTTTAAATGCGAGTAAGCTAATTAAGATAGCAGGGCCTATAGATTGCCAAAAACTGTATCCTAATGAGGGAACCCCGTTGGTTAACGCAAAGCGCGCGATTGAATAACCGGTACCCCAGATAAAACCCAGCAGTAAGAGTAGCAGGAATGAGGTTATTTTATTGTTCAATATCACCTGGTTGGCCTCGATAAAATCAAGGGGCATTTTAGCATAAAAACACTCATTACAAAACTCGAGGCTAAGCGTGCAACAGGATACGGAGTAGAGTCTGAATTTACAAACGCGCCTGTTTTTTTTGAATTTCTTGTATTACCTCTTTAGGCAATTTTGATTTTCGGAAAAATAAAGATAAGCTTGCAAGACCCTCTTCGCCAAAGGCGATGAATTGGTTCATTTTTTTCTGCATTGAATCACATACCGAGCTACACCGAGATTTCCGTGGCACAGAATACCTATCGTTATTTAATTCTCGTAGGATAGGCGCTGCTTCTTTATGTTTTTTTCTCTGTGGTTGCTTACATGAAGGCGTTTCTTTGAATGGCTTTGTTTTTTCTTCAGATTCGGATGGATTTTGTTCGCATTCTGTTTCTTCTTCGTTTCTCAGTAGATCATATCTATTTTCAGTATTTATCAAGGGTTCTCTTTTTTTCAATAATAAAAATAATGATTTTCCTTTTGAAGTTGTCTTACAGGAAGGATGATTTGCGATGCATGGACGTTTTGATAAAGGTTTTGTTATCAAATTTGATTCATTAACCTCATTATTTTCAACAGAAGATCTAGGTATTTTCTTTTGATGAGTACTCTCCTTTTTTTCATCAATTGTACCAATTGTATCGATGAAACTGGTTGACCAAGGAAGCAAACCTTTACCGCCATGATGTTTATTCCATCTGTTCGGATCAAGTTTTCTTGACGTGTCGAAGTTTTGGCGCTGTACTTTAATATTTGAATCCATTAGCTTACCCTTTAGGGAGTAAGTGGCAGCATATTCCGGATCAAGATCGCGCGCGATGTTACAATGTTTTATAGCGAGAGGGCGTTGACCTTCTTCAAAATAGGCATTAGCAAGAAAAAGGTGAGTGCGTGATAATTGATGCGGAGAGGGCCGCGAATTTTTCTTTTCTACGATCTCCAGCATGTCATTAAGAAGTGTGATGACTTCATCACATTTTTTGTTACTTAGTAAAAGTGAGGCAAGTGAATTATGTGCCTCCCAAAACGAAGATTCTGGTACAAGAGAGCTGTTATTATTTATAATATCGCGATAAGCTTGTTCTGATAAATGAATATCTTGATTTCTTCGCAATGCATGCGCAATAATCAGTTCAATTTTTGGATGTAAGGCTTCATATTCTTTATTTACTAATAATAATTCTAATTCTTTTATTACTCCGCTTAGATCAGTCTTAGGTTTTGCGCAATAAATAAGATCATGTAATACATCAACATGTGTTTTTGGTTCGAGAGCGTGATTTTTTCTTAATTCATTAGCAATGTTAAATGCACATTCTGTCTCGTCCAATTTTATGCATAAATTGATAATATTTGTTTGCAAGACTAGGTGACTATCATTTGAGCGTATCGAAAGTAATTTTTTCAATATCTTAACACTTTCCTCCTTTTTACCTTCATAATAATAGATATCCGCAGTATGTATTAAAAATTCTGTTTCGTTGGAGTGTTTTAGTTGAGAGCTAGAGTGTGTAAGACTTTCTCTTACAAATTTGAGTTCTGCTGCTGCTGAAGTTAAAAGATTCTTGGATTTTGTACATTTATATTTTGTTAGATAAGCATTGAGCAGAGCAAAAGATACTTTTATTTGATCATCGTAATGGCGAGAAATTTTGTTCTTCTTGGTTTCTTTTAATCTATTAATTGCATTGTCAATGTTTCCTAAGTGTCTTTCGCAACGTGCAAGATTAATTTGGGTCTGGGTCGATGGGATAGATTCTTGTCTCGCTATTTGTAAATATACCTTATATGCGGTTTTATGGTTACCACGTAACCGAAGCTCTTGAGCTTGTTGTAATAATCTATTTCGTATGCTGTTTTGTTTCCAAGAGTCAGAATAATAGCGGCGTGCTTCAGCCATGATAGACCTCATTTTTTATTTAAAAATAGCATAAATTTTACTCAATTTTTGGTGTATTGTCAACTTTTTTATGTTAATTTTTTATGTTAATTTTTTATGTTAATTTATCTAATATCTGTTCTACGAGTTGAATACGCTTCTCTCGTTCGTGTGTATCTAAATTAAAACGAAGTCGCGTAGGGCCGTCCAGGCGAAAATAGGCAGATTGTTTTTGGATAAGTTGAATGATTTTTATCGGTTCAATGTGGGGTTTTTCAGTAAATTCAATTTTACCGCCTTTGTGGGTCGCTTCAATTTTCACGATACCGAGAGTTTCTGCTTTTTGTTTTAAGAGCTGCATTGAAAATAGATTTTTTGCAGGTTCCGGGAGTAAACCAAAGCGATCAATCATTTCGACCTGAATGTCATCGAGTTCAGCAGAGGTTTTTGCATTTGCAATACGCTTGTAGCATTGTAAGCGCAAATGCGCATCTGCAAGATAGTGCTCTGGAATTAACGCTGGGACATGTAAATCGATCTCAGTGCTGTGCGGTGCTAAATCTTCGGGATCGAATTCTTTTCCGGATTTTAATGTATCCACTGCACGTCCTAACAAATCCATATAGAGTGTGAAACCAATGGCTTGCATGTTACCGCTTTGGCCTTCGCCTAGTAATTCGCCAGCGCCGCGAATTTCTAAATCATGTGTGGCGAGCGTAAAGCCAACACCTAAATCTTCTAGCAATGCAATGGCATCTAAGCGTTTTTCTGCATCACGGGTAATGGTCTTGCGTGAAGGAATTAACAGATAGGCATATGCCTGGTGATGTGAGCGTCCCACACGACCGCGTAATTGATGTAATTGTGCTAAACCTAATTTATCTGCGCGGTTAATAATAATTGTATTGGCCGAAGGGACATCAATACCACTTTCAATAATAGTGCTGCAGACTAATACATTGAAACGACGATGATAAAAATCCGCCATGATTTGTTCGAGTTCGCGTTCACGCATTTGCCCGTGCGCGATACCAACGCGTGCTTCTGGAATTAATTTTTCTAATTCGCGTGCTATTTTTTCAATTGTTGCTATATCATTATGTAAAAAATACGCTTGTCCACCGCGTAAGATTTCACGTGACAATGCTTCTTGAATGACGTGAGACTGATATTCTTGCACAAATGTTTTAATTGATAAACGTCGCGCTGGAGGAGTTGCAATTAAAGAAAGATCACGAATGCCAGAAAATGCCATATTCAGTGTGCGCGGAATGGGTGTGGCTGTTAGTGTTAAAATGTCCACATTCAAACGTAAAGATTTTAAGCGTTCTTTTTGACGTACGCCAAAACGATGTTCTTCATCGATGACTAACAAGCCAAGTGATTTAAATTTAATATTATCCTGCAGTAATTTGTGTGTGCCAATAACAATATCAAGTTTACTCTGTGAAAGACGTTCAATAATGCTGCCTTGTTCTTTGCTAGATTTGAAACGTGACATCACTTCAATTTGAATCGGCCAATCAGCAAAACGATCTTGAAAGTTTTGATAATGTTGTTCGGCAAGTAGAGTGGTGGGTACTAAAATAGCCACTTGCTTGCCATTTTGTACAGCAATAAATGCAGCACGCATAGCCACTTCTGTTTTACCAAATCCTACATCACCGCAGATCAAGCGATCCATCGGTTTATCTAAGCTCATGTCGTTGATGACTTGATCGATTGCTTGTTGTTGATCAGGTGTTTCTTCAAAAGGAAACGCTGCGGCAAATGCAGCATAGTGTCCGTCCAGTTCTTTGCAGGCAAATCCAATTGATGCTTCACGTTTCGCATATATTTCTAATAATTCTGCTGCAACGTCACGAATTTGTTCTGCAGCTTTTTGTTTTGCACGCTGCCATTGTTCGGTTCCTAGCTTGTGTAAGGGCGCATGTTCAGGGTCGGCGCCGCTATATCGGCTAATCAAATGCAATGATGATACAGGTACATATAATTTATCATTGCCTGCATACGCTATGCTTAAAAATTCTGTTAACTGTTCATCTATATTTAATGTTTGCAACCCAAGATAACGTCCGACTCCATGATCAATATGCACAATAGGCGCGTTGATTTGTAATTCAGCAAGATTTTTAATGACAGCATCTACATCTTGCCTGGTTTCTTTACGGCGGCGACGTTGCATAATCCGTGTGCCGAATAACTGTGTTTCAGCAATGACTGTAATATGAGGGTCAACGAGATTCAAACCTTGGTCTAATGCAGCGACAATCATGCCATGCTGCGCATTATCGGCTAAAAATTCTTGCCATGTGGTATATTGTGTAGGATGCAGTTTGATCGTATTAAATAATTGCAATAATATTTCACGTCGCCCAGCCGTTTCTGCGCAAAATAATACACGTCCGGAATAACTACCAAGAAATTTCTTGAGTTCATATAAAGGTTCTGTTGCTTTGTGGTCCACAGTTAAATTGAGGGGTGGTTGTGTCGCAAAATCAAAATAATTTGTATCTTTTGTATTTTCATGCACGCGTATGGTTAAATAATGTTGGATTTGCTGAAATAGTTCTTCTGTAGGGATAAAAACGTGTTGTGGTGTTAAGACAGGACGAGTGATGTTATGCGCACGTTGATGGTAGCGTGTATTAATTTCTTGCCAAAATTCTTGTGCTTTTGCATAGATGTTGCCAATCGTAATCACTAATGCATCGTTGGGTAAGTAATCAAATAATGTGGCGGTTTTGGCAAAAAATAAAGGTAAATAATATTCAATTCCAGGTGTACAAATTCCTTCGCTGATATCTTGATAAATAGGACAGTTGAGTGGATTGCCGCTAAATTGGCTGCGCCACTGTTGGCGAAAATATTCAATTGTTTCATCAGTCAGCGGAAATTCTTTTGCTGGCAATAATTCAATGTTGTTGATTTGTTCTAGCGAGCGTTGCGTATCAGGCGAAAACGTGCGAATCGAATCAATTTCTTCATCAAATAAATCAATACGGTAAGGTAGAGCGCTTCCCATGGGAAAAAGATCAATAAGAGAGCCGCGTATTGCAAATTCGCCATGTTCTTTCACTTGATTAACACAGCGATAACCAGCTTTCTCCAATCGTAAGCGAGTTGCTTCAATGGTTAATTTATCTTTTTGACGGAGTAAAAAAGTATGTTTTTCCAGATATTCTCGCGGACAAATACGGTGCATGAGCGTAGTAATAGGCGTAATGATTGCGCCTTGGGTCAAAGTGGGTAATTTATATAATGTAGTTAAGCGTCCCGATATAATATCTTGATGAGGGGAAAAATAATCATAAGGTAAGGTTTCCCAATCGGGAAAGGGCAGAGTTTGTTTAGCAGATTGCGTTTGAAAAAAAGGCAATTCATATTCAAGACGGTTCGCAGTCAATGTATCAGGCGTAATAATCACCACTGCTTTTTTGTTTTCCGCAATCAAAGAGCTAAGCATTAATCCTAGGCTTGAGCCATGTAAGTTGCTAAAGATCAACGGCTGACCGGTTTTTTGTGGTAAAGGAGGTTGTAATGGGTTGGCTATTCGCATGGCAGTTCTATTATATTTGGCAAAGAAAAATACGCTCATTTTAGCAGGCTAAACAGGAAAGTGATATACTGACATTACACTGTTGAAGTATTTTCCAGCGTCTCTCTTTAAGAGGGATACATCAATGGACTATAGGTTTGCCAAAGATCCTGATGGTAACCCCTATCTTGCAGTCAAGCTTACAGATTACGCTTTGATGCTGCATCCTATGCTAAATAAAGGGATGGCTTTTACCGCCAAAGAACGAGAAGAATTTAATTTGTGGGGAATCTTACCCCCTAAGCAAACTGATTTGCCCATTCAACGTAAACGTTCTTATGAAGCTTGCAAAAATAAATCATCCGATATGGAAAAATATATTTATCTGCGTGATTTGCAAGACTCAAACGAAACTCTGTTTTATAGTTTATTATGCGAATACATTGAAGAATTCATGCCTATTGTTTATACGCCAGTAGTGGGTTTAGGCTGTCAACAATATAGTCATATTTATCGTCGTCCGCGTGGTATTTTTATTGCTTATCCTAATCGTAATCATATAGATAGTATTTTAGCGAATCCGTGCTTTAATGATGTGAAAGTGATTGTTGTTTCTGATGGCGAACGCATTTTAGGTCTAGGTGATCAAGGTGCAGGCGGGATGGGTATCCCGATCGGCAAATTGGCGCTTTATAGTGCTTGTGCAGGAATTTATCCCGCTTTTACTTTACCTATTTTATTGGATACAGGAACCAATAATCCGGATTTACAAAAAGATCCTTTATATATTGGATGGCAACATGAAAGAATCAGAGGAAAAGAGTATGATGATTTTATTGAGCAATTTGTCGCGGCGATTAAGAAGCGTTTTCCGCATGTCTTGTTGCAATGGGAAGATTTCGCGCAGCAAAATGCAAATTTATTATTAGAACGTTATCGTAGTAATTTATGTACGTTTAATGATGATATTCAGGGCACTGCTTCTGTTGCGGCGGGTGCGCTGCTTGCAGCCATTCGTGTGAAGCAGGAAAAATTGCATGATCAACGTATTGTGGTCGTTGGCGGTGGTTCTGCAGGATGTGGTATTAGTCGTTTGATTCAACAAGCAATGGTCGAAGATGGATTAAGCGAGCTTGATGCGCGCCGTCGTTTTTATATAGTAGATCGTTTTGGATTGTTGTTAGAGAGTAGTCAAGGATTGTACCCATTTCAAAAGCCATTTGCACAACCTGACAGTGTGATGAGTGCTTGGCAACGTAGTAATCCAAATGAAATTAGTTTGGAGGATGTAGTAAAAAATGTTCATCCGACATTGTTAATCGGTGTGTCAGGACAAGGTGGAATCTTTACTGAAAATATTATTCGAGAAATGGCAAAACATGTGGCGCGTCCAATTATTTTTCCATTGTCTAATCCTACTTCTCGCAGTGAGGCAGTGCCGAGTGATTTAATTAAATGGACAAATGAACAAGCTATTATTGGCACAGGGAGTCCTTTCGGTGAAATTCAGAAAGGCGGTAAATTATTTCGTGTAGATCAAACAAATAACTGTTATATTTTTCCAGGCATGGGATTAGGTTTGATTGTAATAAAAGCAAAAATTGTGACGGATAAAATGTTTATGGTAGCAGCCAAAGCATTGGCTGATTGTTCTCCAGCTCGCTTAAATCCAAATGCAAATTTGTTACCACCGTTAGCAACTATTCGCGATGTGTCTCTGCAGGTTGCTATAGCAGTTGCAAAAGAAGCGATTGCTACAGGAAATACTTATCTTGCTGCGTCACCTGATCATATAGAAGATTATTTACAAAAATATATGTGGCAGCCGTATTATTTACCGTACAAAAAAGAATGAAGGAGCGAAGAACATGAAAAAATGGCATTTGATCTTATTGAGTGCATGCTGGATATTTCCCGCATGGGGTGATGTATCTCTTGATCCGTTGCTCAATAAAGTAACTCTGCAATTAACAGCAGAGCAATGGGTTGCAACTAAAACCGCATTAGTTACTATAGGTATTAATGCGTCAGTGAATGATAGTGATTTAGGTAAGATTCAAAGTCACTTGCTTGATACGCTAAATCAGCTGGGGAAAACAGACTGGCATATTATTTCATTTAATCGTACCCTAGATCAGTCGGGTTTAGAGAATATTCGAGCGAAAGCGGAAGCAAGATTACCTGAAAGCGCGCTCGCTGGTTTGCGTGATAAAGCAAAATCGGTTAGTAAGCCAGGCGAAACGTTTACTTTGGATAATGTACAATTTATTCCAAGTGATGATGAGATTCGTAATGCCAATAGGGTGCTGCGTAATACTATTTATCAACAGGCTAAAGCAGAAATAGATCAACTTAATAATTTTTATCCTGAGCAAAAATATTATTTGCATCAGATAAATTTTGTAAATGAAACAATGCCCGGTCCCGTGCAAAATGCAGCATTATTCATGAAAGCAGCGGCTCCTGTAGCAAGTAATGGATTAGCAGTGGGTAATAAGTTAAGAATGGTTGCGCTCGTTGAATTAGCTGCCGCACCTAATCAAGATGTTGTTAAGATGATACATGATTAATGAGAGAACAATGCTAGCAACAAGTTTTTATTTAATTTTAGCTATCTTACTGGAAGTTGCTGGCACGACTTCGATGAAATTTTCTGCTGGCTTTACTAAACTAGGGCCTTCTATTTTAATTTTTGTTTTTTATTTAATTTCTTTTATTTGTTTAACGCTATCGCTTAAACGTATAGCAATCAGTGTAGCTTATGCTGTATGGGCAGGGCTTGGGACATCATTAATCACACTGATTGGCATTTTCTTTTTTCATGAACCTATGACGCTGATAAAATTCGCTTCTTTATTTTTAATCATTGTTGGTGTAATGGGACTAAGGTTAGGATAATGACTGGTTCTATGGCTGCATATTGGTGGTATCTCATTATTGCGGTTCCTTTTGGTGTATTAGGGACAATTTCTATGAAATTGTCTCACGGTTTTGACAACTGGAGACCCTTAATTTGCATGTTGTTCTTTTATGCGATTTCATTTGTTGCTTTAACCTTTGCTATCCAACACATTGATCTCAGTGTTGTCTATGCGCTCTGGTCAGGGGTCGGCACAATTTTAGTCGCCATTTTTGGAGTATTTATTTTGCGAGAATCTATTTCACTTAGTAAAATTATTTCAATTGGTTTGATTGTTTTAGGTGTATTAGGAATTCATTTAACGTATGTTCCCTATTGAACAATTATCTGCTTCTCTTTTTCCTCTGATTGCGCATCGCGGTGCAAGTGCACTTGCACCGGAAAATACATTAGTTGCATTTCGAAAAGCACGTGAAATCGGTGCTAGGTGGGTTGAATTCGATGTGATGCTTGCTGCGTGTGGAACACCTGTCATTATTCATGATGAAACACTGGATCGCACTACTAACGGGAGAGGAAATGTCAGTGATTATCCTTATAGTTATTTGAAAACCTTGGATGCAGGTAGTTGGTTTGATCCACGTTTTGCGGGGGAAAAAATTCCAACATTAGCAGAGTTGATTGAACTATTGCATAGTGAACAATTATCAGCGCATGTTGAAATTAAACCAGCACGAGGTAAAGAAAAACAAACTGTAGAAAAAGTCTTACAAGTGATTGAGCAATGCTGGCGTAAAGATATGCTGCCACCTTTGATTTCGAGTTTTTCACGTACGGTTTTGTATGAAGTTAGGAGATGTTCACCTGCGAGTTTGCTTGGGTTATTGATGCATGACTGGGAGGCTAATTGGGAAGTCGTGTGTGATGAATTAAGTTGCGTATCAGTGCATGTGAATCAAAAAATTCTTGATCCAAAAAAAGCAAAGAGAATTAAAGCAACCAACCGATTATTGCTAGTATATACTGTTGACGATGTAAAACGTGCCCGAGACCTATTTTCTTGGGGCGTGGATGCAATCTTTAGTAATTGTCCAGATAATATGTGGGTATTTTTATAATATGCGTGATATTATCAGAAAAGAGTTAGGGTCTGTTGACACTTCATTTACTGTATTATCCAAAGTTTGCAGAGGAAATAAAACATGACAGCAGGTTTTAATTGGGTTGATTATATTATCTTAGGTATATTTTTGATCTCGATTTTAGGTGGTTTTTTTCGAGGGGGTGTAAAGGAAATTATTTCGTTCCTTTCCTGGATTGCAGCATTTATTATTGCGAGTCTTTTTTCGAAACCGCTTGCGGCACATTTTTCTAGTTCAGCGCCTGTGCAATCGGTTATTTCATCGGCATCTAATACCTTTGGGGTAGGTACTTCGGCGCAAGTTTCAATGTTTGCCATTGGTCTTAGTTTTGTTGTGTTGTTTTTTGGAACTGTTTTAATAGGATCATTGGTAGGTTATTTTATTAACCGTGTCGTTGAAAGCGGTGGCATGAGTATTGTGAATCGTTTTTTAGGAGGCATCATTGGCTTAGGGCGTGGATATTTAATCAATCTAGTGATGATTTTTATTGTGCAGCTTAGCCCAATTGCGCAGCAACCTTTTTGGGCACAGTCAAGTATGGTAAATTCTTTTCAACCCGCTGTGCAATGGTTGGGAAATCTAGTTGAACCAGGACTGCAATCCCTCAAATCTTCCGTCGGCGAGACGTTACAAAATTTGGATTCTACTATTCGTGGCTCAGTTTTAAAATACTAAGAGATAGTGAACAGGCTCTAAGAAAGTGATTTTGCATGTTTATTTCGCAAAGGTAACGCAGCGAGCAAACAGGCCAGCGCACTTATGATTAAATAAAAGCTGGGCGATAAAATATTATTTGTTTGATGAATTAAATACGTTGCTAATAAAGGTGATAAACCACCAAAAATAGCAAAAGCAATGTTGTATGCGATCGCTGTTCCGGTATAGCGTATTTGTGTTGGAAATAATTCGATAATGGTTGCTGGATAAACCCCAATAATGCATGCACCGCACAATGAAAACATGATCATAACACCTATCACATAAGTCATATGATGTTGCGTTAGTAAGAAAAATAATAAATATCCAAAAAGAACAAACGCGCTTGAACCCAGTAACAAAAATAATCGTCTGCCAAATATATCCGATAACCAACCTATCCCTACTAATATAAACGAGAGAAATAATATATTGATGGTATTTAATGCATCAATACTTTCTTTTGGATAATGAAGAATAGAAGACAGATAAGTGGGTAGATAAAGAAATAATAAACACACTATAACAGCGCCTAGCCAAACTAACGCTATTCCTTGAATGAGTTGTGGTAAATAATAACGAAATGTTTCAATAAACGGCATCTTAGGTTGAGATATTTCTTTCAAAAAAAGTTGAAAAACAGGTGTTTCTGTCATGCGTTTGCGTAAATAAAAACTAACAATACCGAGTAATCCACCCAAAATAAACGGAACGCGCCATCCCCATGTTAATATTTGTTTAGGGGAAAGATAGATAGTTAATGCCGTACTTATGGCAGAGCCTAGCAGCATTCCTGTATTGATTCCAAAAAAAATAATCGCGCAGGTTAAACCGCGATGTGCTGGATTCACATGTTCACCAGCAAAGGTAATAGCTCCTGGAATTTCTCCACCTAACGATAACCCTTGGAGAATTCGTAAGAAGATGAGTAAAATGGGTGCTCCGATACCAATTTGCTCGCTCGTTGGTAATAATCCGATTAAAAAAGTAGGCAGAGCCATTAAAATTAACGTCGAAATAAACATTTTTTTGCGGCCATATTTATCACCAAAGTGGCTAAAAATCACTCCTCCTAAGGGGCGGATCAAATAACCAATAGCAAATACGGCAAATATACCCATTAATGATGCTAAATGATTTGTTGTGGGGAAAAATAATTGGCTCAAAGTGCTCGCAAAAAAAACATAGATAATAAAGTCATAAAACTCAAGCGCGCCACCCAGTGAAGAAAGAAAGATGACTTTGCGTTCTTGTAGAGATAAAGATATTTTTAACACAGTAGGTTTCTCCTTAGCAAATGTCAACCCAATTACGTCCCACTGTTATTCTTAGGATTATTATCCATGGTTTGAATAGCAGGGGATTGTTTTCTATTTTGTTCTTTTGGAAATGCTAATCTAAATATTCCAAACATGCCAAAGTGATCGGTAGAATTATGAAAACGATTGGTAATTTCCGTTTCAAGAGAGCACTCAACGCCTTGTTCTGCGCTATGCGCTAGACAATCAATGACTTTGCCTGTTGCTTCATGTCCTTGAATGATGGAATGTCCTTTTGTGCGAACAGATTTTTTTAATACGTCAGATGCAATAGATGTGCCCGTAAATAAATGCTGCTCTTTGGCTTTTTGTAACAATGCGGGATTTATTTTTTTTTCTATATCTTTTTTAAGAAATAGTTCTTTAACCTGTATGAAATTGATAGGTGTTGGACATTCAAAAAGTTGAAAAAAATGATATTGTCCAAGATATTTAATATCTCCTATATCAAAGCCATTTTTTAATTTGGATAGACCAGTACTGATTGAAAGTTGCCTGCGTTTGTCTTGTATGCCAGTATTGAAATCACCTGCTACAATAAATTTAGCGCGTTGTAATGTAAGTCCGTTGATTTTTTTAGTTGATATTTTTTCATGTTCTTTATTGAGATCGCAAATCACTTGCATCTGTTCTCCACGGCGTTCTGAAGTCGAGCCGCCATAAAATTTTGACCATTTGGGGAAAATTGCTCCGCCAGCATGTAAATGCGTGTTATACACGGTAACAAATTGTTTATCATTAATATTGAGCTCTGCCCACAACACTCCTTTGTTGGCTAAGGTTTCTTCTCCAATCATATTATTTTTAAAAGGAACAAAACCTGAATCAATAATAGGAAACGTGCTAAAAATCGCTAATCCACTGCCTACATTAATGTTTCCTGCGCCTGGATTAATTAGTTGATGTGGATAATAAAGTGTTAAGTGAGCGCGTAAAATAGCTATTGCTTTTTGATCAAATGATTCTTGAAAGCAGATGACCAAGGGCGGTATTTCATCATCCTTGGATTCGCCAGCCAGGTATGATTTGTTCCATTGCACAATATCATCGGCAATTTCATGTGCGCGCGTACGATTAGGTCTTAATGTATGTTTATTTATTTGACCAAGAGGGGTCGGCAAACAAGCGATATTCAGTGAAAGAACACGGATTTCTACTATTTCTGTTTGCGGCTGTGTGTCTGTATTTTCTGGCGCAGAAATTTTTTCTTCAACTGCTCCGATATTATTGAGAGGAGATTTTGAGAGCATACGCAACGCACCTAATGGATAGATATTGAAAAATAGTATACCAAAAGATTTTGCATTGTACAATTTGTATTCATTTTTAAAAATAAGGCGTAATGTTTTGTCTTTATTGAAAAAAAATGTTATTTAATCCACTGTTCCATAAACTCATTAACAGGCATGCTTTCAAGTTTTTTCTGGTCCAAAAATAGTTTGAGTAGGGTATCTACTTTTTGATTTGAAAAATGGGGCGCTATATTTTCTTCAAATTTTTTTAAAAGCAATGGAATGCCTGCTTCACGTCGGCGTTTATGACCGATAGGGTATTCAACTTGGATTTTATCGGTGTGTGTCCCATCTTTAAAATAAATTTGAATTGCGTTAGCAATAGAACGTTTATTGATATCAAGATAGTCTTTGCTGAATTGTGGGTCTTCTTCAACGTGCATTTTATTACGCAATGCATCGATTCGTGGGTCATCTGCAAATGGGTCGTCATAATAATTTGCTTTTAAATCGCCGTGCAACAATCCTACTGCTACCATATATTGTAAGCAATGATCACGATCAGCATAATTATAGAGTGGGCCAGTTTTGCTAATAATACGAATAGCAGATTCTTGGGTTGTTAGAATGATTTTATCAATTTTTTCTAATCGATCCTTAATTGTGTTATGCAAAGCAATAGCACATTCAACAGCTGTTTGTGCATGAAATTCAGCAGGAAAAGAAATTTTAAATAAAATATTTTCCATGACATAACTATTTAATGATTGATGAAAACGAAGAGGTTGACCGCGCAATTGTACATCATAAAATCCCCATGTTTTTGCAGTTAAAGCGCTGGGATATCCCATTTCACCTTGTTTAACTAACCACGCTAAACGTACCGCGCGGCTAGTCGCGTCACCTGCTGCCCATGATTTTCGTGAGCCTGTATTGGGAGCGTGGCGATACGTTCTTAAACTTTGGCCATCAATCCACGCATGGGATAGTACATTAATAATGTCTTCATGATTACCACCCAGTAATTGCATCGCAAGTGCGGCTGAAGCAACTTTTACCAGAACGACATGATCAAGTCCGACTCGATTGAAGGCATTCTCTAATGCCAGAATACCTTGAATTTCATAGGCTTTAATCATCGCAGTTAACACATCATGCATGATAAGGGGTGGTTTTTTTTCAGCGATGTTTTTTCTGCTAACGTAATCGCTCACCGCTAAAATGGCGCCTAAGTTGTCTGAAGGATGGCCCCATTCTGCTGCTAACCAAGTGTCATTAAAGTCTAACCAACGAATGAGTGTACCAATATTAAATGCCGCGAGTATCGGATCTAATTCATATTGTGTGCCTGGTACACGTGCGCCATGCGGGACTTGTGTGCCAGGGACAATGGGTCCTAATAATGCTGTACATTTTGGATAGCGCAATGCAAGGAATGCGCAGCCTAACGCATCCATCAAGCAATAACGTGCTGTAGCATAGGCTGGTAGGCTTGTGATGGTGTGTGCCGTAACATAGTCTGCTAACGTCACCAATTCTTTATCAGGCACGGGACGTACGTTGATATCTGCTGCGTAATTCATCATAGATAAATTAACCTCGTTCGTTGAGAGGGACATAAGCGCGGGGCGCTGGTCCAATATAATTGGCTTCGGGACGAATTAATCGATTATTATTGCGTTGTTCAATAATGTGAGCGCTCCAGCCTGAAAGACGTGACATGACAAAGATCGGCGTAAACATAGATACAGGAATATGGCTAAAATGATAAGCCGTAGCGCTATAAAAATCTAAATTGGGAAATAAATGTTTTTCATTCCACATGACTTGTTCAATGCGCAGAGAGATAGCATAAAGATATCCATCTTGCGCATGCTCCGCTAATTTTTTTGAACAACTTTTAATGATGTCTGAGCGTGGGTCAGATAGTTTATAAACACGATGTCCAAAGCCCATAATTTTAACTTTATCAGCTAACATAGTTTGTATGCCACGTTCTGCTTGATCTGGATTTTTAAAGCGAGCGATCAGTTCCATAGCCGCTTCATTTGCGCCGCCATGCAATGGGCCGCGTAATGTTCCGATACCTGAAACAATAGCAGAATAAAAATCAGACTCCGTGGAAGTCGTCACACGTGCCGCAAAAGTCGAGGCATTAAATTCATGCTCAGCATAAAGAATTAAGGAAACATCAAATGCACGACGATGTTCTTCATCGGGTTTTTTATCGTGTAGTAAATAAAGAAAATGACCAGAGACACCCTGTTCGTCAGAAATGGTTTTAATGCGTTTACCTGTACGATGAAATTGATACCAATAGAGAAGCATGCTTGGCGTGGAAGCAATCAAGCGATCCGCCACGTCTTGTTGACCATATTGTTTGGATTCGGGTTCTAATGTTCCTAGCATAGAACAGCCTGTACGTAGTACATCCATAGGATGAGTGTTTGCTGGAATAGTTTCAAGGACGAGTTTAAGTGGGTCCGGTAATTCGCGCAGCATCATTAATTTTTCGCAATAAGCTTGTAATTCTTTTTGATGAGGTAATTCACCGTAAATAAGTAAATACGCAACTTCTTCAAAACTACTGTGTGCAGCTAAATCATGAATGTCATAGCCGCGATAAGTCAGTCCTACACCTTCTTTTCCAACAGTACTAATCGCAGTATCACCAACAATAATGCCTGCTAAACCACCGGCTTTTTTAATCATTGTTTTTTTCCTTTGTAAAAAGTGCATCTAATTTTTTTTCATAGGCATAATAATTTAGAAAATGATAGAGTTCTTCACGTGATTGCATAATAGGGATTAGATTTTTCTGTGTGCCTTGTTGACGAATGGTTTCGTATACATTCAGTGCTGCTGCACTCATGGCGCGGAATGCGCTAAGAGGGTATAACACTAAGCGAATCCCCACATTTTGTAGTTCATTAACAGTGAAAAGTGGTGTTACCCCAAATTCAGTCATATTAGCAAGTACAGGAACATCACATTGTTGGGTAAGTGTTTGATAGTGAGAAATATCACGCACGCCCTCAAAAAAAATCATGTCGGCACCTGCAGCAATATATTGCATCACACGATCAATTGCTGCAGTTAAACCTTCTGAAGCTAAAGCGTCTGTTCTTGCCATAATGACGAAGTGAGGATCTATTTTAGCATCGACAGCTGCTTTAATTCGATCGACCATTTCTGCAGAATCAACTAAAGCCTTATGAGGTCGATGGCCACAACGTTTGGCTTGAACCTGATCTTCAATGTGTACTGCAGCAACACCCGCTTTGTTCATCTCACGAATAGTACGTGCAATATTAAATGCGTTTCCCCATCCTGTATCAATATCGACTAATAAAGGTAAATCGACTGTATTAATAATGCGTCGTGCATCTTCTAAAACATCGTTGAAAGTCGTGATGCCTAAATCAGGCAAGCCAAAAGATGCATTTGCTACACCCGCACCCGATAAATAAATGGCTCGGTAGCCTGCATGTTTTGCTAGTAACGCGGTATAGGCATTAATAGTCCCAACAATTTGCAAAGGTTTTTCAGTGAGTAGTGTATCGCGAAATTTTTTCCCTGAACTCATGCCTTTATTCCTTCCGTAAGGTTAGCCGATTTTCCGGATGATGAGCGGTTTTGTCAATGCTGATATTACTCTGGAAAAGGGCTCTAGCTCCGTTTTGCTGAATAAGTAGTCGTCTAATATCCTACTCGATAGACTTGACCGGTTTGATGTCCCTCAACGCTTTTGCTGTAAGCGAGAGCAACCCGTGCTGCAGACACAGGCTCGTAACCACGAAAATAACTCGCATATTCAGTTATAGATTCTAAAATAACTGTGGGACTTACCACATTAATACGAATGTTTTTAGGGAGTTCAATGGCGGCGCTTTTAGTAAACCCTTCTAACGCCGCATTGACCATAGAAGCTGATGATCCAAATTGAATGGGATCTTGACTTAGGATACCGCTTGTTAAAGTGAATGAGCCATGATCATTAATATATTTTTGTCCAATTAAAACTAAATTCACTTGTCCCATTAACTTATCATTTAAGCCAACGTAATAATCTTCCGATTGTATGGTGCGAATATCACCAAAATATACTTTTCCAACGGTAGAGATCACAGCATCGAATTTCCCGATAGATTGATACATTTGTTCTATTGATGTGGTATCAGTGATATCGACTATGATTTCACTATTTTTGCGAGCAGCAACGATGATGTCATGACGTGGTTTTAATTCTTGCTGAACGGCATGGCCAATTTTTCCTGTGCCGCCAATAATGATGATTTTCATGAAATGTTATCTCCGATGATTGATAATCCTAAATTCGGCAGTTGTAACAGCAGTCCTTCTCGCTACGGTTACAACTGCCGAATTTAGGATAATGCGCTTATGTAATGCTAATGTTAATGAGGAATAGATTTTTTTCCAAGTCTTATATTGTCATTTAGAGTCTGTTCAATGTCTCGATTATCTGCTTTTTCGCTTAAGCCCAGAGACATTGAACAGGCTCTTATAAAATTTCACGGGGTCACGCGCTTGTTGCGGGGTAAATTCGAGAAAGTAATTAATGACAGGCTATAGAATGATAGGTTTAAAAAAATATCCCGCGATAAACAAAGCGCGGGATATTTAGCAGTAACTCATACGCTACTTTAGTGATGTTATATCTATTTACGCAAAGTGGTAAATTACGCCTAACATAGCTTGATTATCGTACGGTATAATTTTAGTAGCACCTGTGTAGAAGGAGCTAAGGTTGGTATGGCTAGCTTCGGCTCTTAAGCTCCAGTTTGGATAGAAGGTCGTTTCCAAACCTAAGCCAAAGTTAAAGCCGCTGCTCCAGTGAGTACTGGTGTTGCTGACTGATGTACCTGCGAGAGTAGCGTTTTCTTGTCCTTTCAAGCTTACACGATTGAAACCTAAACGCACATAAAGTAAAGAAGTGTCATTTAGCTTAAGACCTGGTAATAAACCAAATCCATAACTGTTTCGAACGGTTACCTTAGAATAGTAAGTAGAAACTAAACCACCGAGAGTGCTTGCATCGTATTTTGTATTTGCACCACTGGCATTTACAAAAAGCTCACCACCTAAGTAATAGATGTTACTGAAGTATTGACCATAACCACCAAATAGTCCACCGACGAGGCCAGTTGGGTTGATTACTGGACTTGCAGTAAAATTATTAACTCCAGATGTTACGCTAGCATTATGATTAACACGATAGGAATCATAACCTAATTGCGCACCGAGATAGAATCCATCTTTTAACGTCAGAGGAACTGGACAAGGTGCTTCACCTTTATAACTGTCAGCTTTATAACCTTTTGCAGAACAAACAGTTGTTACAGCTAATAATATTGCTGCTGAAACAAGTGAAAGTTGCAGTTGCTTTTTCATTAATATATCTCCTTATATTTTGATAACTTCAAGTTTATTCCCATTTTGATTCGCAGATCGTATCAAAGAGGTTCAACGTATTAATTTATTGGAATGTTTGTTTATGAGCAAGTGTTTTTTATTAATTAGTCGTATTATTTCAGTATGATTTATAATTGATGTTTAGATATATTGAGATTATTTTTGTATTAGAGATAAAAATAATCTCAAAAAAATAATTACAAATAATAGAGTCTTTTTAAGTAAAAAAGCATGAGAAAGTTATCAAGATTTTTATCAAAAAAAGGTGTTATTTTTACGTTCTAGATTTTATTTGTTGCTTCTTACCTGTAGATGAGGCGCTATATTTGTATATAATTTGATTTTTTATGCCAAAATTAAATTTAATTTGACCAATTAAAAATAATAACGTTATGATTTTAATAGCTATTTCTATCTAATATGTGGTATGGTCTATCATGTGATGCAACAGCGTATCCGGCATCACGGATATGCAAGTAGATATGTGTAAACATCTCTTTGACTTATCCGGACGATGGTTAAAGATGAAACTTAGCAATCTAGATGATGTTTCATGATGCAAAAAGTTTTAGTGTTTTTGATATCTATATGTTGTAAAACTACGTAGTTGTTATAAGGAAATTATAGGAGAAAATCATGTTTAAGAAATTACTAATTGTAAGTGGAGTTTTAGCAGCAAGCTCAAGTGTTGCTTTTGCAGGTGGCGGTAACTACAAGGGTGAAGAAATGGCACCATGCCCTGTGTTTACCTATACTGCGGGTCCTTATGTAGGGCTTAGCTTAGGCAGCAGAAATAATTATTCTGGCTCACCGACTGTTTTCAGGGGAATAGATGGTAATCTTTCTCTTGGTTATGGGATGATGATGTCACAATTTTATTTGGCTGGTGAAATATTTGGAATATGGACAGCTAACGTAAAAGATCTCCAGTACACACAAGGTACAACTTCTACGAGCGCGAAATCAAATTGGGCTTGGGGCATTAGTCTTCTCCCAGGATACATGATTGTTGATCGTGTTCTCGGATATGTACGCTTAGGTGGAGGTCGTACTCACTTTAATGGTACCGGCGTATCAGATACAGTGACTGGCTGGCACATTGGCCCAGGTGCATCAATTGCTTTAAACCAAAACTGGGATCTACGTGGAGAGTACATATACACCAGATATAATACTGTAACTAACCTTGGAAAAACATCATCCGATGTGTTTAACTTAGGTGTAGTTTACAAGTTTTTATAATCAAAGGGTTTAGGTCTCCTTATAGTCAAAAAACAGGCAGATGCTTTTGTATACTGCCTGTTTCTTGATTCTTACCCTATGCGCACTCGCTTTACACTCCCCCTAAAAAATCTGGCAAAAAACCTACGGACGTATTATATCGATGTGCTTTTCTTTTTTTTCATTTTAATATCATAAAATATGACAACGCCATGTGGCAGAATGAGATAAATCTGTGTTTGTGGATGTAGAATGTGATGAGCTATTTTTAGAACCAAAAAGTCTCGTGCGAGAAGCAGGGCTTAGCATGCTTGTCGGGGAGTCGTTTCCTTGTTCTGGTAACTCAATGCTTAATGTAGTTGGCTTAGCAACGGCTTGTTTTGAGAGAGAAGCCTTAAAAGCGTTTTCTGCTCTATAATAAAGTACTTCTAATGTGGCAACGATTTTGTTTAGTACGTTATTTTCATTGCTCAATGCATTTTGAACTTTTTTTTGTATTTGTAGATCGATATCTTCTGTTGTATTTCCATCGGACTGTTTGGGTAAAATATCCAAGATGAGCTGCAATATTTCTTTAAAATGCAGAGGCACTACACTTGTTATTAAAAATTTCAAGATAGCTAAAGGAAGGTTTTGTGTTGTATGTTGTTTGTTTTCAAGTGTTTCTTTTTCTTCATTCATTAATTGAATAGTTTGGTCAATGAATTTTTCAAGATCAGAAGCTAAAGCAATTGTATTATCGCATAATTTCATTTGATCTTGATAATCATTTAATTTATCGCTTAATAGAATAATTTTTTTGTATTCTTTTGCTAATGAATCAAGCATTGCATGTAAGTTTTCTTCAATCTTTGTGTTGATATCTTTTGGCCAAAATGAATAAGTAGCAGGTTTAATCACATTCGTCGATTGTTGCGCTATTAATTCCTCCAAAGAAGGCGAGGGGGAGTTTTTTTGTATTTTGGCTGCAAGATCTCGAAATGACTTAATAATGTCTTGTAGCTTTTTTTGTTGTTGTTTTAATTCTTCAAGCTCAGCTGTACCGTGTGTATTAGGAACAGATAGGGTTGTTTTTTCATCGGAGGCGGTTGTTTTTATTGCGAGCGCGCTTTTTGTAAACATATCTGTCTTCCTTGATAATTTATTTGTGTAGGTTAAAGGGTTTGTTTACAATTCCCTCTTTTTTCGCTTGAGGAAATGAATTATAAACAAGACCCAAGTGTAACGGGCGATTCTTAAGAAATTCTTAACAACGCAAAGTTTATCAATTCTGATTCAAATTATATGCAGGTGATACGGAAGATTGCGTTGTCGTTGTTATTATGGCAGCGGGTGCTGGCTGAAATAAAGTCAGGCCGTTTGCAAATATGTTGGGTACAGGAGGAGGTAGCGTAACAACAGAACGTATGTGTGATTGTAACAATTGGCAATATCGAGCATCATGTTGATAATAATGAGCACGTGCCCCGTTTCGTAAGAGATAATTAACTAATATGTCATGACTGTTTAATTGAATTGCATAATCTAGCGGAGTTTTGCCTTCTTTATCCTGACTATTTAAATCAAGGGTAAGATTGCATTTATTTAATATCTTATTCAATATGCAGATATACTGGCAAACAGATGCTGCATAATAATTACGTGCTTCAGAGAAATCAGCAGGATATTTATTTAATGCAAAAATTGCAAGGTGAAGGGGAGTTTGTCCTTTATCATTTTGTGCATTTACAATGGCTGGCTGTTTAGCAATAAAGTAACAACATTTATTTTTTACTTGAGAATGATGCAGTGGATCATTTATTTCCTTAGGCAAGTAGCCATTAAAAAAATGAACTGTATTAAAGAGCGCATGCAAAAGGTGATTACTATTTTGCACGAAGCCTGCAAAATTGGCTGTCTGTGAAGTTATCAATTCTGGCGTTAGAGGAGATGGGCACAATTGATGGCAATAAAGTTCTTTTTGTGTGAGTATTTTTTGTAGATTGTGATGATGAGGCGCGAGTTTTTTGAGTTGATCTATATTTTCGTCGCTTAGAATAATATTGTAATGTTGAAGAAGGTTCTCAATTAACGTTGTATTCTGATTTTTTGGTATGCTCTGGATTGCATAATCAAATACCGTTGCGCCATTGCTATCTTTTGCATTTATTATATCATTTTTCTTCAGATCAGGATTATATTTTTCAGCTAATTGAAGAAAACTTTCTATGTATTTAAAAAATTCATCTACAAGACTGGAATGGACGTTTTTATTCTCTAGTAATAACGTTTGTGCAGCCAGATGCAAAGGGGTTTGTTTATTTTTATTTGTTTGTTTAACAAGCTCCGGACAGTTTTTGATAACAAGTTCCATCCATGTATATAAAAAGTTGGCTTGAATAAACAATTGTTTTTTGGGTTCGTGAGATAAAATGGCATGTAAGACAGTATTGTTTTCTGAATCACAAATCGCAAAAGATTTGGCAGTTTCTTTATTTGCAGCAATTTTTTTGATGACTCTTTGTAAAATAGTAGCATTATGAATTTGATTTAGCATATGCATTAACAGTGTTTGTCCTTTGCTATTTTTATCAGACCACAATTTTGGTGAAATAGAGTTTAATCTGTCATTGATTATTTCTCCGCATCCCTTACTTCTAAAGTTATCATTTAGTTGGGCGATATGTTTTTTAAATTCTTGATCAATGGTTTCTTGTTCAGATTTGTGTTCTTCCATGATTGGTGCTTTCTGGAGAGTATTATCAGCTGGTACTTGCGGTAATGGCTGAATAGGTTGTTGAGGTAATTCGTTTTCAATAACTTGAAATTGAGATGTGTTATCAATTGGCATTTGCGAAGATGATGGAATTATTGGTTCATCTTGGAAATAGGGGTAGGAAAAATCGATTTGCATATTTGGATCAAATGGCGGGTTATTATCCCAGGTAAATATTTTTTCTTCTTCTATTATCTGATCCATTCCAGCCATAAATGACATGTCAACATCTTGATATTGAGAGTTAAGATAAAAAATATCGTTACTTGGCGCAAATATATTTTCTATTGCTATTTCTTGTTGCTGTGATTGATTAGGTTGTGATGGTTTTTGTTTCGATTGAAGATGTGTTTTAATTTGCGCTGAATGTTGAAATAAATTAGCATTTAACATGCTAACTTCTTTATCAAGCGTTTTCAGCTCATCAAAGGTTTCTAATAAACTTTGATTAGTGAGTCGTTCGATTTTGTTAATTAGAGTTGTATACTGAGTATGCAGCTGTTGTAGAACATGTGTAGAGGTTAATGAATCACGAACATCAGCGTTGACTGATTTTTCAGTCGTAACATGCGAAGAAGTGTCTGCAAATTTTGCAAAAAATGCTTTATAATTTTCCACTGTATTCTTCCATTTTTCTATCATTTGCTTTTGTTCATTAGAAATTATTTCTGATGTAGATAAAGAATCGTTTGCGGCAGCAATATTTGTATCCATTAAGTCAAGAGAAAGATCAATTTGCATGCTCTCATCGTTATGTTTGGATTCGAATTGTCTTTCATCAACAGATGCCATGTCCATATCAGAGGAGAAAACAAATTTAACGGTTTCGCTAAATAGCTTAAATGCATGGTCTGTTTTAGTATTGAGTTGTTGTAAGGCTTGTATAGTAGGTACTGCTCGAATAGTTTTTTCTCTTTTTGGTTTTAGTTTTTTGTTTATTCTACCAGTTGGTTGACTTGTCTCGGTAGCTTTTCTTTTTGTTTTTGGTTTGAGGCGTAGAACCCCTTCGTCTTTATGTTTTATGCTGTATTTTGCAGTTTTTTGTAATTCGATTTTATTAGGTGCTGATGGAATATTCATTGACTTATGAAAGTTTTCATCTATCCCAACAGTAAATTTACCATTCAAAAATTGCACAAAATGACAACATGGCGTTGTTCCCCATTGGAAATCAAAAATTTCACAAATCTTTTTGGGATCTTTTGACCATCGTAGGCCACGCCCGCATCGCTGGATTTCATCCACTTCGGATTTGGTCGGTCTAGGATTAAATACTAATTCAGTTTCTGGATCATCGAAGCCTTCTTTCAACATGTCTGAACCCGTTAGAATTCTTGTTCCACCTAATTTATATTGTAAAATAATCTCTCGGCATTCTTGCTGATCAAGCGATGTTATTTTTGTATCAGTGGATTCAGAGTTGTTTTCTTTTTTTCTGGAATGTACTGCTTTAGCAACACAGAAAGGGTGTTTTTTAAGAAACGTATCTATTGAAGTATTTGCTTCTTTTTCAATTTTGTTTTGACGTTCTTGTTCAGTAAGACCAGTAGTTTTTGCAAATTTCTTTTTTGTTTCCTGTAGAAAATGAATTTTAACATTGATTTGATACTGTTTTTGTAAAAAACAGAGCGGGTCTATATTTTCTATGAGTAAGTTTTGATTAAAGATCTCTGCAACGTGTTCTGAATGATCGATGCCAGCGCAAAATGCTACTGCTTTTTTGCCACGAAAAGGCACGCCTGTTATTTTGCTGACGCTATTTGCATAAATGTCAACTAAAATTAGATTATAATTTTCTTTGTCAATGATGCGAGCTGCTTTTTTCTCAGAAATATCTTCAGACGAATTGGCAGCCATATTTTCTACTTCAGGAATAACAACTCGATTACATTTAACAGGACAATTAATTTTTTCTTCAATCGCTTCTTTTACACGGATTGCTTTGATTGGGTTATCATGGCCATCTTCCGCATAACCAAGCAACTCATATACGCTTGCTAATCCCGCTGTGCTTGATTTCTTTTTTCTTTTCAAATTATAAATAGGAGTCGCGGTGAATCCTAATAGTGTACAGTCTTGCGGCATGATACTTTTTTGGATGATATCCACATATTTTTTAGATAAAGCATGATGAGCTTCATCTAATGTGACTATTCCAATTTTTTCCCAGGGTATAGTTTCATAATGCTTTAGCAGTGTTTGATAGGTTACGACTGCTACATCGCTGTTGTTTAAGATGCATGAAGTGCTATCTTTATCCAATGTTCCTACTCGTTTGTCTTCAAGATCATCGCATTGTGATTTTAATTTGGCACTTTTTAAATGAGGCGAAAAAATTTGCAGATTTTCTATTGTTTGGTTCATTAAAGTTAATGTAGGTACAATAATGAGTGTCTTGCGAGAGGCTTCGGGTTGTTCTCCTGACAGCATAGTTTTTTGTGTTTTTTGTTTCAGTTCGTTGACAGTTTTCCCTGAGCTAGTTGCAAGTAGATCAGCTAAAAGTGTAAAAAGATATGTTTTGCCTGCGCCTGTTGGTAAAGGAAAAACAGCATGACATGCGGAATGATTTGCATCTGCTTCTAGTTTTTGTAAATATTCTCGCAGAATACGCAATTGATGTGGTTTAGGTTTAACAATTGAAGGTGCTGAATTTTCATCGCATGAATGCAGATATTCCGTTAATTTTTGCTTCAATAAATGACGCACCGTTATCCGGTTAAGCATATACCTCCTCGTAATGTTATTAACCTTAAGTATTGTTTACTGCTGTGCAATTCTTAATGTTCAATTTTTATAAGAGTTATAGCCTTCTATTGTACAATATGACCACAAAGCGATCAATTTTTAAATTATGATTTCTTTTTTATCAATTACTTATCTAAAGCATGTTTGGCATAAATAGTCTTTTAATAATGGAGGCGGACTAAATTCCGGGATGACGACAGGATTAGGGCAGGGCGTCTCTCTAGCGCCTAATGTTATTAACTTTATATGGAAAATATTCTTCATCTATTTCCGCTGAATTTCAATGCGATTGTCATGGAGTCATTGCACTATCGAATATGGGGATCGTTTTACCATTATTCGTAACTTAAAAGATGAGCTTAAGACTGGTACATATAACGCCATGCTAAAGCAGCTTGGTATTTCTAAAGATGAATTGAGGTAAATGTATATGAGTGACCAATTTAATTATTCAGTTAAGCTAACCAAACAAAAAGAAGGTGGCTATTTGGTGCAATTTCCGGATTTACCGGAAGCAATTACCCAAGGTGAAAATTTAGAAGATGCTTTAAATGAAGCTATGGATTGCTTGGAAGAAGCGATTGCTCATCGAATTGCAAAAAAGCTAGATATTCCAGTACCTAGTCAGCGTAAGCGTTGTAAATATGTTGCCTTATCAACTACCTTCGCGGCAAAAACTGCTTTATATCTCGCTATGCGAGAAAAGAAACTCAACAACACATCGCTTGCAAAAAAACTAGGTTGCGATGAAAAAGAAATTCGTCGTTTGCTTGATCCTCATTACAACTCAAAACTGCCACGCATTGAAGAAGCGCTTAATAAATTGGGTAAAAAGTTAGAAGTGCACGTGGTGTCTTTTTGATTTCGCTAGATTAAAACTTTATAGCAAGGAGTTCCGCCAAGCCTGGAGGTGTGTCGCTGGAGGTAAAAAAAATGAAAACGACCTCATATATCGAGAAAAAGCATTATGCTTTTAACAACGCTCCTATCGGCAGTTGTAACCTGCTGCGTTTTATAAATTTTTTTATCTTTTCTATTTGGAATTTCAAAGCGCAATATTTTTCCTTCTTTTGCTTTGATGCCTTCAACACCAGATGATGTTCTTACAGAGTGCGCAATTAATTTTTTTCGCGTTGCTGCGTCTTTGAGGTGGGTGTCTAGGACATAAGATGCCAAAAATCATGGCGACTTATAATAAAAATGAAATGCTGCCTGAACGTAAGGAAGCGCTTAATCAGTGGGCGCAATATATTGAAACATTGATGATAGGTTCGAATATTATTCCTTTTGAACAGGCAGTTTAAGTCCTAAAAATAAGGAATATAGCACCTTGTGCTACTGGTACTATGTGCTATAATAAAGAAAAGGAAAGAAACATATGCTTGAGGTGAAGGCGACTCCCAGATTTATGCGTTTAGCTAAAAAATCAATGACGCAGGAAGCTATACAAGACTTAATCGATTCACTAGCGCTAGATCCAAAGAAAGGTGTATTGATTGCGGGCACGGGTGGTATTAGAAAAATTCGATGGACGACTGGAAAGAGTGGCGGAAAACGGGGCGGTCTCAGAGTGCTTTATTATTATGATGGAGAACAAATCGTTTTACTGATGACTTTATTTAAAAAAGCAGATCAGGAAAACATTGATGCGAGTGAAAAGATAGAATTACGAAAATTAATTAATGAATTATTCGGTGAATAATATGAGCAAATTAGGCAAAAATTTAATTAATACACTGAAAGAAGCCAAAAAGAAAGGCTTGGTAACGTTACAAACCTCGCCAGATGTTGGTAAGCTTCGAAAAAAACTTAAAATGACACAGCAAAAGTTTTCTGAGGTCTATCATATTAATATTGATACATTACGTAAATGGGAACAGCATAAACGCATTCCTGATACGATTAGTCGTGCTTATCTAAAGTGTATTCAGAAAAACCCCCATGTGATTCGTGACTTAGTTAACCAGTAAATTACTTAATTAACTAATAATAGGGTAAATGATAAAATTTAACGGAAGGGTTTCATCGCAAGATGAAACTGATACAACGAATGGCTTATGGATTTTGGAACTTTGAAAATGATAGGTTACGAGTTAGAGTACTGTGTTCTTAAACGGAGTGCCCCCTGAAAGAGCCAGAGCCCGTTTCCCCGAAACTTTTGACCCAACTGGCTC